>CAZCZY010000035.1:0-11346 GCA_964503525.1 uncultured Candidatus Saccharibacteria bacterium
TGCAGTTGAGGCGGCACCCTCAAAGGAGGCCGATGCAGACTTAAAAAGCGACTTGTCCTCAAGGACAGCAGATTTGCAAAAAAACGTCGAGGCTCATGAGTTTGAATTACTCCTGGGCGGCCCCTATGACGCCAACAATGCAATTATAGCCATTCATGCGGGGACTGGTGGTGTCGACGCCATGGATTGGGCAGAAATGCTGCTGCGCATGTATCTGCGCTTTGCTGAGCATCAGGGTTTTAAGGCAAGCATTATCGACACTTCGCGTGGCGAAGAAGCTGGAATCAAGTCCGCAACCATCGATATCCACGGACCATATGCATACGGGTATTTAAAATCAGAATTTGGCGTGCACCGACTGGTGAGACAGTCGCCCTTTAATGCTGATCAGTTACGGCAAACAAGTTTTGCGCTCGTTGAGGTCCTGCCAGAAATTGCCGAAGCACAGGGTGTTTCAATCAGTCCCGACGATCTCAAGATTGACATGTACCGGGCGGGTGGCGCGGGTGGTCAAAATGTAAACAAAACATCCACTGCGATCCGTATTACGCATATCCCGACAGGCACGGTTGTTACTAGCCAATCTGAGCGCAGTCAAGTCCAAAATCGGGCCAATGCGATGCGAGTCTTGCAATCCAAGCTTACGATGTTACGCGAACAGGCCCGTGAGGCTGAGAAGCGAAAGTTACGGGGTTCGTACCAGAGTGCGGAATGGGGTAATCAGATCCGGTCATACGTGATCCACCCCTATCAGCTGGTAAAAGATCATCGGACGGGCGTTGAGACGGGTAACGCAAAGGCGGTTCTGGACGGAAAACTTATGCCGTTTATGGAAGGCTACTTAAATTGGCGTGCTGCGTGCGAAGTTGATCTAAATAAGCGTCCCAACAAGCCGCATGGACATAAAGAGGTTTAACAACGAGTTTTAGCGGGAGCATGTTTACGCTAAAACAAAAAACCCGCGAAGATCGCGGGTTTTTTTTACTTTTCTAACTTATCAAAAACTTTGTGCCTTACTTCGTTGGAGGCATTGGAGGCTGGCCACCCATTTGCCCTTGGCCACCCATCGGACCAGATGGCTTGGAAAAGCCACCAGCAACGGCAAACCCGATCATCGCTACTAGTAGACCACCAATTGCGCCGCCGATTATTGCATAGATTAGGCCCATAAATGCCAGCGCTGTCACGCTGGGTCCAAGGGTTACCCCGAATACACCGATGCCAGAGAAAATTGTTCGGTACACAATCAAGAAGTACAGCATGCGGAAAATACCAGAAATCACACCATAAATAACTCCGAGAACGCCACCACCGATTAAGACGTCCTTAAGTTCGCCCTTTTTCATCTTGGCAAACTGATAGCCCCACCAGAAAAAGACAAATGTTGCGTAGAGCCACACAAGCCAACCGAGCACCGAGAAGATGCCAGAAAGGCCTGGAATGAGCGTAAGTGCACCGACAACTACCGTGGCAATCAATAGCCACATGTAATATTTTTTCTGAAAACCGATATATTGGCCGATACTCATTTTGCCGCCAATTTTTTTGCCCATCATTTGGCCCGTTGGCCCTGAGGTCATCATTTTATCCATATTGTCCATAGAAACTCCTGATTAAATAATTAGAGCCCCTAATTGGGGAAGTTACTTATCCACATGATAGTGCTCGTAGCCTAGCCATGTCAAACGCTATTTGGGAAATCGACGTGCATAAATTACCGAGCGCGACAGGTTGCTTTTTTTTGGCTATAGTAAGTGCCAAATTAATACATGATCGTCCTCAGCAACGTTTCAATGGTATATCCACCAAATGTGGTGGCGCTCGATAATGTTTCGCTCACCATTGAGACGGGAGAGTTTGTTTCTTTTGTTGGGATGAGTGGTACCGGTAAATCGACGCTGGTACGCTTGTTAATTGCAGAAGAGAGACCTACTCAAGGAGAGATCCACGTGGATGATTGGATTGTTAATCGCATTTCTCGTCGACATATTCCGTATTACCGACGCCAGATTGGCGTTGTTTTTCAAGACTTTAAGTTACTCGAGCGTAAAACTGTTTTTGAAAATGTTGCCTTTGCCATGGAAGTTTCTGGAAATGATCCGCAAAAAAAGATCCGCGATAAAGTTTTGGAAACACTGGATGTGGTTGGGCTACGTGATCGACGTGACAATTTTCCAAACCAATTATCTGGCGGCGAACAACAGCGCGTCGCGATTGCGCGCTCGCTCATTCATAATCCTAAATTACTTATTGCCGACGAACCAACGGGCAACCTCGACATGATCAATGCTAAAGAAGTAATTCAGTTGTTGGAGCGAATAAATGCGGCCGGCACGACGGTGCTCATGGTGACGCATAACGCTGATATCGTGAACGAGCTGCAGCGGCATGTAATAACGATGGATGCCGGCCGCGTTGTTCGGGACGAAAAAGAGGGACGGTACTTACTCTAATGGCTAACACCGGCGTATATCAAGTGCGGCGTATTTTACGCACCGGACTCCAAAATTATTGGCGCAATCTTGGATTATCGCTTTCAACGACGTTTGTCACGACACTGACGCTGCTGGCCGTGAGTTCGATCTTGCTGGTCAATTTCTTATTGAACATTGCGCTACAAAGTCTCGAATCAAAAATAGACATCAGTGTATATTTTCACGAACTGGCATCGGAAGAACAAATCGCGACAGCACGTGCAGAGATTTCTAACATTCCGGGCGTGACTGATATAAAAATGATCAGTCGCGAGGATGCGCTGGCACAATTTAAGGAAAAACACCTCGACAATACAATCATTGCGGAATCGCTTTTGGAACTGCAAGACAATCCGCTACAAACAACTTTGGTCCTGTATGCGCAAAATACGGCTGATTATAGTTCGATTAATGAGGCGCTAAAAAGTAAAGTCGATGGCCAGATAATAGAGCGCGTAAATTTTGATGATAATCGGACAACGATCGAGCGACTCTCGCGGATTTCCCAATGGGCACGAACAGGCGGCCTCGCAATTGGCATCGCGCTCGGGACGATTGCTTTGTTGGTGGTAGGCAATACGGTCCGGATCACGATTTATTCCCGGCGTGAGGAAGTAGCCATTATGAAATTAGTGGGTGCGACCAATGGATTTGTGCGGGGGCCATTTCTTGTTGAGGGGTTTTTGTATGGGTTTATAGCAAGTATCGTGACGGTTGCAGTATTGCAACCAACGTTGCTCTGGGCCTCGCCAAAACTAGAATCTTTTTTTGGAACATCAAGCCAAGTATTTGAATTTGTCCAAAACAATTTGGCGGTCGTCATCGTCGGGGAGCTTGCCTTGGGAGTCTTGCTCGGTGTCGTATCGAGTTTGTTTGCGGTGCACCGCTACTTGCGAGTGTAACAGGCCTAGCGACTTGCGAACAAAATAGTGGCACGCTAGCCTCCTTGCAGGTCATTGGCCGGGAGGTGATTTGTGCTTTTAACAACTAACGCAATCGCGCGTGCAGATTTGCCGACGATTGGCTTCTGCGTCACGGGTTTTATTCCACAAAATACGGCTTGTCTCGTATCAGGTGGAGAAGACAGCTTTGGTGATTTTGTCGATGGAAGATTCTATTTTCCACTGAGGGGTGGTTGCCATCCCGATTTATTATGCAAATCGTCAGAGAAGGTTGTCTTTGTCGGCCGTACTCGTTTGCCGCACGATGCTCAACCAGCAGCTCTGCCTGAGACCGCATGCTGCGAAACCAGGAAGACCCAGCCGATTCGCCTCGTACTTCATAACGTGAGCGCACAGACTTGCCGGATTTGGGAGGTCATGCCGGTGAGCGAACCTGGCGTTGGCTGGGTTACTCCGCTGCCGTATTGCCAGCCGGGGATTCTGGACGTACTGCCGACCTATGATGCAGCGCAGGTTCGCTCACTCGTAGAGCCTCATGTTCGCGTACTGCCGGCGGAACTAGTGCGGCATGTGCTGTGGTTTGCCCACGGCGATCACGGTCGTCGTCTACAGTGGTGGACTTTGGATCCTTCTAGCCTGTCAGAGCAGCTGCAACTTGAGCGCTGTCGCTTTGCGTTTCTGGGAGGCATCCGACATTGGCGTAAAAAGAGCGAACAACTGGGGTTGTCTGAGCGCTATGGGCGCGATGCGATTATCGGGCTGGTCTTTACCGGCGATGGCGCAACGCTTCGTCTGGTGAAACTTGCACAAACTACAAACGAACGGACCATCGTCCCGTTCTACAACTTCAGGTATCTCTGAGCGCTCCAGTGTTTCTCAAGAGCATCGCTCAAACCACGGTTCCCTAAGCCGTGGTTTTTCTTTTACGGCAGTAGCATGTTAGTTTTTTACTGCCTTGGGGAGTAGCCAAGCGGTAAGGCAGTGGACTCTGAATCCACCATCGAAGGTTCGATCCCTTCCTCCCCAGCCAGAATAATATTTCTTCTGTGAAGCGAACAAACTTCAAGACTATCGACCAATACATCAATACTTTTCCAACCAAGGTCCCAGCAACGTTGAGAAAGTTGCGGCGAACAATTAAGACGGCGGCACCGGCAGCTGTGGAGACTATAAGTTATCAAGTTCCGACTTTTATATTACAAGGTAACCTGGCGCATTTTGCCGCTTATAAAAACCACATCAGTTTATTTCCGACTCCTTCGGCTATTGTGGCATTTAAAAAACAGTTATTGGACTACAAGCTTGCCAAGGGAATGATCCAGTTTCCGTTAGGTAAACCACTGCCGCTCCCTTTGATAACTAATATTGTAAAATTTCGCGTTAAAGAAAATCTTGCGCGGCAGAAATAGACTTGAACTTCACAGGCAGTCGGGTTAGATTTGCTGACCGCAGTTTTTTGACAATCGTCGGCAAATAAAAGGAGGCTCGAACATGGCGCGGATTATTGATTCCCCGGCTCTTTTTGGACATGGTGCTGGGTTCAGTACATCCAAACGTCTGGAGTGTGAGCTATGTGGCCACATTTACAACCCCACTGACGACGAGGATTTTGACGATTACGTTCGTCACGAGATTTTCCTAGGCATGGATGTAGCGGAGTGTTGTTTTGAGAAGGTTGAGGATGAAATCCTTCGTCACATGCCGGAGCTGATTCTCTGGTTTCAGCGGATTTTGGAAGGTCGGCGCGAACGTCTTACACGGCAAGAGGAAGCTTTGCAGCGTCTGATCGAGGCGCTGTCCAAAACAAAGCCGGCGTGAAAAGTGCGCGACAATGTCGAGCAGCGCAAAAAAAAGCAGTGAAATAAAAAAAACCGCCGAACAAACGTTTTGGCGGTTTTTCTCGTCGGCGCTTGCTCCGAGCGCGTTAGTTATTCGGAAAATCTTTCCACTGCGTAAAGTAAACGTTGACTTGATCTGGATCGCTTGGATTATCACCGATCAAGCCGAGTACATTGGGATGACCTAAGTAATCCATTTCGAGGTCACTAACAGCCCCTGGAGAAAGGGGATCGACCAGTTGTGGGGCGGCCTGAGTAATCCCACGCCACATGCCACCGGCCCACTGACTGTAGCCAATGTTGTAAGCGGTATCCAAGTAGTACAAAACGCCAATTGTCCCGTTAAGCGCGGTAGCGATTTCGGGCTGCCCGGCAATACCGTTGCTTGGAATCATATCGTACGGTGCACCATTATGACCTCGCCACATGCCACCATTCCAATGCTTGAAGAGCACACCATTTTGGCCGGTCTGATCATTTCCTGCCCAAACTATGGCTGGCACATTCGTGCCCTGTTCGATTGCAAGATCTGGTGCTGAATCAATTACGCCTTCGCCGGCGTTAATTACATCGACTTGGCCACCGTTCAATCCGCTCCAGTTCGTACCATTAAAGCGCGCATACATAATGCTGCGATTGTAGTAATACGGTCCTTGACGGAACCAGGCGACATGCGCCCTGCCATTGAAGTCAATTTTTAATACGGGCTGTGAGTGAGAATCTTGCATGCCCGCCGTCAATTGATCATATGCTCCTGTAAAACCATTCCAGGTCGAACCATTCCAGCGCACTACGTAGATTTGACCGTTACCAATTGCTACGGCCGGATAGCCGGTTGTGCGGCTCACTGCAATACTCGTGTAACCACCGTATTGATCCGGAAAATTGGCATTGACCACGTCATAGGCCGTCATGCCTGACATGCCGCGCCAGTTGGAGCCTGTCCAACGTATGAGGCGAACTTGAGTGCCTTCGCTCCAGACAACAATCGGCTGATCATTGTGGTCAAAAGCAATACTTGATAGGCCACTACCCACAGAGGGTGAGTTGCTGAGATTATCTGGTCCATTTTGATTTTGCATTCCGGTCCACTTGCTACCGTTCCACCGGGCCATCAAAACTTCACTATGACCGGTGCTGTAGTTGTGACGCGTCCAGGTTGCCGCTGGTTCGCCGCTCGCATCAAGCGCAAGATCAGCACTGTAATTAGCCAAATTAGAAACACTCACATTATCTTTGCGTTGGCCGCGTATTTTTCCATAAAAACCATCAGCAGCGACGAGCGGATAGGGGACGCCACTTATTTGTTCCACCGTTTGCGTAGGAACAGTTGGCGGCAGCGGATACGTAAATCCGCTTTTTTGGCCAGCTTGAACAAATGCCAATGCGGATCCCGGAGCAGCGACTGCAACGGCCAGACCAACTACTAAAACTGCTTTATACACGTTTTTCATGGGTTTTTGGGCTTAATTAAGTAACCGGAGAGCGTACGCTATTTTTAGTCCATTGTCAAGGCTAAGCCCCTCTGTGGGCCAACGGGGTGCTAAGATCATGGCATGTCCGAACAAACTCCTGACGCCCACCAAGAAGCCGCCCAAAAAATGGAACAGCAGCGGCGTTTTAGCGAGCGCGAGGGCATTACGCCGCAATATTCTTTAGAATTTTCGCAGCAACTCCAAGACTGGATGCGAACGTATTACGAATCAAAAGACATAACGTTTGCAAAGGAGCGCGTGCGAAAAGTTGCGACCAATGGCATCGCCGGGTATCTCAACTCGCGGTTTGATCGGAAACATGCGGATGTTTTACTTTCGAATCTTGTAGCGGGCAAAGAGCCGGACTACTTTGAAGAACTCGATAAAAATATTTTGCCAACGTACGGTAAGAACGGATACCAAGTGACTAATACGGGGGACTACTTCCAAGTTATGCAACGTGGGGGCGCAGACCTCGAGGCACAACGACCGACGTTTACCACTCCAAGCGGCAAAAAAGTCGGTGTTCAATACAAGGAATATTTTAGTTTTGTTCCTGTTGGGGCCAATGCCTCCGATACGCTCGATGAGACCAAACGATTTCACGAGGGATTACTGGAGGCGCACAAGAAGATACAAAGCATCGCGAGTAAAAAAGGGTGGAATGTTCCTATGAAGTTTTGCGCCGATCTGCGTCAGTTGGTAACTGAACTAGATTCGCTCATCTTGTATGTACCAAACCCTGAAGCTGGCCAAGAGCTTCGTAAAATTATTGAAGATGAAATGAAACAGCGTGGCGTTCGTCTTGGTGGTTCGGGACGAACCAGAAGTGGTTTTGACTTGACGTACCCTGATGGAACAGAAGCCTCTCATCGTATGCTTATCGCTCGCGCAACCAGCAAGTGGATTGAAGATGATTTTACAGGACCGCGACGTCTCATGAGCCAACGCAAAGAAGATATCGCGCAGCAATTGTTCACAAGAGTTCGGACTTTTGGAAAAATGAAACCCGAAGCATTGGAGCAAGCGGCGCGCGGATAAAAATCGGAGTGCGGGTTACTACGGGCTGTTCGCAATTGTATAAACGGCGATTCCAAACGCGACGGAAACATTGAGTGACTCTTTTTTTCCGTGCATGGGAATCTCGAGAATCAGGTCGGCACGTTTGAGAATAGCAGGGGATAGCCCTTTGATCTCCGGCCCGACTACCAGCGCGATATTTTTAGCTCTATGTATTTTTGAATGAACTTTTGGGTCAAACAACTTTCTCGCCTTAGCATGTTGCTCCAGTGCAAGAATGAGATAGCCAGATTTTTTGAGTCGATCAAGGAGTGCGGTGGTTTTGACCGCATGCTCCCAGGATACGGTCTTTTCTGCACCCAGCGCGACTTTTGCAAGCTTGTCGTTGGTTCGACCAAAGCGATCAATCGGACCAGGCGTAATCCCAGACAGGTAGATGCGCGTAATGCCGGCCGCATCGGCCGTTCGAAAGATGGAGCCGACATTATAGGTGCTGCGCAAGTTATCCAAAACAACTTCCATGACAACGTTGTACCATAGGTACAATGGTACAAACTAAAAGGAGTAGTGCGTTTTCAACAAAGCAGCTGGTCGGCCTGCTGGTGGGAGTGAGTTTGTATACCGTGGTGATGGTTTGGCCGATGCAGGACGACAGTACCCGAAGTATTTTGGCCATCTTGGCACTGGTTGGCACATTGTGGATTTTGGAAGTATTTCCGCTGTTTGTGACCGCACTGCTGATTCCGATTCTCCTAGTCCTCACAACGCCGCTGACCGAGAAACAAGTTCTCGCGCCATTTTTTGACCCAGTGATTGCGCTTTTTCTTGGCTCCTTTGTCATGGCGGTGGCATTGGAAAAACATGGAGTCGCGCACCGTGCAGCTACGGCGACGATTAAAGTTTTTGGAAAATCCGCGCGCTTATTATTGCTGGGACTGCTCATCATTACGGCATTTTTTGGTATGTGGATTAGCAACACGGCAACCGTCGCCTTTTTGCTGCCCATTGCTTTGGCAATTATTCGTGTCAATCGGTTAAAACAATTAGCGCCAAATTTGGGAAAAGCCTTACTGTTTGCGCTGACATTTGGTGCAGCTATAGGAGGAATGGCCACCATAGTTGGAACGCCGCCAAACGCCTTGGCCGTTGATTTTTTGGCTCAAAACGGCATGACGGTGAGTTTCTTGGGGTGGCTCAAACCAGGACTTGTTATTGCACTGCTACTCGTACCGCTCGCATGGTTGGTGCTGATCACACGTTTGCGCCCAGAAATTTCCAAACTTAAATTAACGTATACGCAAAAAAAATGGAGCAAGCCCGAAGTAATGACGGTGCTGATTGGCATTCTTGTAATTGTCTTGTGGCTGTTAGAACCGATGCATGGAATTCACCCCGGTATTGTCGCACTGGGCGGAGCGGTGGCAGTTTTTGCGACGGGTCTACTTGAGCAACGCGACCTATCCAAAGTACCTTTTTCCGCGCTGTTACTTTTTGGTGGTGGCTTAGCACTAGGACAAGCCATGCTGACCCTTGGATTGGCAGACCAATTGGCGAACGCATTAGAAAACACTTTTGGCGGCTTGTCTCAACCAGTCCTCGCATTGGCCTTAATCGCTATAGGTGTAGCCTTGACTACCGTTGCCAGTAATACGGCTACGGCAGCTTTCTTGATTCCCGTAATAATAAGTCTCGCAAATATTCAGGGGTTTGATGCACGCATGTTGGTGATCCCCGCGACACTCGCATTGTCGATCGATTTTATTTCGCCGATTGGTACTCCCGCTGCGGCGATGATTCATGATGCGGGGGAGTTACGTGTGTGGGATTTTATTCGTGTTGGATTGCCCCTGACAGTTATGGCCGCGCTGGTTGTCTACCTCGTTACTCTCTTGCTACTGTAACGCGCATGGCTCAATTTTCTGTCTCGACGCAATTAATTATCAAGGCGGCAAAAAAAATGGGAGTGAGTGTCAAGACATTGCACGTGCCGGAAAATTTAGTTGAGTTTACCTATAAAGGCGAGCGCGTTTTAATTAAAGGTACAGTACCCGTTGTAAATAATATGGTGAGTGCGCGTATTTCGAACAGCAAATTTTTAACAAAAATGTTACTAAAGTCGGCAAAATTTAGAGTACCAGCGGCACACCTTGTACAAAATCTCAACGAGGCGAACAAAATCGTCCATCTCCACAAATTTCCACTCGTGGTCAAGCCCGTTGCCGGTTCGCATGGATACGGTGTCAGTGTCGGCGTAAAAAATCGCAAAGAATTAGCAATAGCCGTTGGGCGAACGCTAAAGGTTAACGAAGTTCGTCACTATGATCCGGGAATTTTAATCGAGGATTTTGTAAGCGGAAAAGATTATCGATTTTTTGTGATTGATGGACGCGTGTGGTCAGTATTACGTCGGAAACCTGCAGGAGTTGCTGGCGATGGTCGCACCTCGGTCGCTGGCCTGATAAAAAAATTCAACAGCATGCCCCAAGTCGCCAAGGCAGGGGATTTTAGCAAGCCGCTGATCGCCATTTCTGTTGACGAGATTGTGCAGGAAAATCTGCACGAACAAAAAGTGACTCTCAAAACGGTTCCGCACAAAGGCCAATGGATTTATCTCCGTAAGACGGCCAATGTGTCGCTAGGCGGTACCAGCCATGACGCGACTGACGAGGCCTCCATGGCGCTTAAGCGGTATGCGGCGCGCGCAGCAGAAGCCCTTGGATTACGTGTGGCGGGTGTGGATTTGGCAGTAAAAGATCTTACCGCGTCGACGCCAGAAAAGGCCGGGGCCGAGATTATTGAAATCAATGACTCACCGGGGGTTGATATGCATCATTATCCCTACCGGGGCAAAAGTCGGCCGATTGCGTACGGAATTGTTCGGGCAATATTTCCAGGCGTGCGCTTGCCAAAAAATATCAAGATTCCGCCGAAGTAAGGACGCTTCGGGGCCGCGCTAAGCACGAACAAACGCCGGCAAATATTTTGGCGCGACGATCCAAGGCAATTGCTTAACGGAGTCAACGTCATCAACGTTTACTTTTCCGAGATACAGGTCCATGAGACTACCACCGTGTTCTATAAAATGCGCGACGTCGTGACGTCCAGCTAAGTAAATATAATCTTTGGTAAATGCTCCGGGAGTGCTTGTGTCAGCAAAGCCGCGCTTGACTTTAGTGGTCACGCCAAAGGCTAGGTGTTCGTCAAAGCCCAGGCGCTTAATTTCCTCATACACTTCTCTGAAAGATTTTGATCGGGCCAAATCTACGGCGATTGCGTTGCGCGCCCAAAAGCGTTGCGGTCGGGTCACCTCGGGGTGTTGATTGGTGACGTTGTAAGCGGCCAGACCTTCTTGCGTTTTTAAATAGCCGGCAAACCCTGTCACGAACAACTCGAGGGGCTGCGCGGCGCCGTTGGCCGTGGTCAAAACATGTGTCTCAATCTCGTGGGTAATGATTGGCGCGAGGCGTTCGAGTTCGAGCGTGGCACCGCGCCGAATCCACACCATGCGTTGGTTGGGTGAGACGACAACTCCCGAGACGATTGTATCGGTGGTCCTGACTTCCCAGCCCTCCAAATTGTAGCGCTCCAAAACATCGCGGAGGATTTGGGCGACGGCCCGGGCCGAGAGGCCCGGGCC
>CAZCZY010000036.1:0-2921 GCA_964503525.1 uncultured Candidatus Saccharibacteria bacterium
CTCGACTATTACAACGGCATGGTCGTTGAGTCGACCATCGCAGATCTTCCGTTGTTTGGGAGTACCGTGGGTGGTGGTCGCTACGATGGCCTCGTCGGTGTTTTTTCTAAACGAACCATTCCAGCCGTTGGTGCGTCGCTCGGGCTCGGTCGATTGTTCGACGCCCTGCAAGAACTCAAACTTGCACCCAAGTATCAACATCCTGCCAAAGCCATGGTTGCAATTTTTGATCCCACGTCAGCTACAGTTGCAGAAAAGATTGCAGCAGATTTACGTGCAGCTGGTGTAAATACCTTGCTGTACCCCGGTGATGTAAAAAAACTAGACAAGCAATTAAAATTTGCCGACAAACTTGGTATTGAGTGGGTTGCCTGGCAAGGACCGGAAGAACTCAAGAAAAAAGTCTTTGCGCTCAAAAATCTCCACACGCGCAAACAGCTGAGCCTAGCCACATCGGGTTTGATCAAGACGCTTGCTGGCGCTTGATCAATCGTTTTATTGAATCGGAAAGGGTACTTCGGGCAAATTTTCTACTGTAGAATTTCCTGGATCAACAGGTTCAGTGCTCTTCTCCTCTGCATCTCTATTTTGAGGAGTAGGTTCTGCTTCGTTTTGGTTGGGGGTAATGGAATCAACGCCATCGGTGGCTCTGTCAGGCGTCTGCAGGATTACTTCTTGATTTGTTGGTGCGCTCATTTCATTGATCTGGTCGCTTTTTTCTGCATTAAGTACATAGTAAATGGCGACAAATTCGACAACAACAAGAAGTACCGCTGATACAATTGGGATTATTTTTTTGATTGAAGATAAAATCATATGTGTTCCACTACTCTAAGTTTTGCGCTACGAGCGCGGGGGTTTGCGGCTATTTCTGCCACGGTCGGTACGATGGGCTTGCGTGTTATATCAGTTACTAACTGACGATGGTCACATTGGCAAATCGGCAAACTCGGGTCACAGATACAGTCACTCGCAAAGCGCCTCAATGCTCGTTTTACTATCCCATCTTCAAGTGAATGAAATGTGATAACCGCAAGGCGAGCTCCCGGCTCTAACGCATGCACTGCCGCTGATAAACCCCGCTCGATTTCTTCCAACTCATGATTGACTGCAATCCGTAGTCCCAAGAAAACTCGCGTTGCGGCATGTTTGGGTTTTGCGCCATGACTGGATCCTCGGCGCGCGGCGGCTGGAATGGTTTGATCAACCAACGCTACCAACTCTTGGGTAGTCATGAGACGTTTTTTCTTGCGGGTTTGCACGATGGCACGAGCCAGCCGCCGCGCAAATTTTTGTTCGCCTACTAAGAAAAATAAATCGGTCAGTTGTTTCTCGTCCCACTCCGCCAACAATCGTGCTGCAGTGAAATCTTCTTGAAGATCCATGCGCATGTCCAGTGGTGCATCGTGCTGAAAACTAAAGCCACGCTTTGGAGACAAGATTTGTTGAGTTGAGACACCGAGATCCATCACGATGCCGTCAACCGTGGAATGACTGAGTGATGACAACACATTTGCGAGCTCGGAAAAGCGCGATTGGACTAAAACGAGACGACCCGAGGCAATATCTTTTTCAAATGCATGCGTTGCGGCATCAATTGCCGTTGGATCACGATCAAGACCAATCAATTTTCCATGTGTGCTACCGCCATCAAGTTTGCGCAGGATCTCCCGAGCATGACCGCCCTCACCAAAAGTTGCGTCAACAATAATGCCGCCCGGTTTGATCCGAAGAGTCTCGAGAACTTCTTTTTTTAGGACCGGAATATGCATGATTTATTTGCTATGCAATGTGCCGCGCGAGGCCGCTAATAATTGTATCGCCTCATCATCTTCAACCTGAGGAAAGTTTACATAATACGTACCCACAGCAAGAAATTGTTTTTCTGTCTTTAAACTTATTAGTTCATCAGTAATCTTCTCCAATATCTGAGCTGCTGCGTTTGACGTTGCCGGCGAAGCTACGATCACTTTGCTAACACCCTGTCGCCGCGCAAATTCTACCGCTGCCTGCATCGTGTGTCCCGTTGCAATGCCATCGTCCAGCAATATGACCGTTTTATCTTTTATTGAAATTTTGCCTGCAGTGGCATGATACATAACATCTTTTTCTTTCATCAAAGCTATGAGGCGTTGTCGCTCCGCATCGAGCAGTTCTTGTGACACAGTAAATTCTCGCACCATTTCAACGTCCAATACCTGACCGCCATCGATCGCGACTGCGCCCATTGCCAATTCTTCCGACCCGGGCGCCGGGATTTTTTTAACCAAGATCACATCCAGCGGTATTTTGAGTTCGCGCACTAAGAAACTCCCGATTTGTACGGCTCCGCGAGGGATAGCCAGCAATACCACGTCAGTTCGTCCAGAAAATTTTGCCAAGCGTCCAACTAATTGACGTGCGGCATCAAAGCGGTCCTTGTATCGATTGGGCAGGCGGAGATTCATTATGTTCGTCTAGAAAGCCTTATTTTGCACTAACACTGCAGAAAGTAAGCGCTTTTTGTCCAGTTGAAAACATTTGGATAAGTGGCCTAATACGCATTTTCGTAACCAGCGTAACACATGCTAGACTCCAAAATCCCGTCGATTGCGGCGGGTTTTGATCCCTTAACAACATGAGAGGAGGTGAGGAACATTAACGATTCTAAACCCAAGGGAGGAAAGCCGAACAACGGCCAAGGTAACCCTTCCGGTATGTCAAAAACGCCCAGCCCCCAAAAAACCGACCAAGAGATTCTCGACGAACTCAAGTCGGCAAGTGGTGGCGAGCGCAAACGCAGTGCTGGTTTAACAGCCTTTGTCATTTTGCTGGCCATAGTGATTGGAGTTTTCACCTTTGTGAACCGCCGCGCCGAACAAGCCAATAACGCGAACAACCGCAATAGCGTAGCAGCCACAGAGAATAACTCTAACAACGCA
>CAZCZY010000037.1:0-33054 GCA_964503525.1 uncultured Candidatus Saccharibacteria bacterium
TAGATTTAAGAGGGCGAGAAAAATAGCATAATTTGCATCACTAGTGGCATACACAGACGCACCTTGCTCAGCTTTTCCGCGTCGTCCCATTGAAACATTTGGTTTGAGCGAACGTCGCAATCTCTGGGACCCATGGAAAAGCACATGTGATGATAGGTGTTCCGGAGTTTGTAACTCGCGCTCATGTTGCTTACAAAAAGCATAAAAATCTTTCAACTGATTATTTTTTTGCAGATATTCTAAAAAAGAAACTGTACCGGACAGCTTTTTTTGTGTGACGAATTTTTTTAACAATTTTTGCGAGATAGCGATTGAGTTTCCCATAGGTTAGGTTTTTTAATAGTACCAAAAAGGTGGCAAGAAAAAAGAGCGGAAGCTTGTGGCTTCCGCTCGAGATATGATGGGAAAAACCGCTCGCCCTTCTTAGGTCTTGCCGTATTTACCCCAGCCCTTGTTCCAGTTGACGGTATTTGTGTCTTGCGGCGGTGGGTTAGTGGTTTCACTGTCCCTGCCACAATCTCCGTCCAGATTACTGACTGTCATGGCCAGTTCCCGAAGCTGGTCCTTCTGCTTCTCAGCTTTCTCTTGCAAAGTCTGCATGTGTGGTCTCCTTTCTCAGGTTTTGGATTGCTCCAGTTGCCGAAGTACAGCATCCGCCAATCTCTTTTCAGAGTTTCGGCAAAACGCCGTTTCCGTCGCGTCAGTCGTGCCATGCTCAAAGAACTTGTTCCCTGCTTGTCCACCATAACACAGAGAGAAGTACTCACATTCTTCTCGACAACGGCCAACACCGCGTGAGAAATCTTGAACGTAAGGAGCAGTTTCCCCTCGCCGTACGATCGTTTGGAGACTCTCGTCCAAAACGTTGCCGACTACGAAATCGGCATATCGAGGAGCGTTGGTATTGAGAAACTCCGGCGCTAGTAGGACAACATCTCCATTCCAAGCTACGCTTGGGAAGATGTCGTAGAGCTCGAGTGGCCCTTTTTGAGCTTCGTTTCCAAGCGCCGCCAGTGAAGGCAATATTCTGGCGAAATCTCGCATTTTGATTACCGGATTTTTCCGCCATTCTGAGAACAGCGTCTGCCAGAACATCGTCACGGTGGCTCCATCATCGCATGAGCTGACGACATGGGCGCCAAGACTTTCCTCTATATTAACCCCTAGTGACGAACAGCCGAGCCCAACGAAGAATTCGTACAATTCCCTCGCTTTATAGACTTCGTCCTCACCGACAACGCAAATTGCGCTGAATGGAAGACCAGCCTCTCGCAAACGGCCAATTCCTAGCATGATCTTGTCGAAGGCAGGCTTGTCGTCCCACCCCACCCTTCGGGTATTCGCCCAGACTGGCCCATCGATACTTACGCCTACTCGGAACTGATGCAAACGGAAGAATTCACACCAGTGCTGATCAATCAGAGTCGCGTTAGTTTGGATGCCATGACGAACACTCCCTTGTTCTCGCAACTGTTCAAATGGAGAAACAAGTTGTGAGAAGTGATTGAGACCACAGCTTAAGGGTTCGCCTCCATGCCAGATTATCTCAACAGTGCGGTCAATCTTGGCAATCCCTTGCGCTACCCTTTCAGCTACGGCCAGCGACATTTTCTGGTTCTTGTTACGGTCAGGAAGATAGCAGTAGCCACAGTTAAGATTACACAGCGAGGTCGGCTGCATCACCACCCGTTCTATGGAATACTTGATTCCCACGGTATCACCTTGTTTCTATTGTGAAGGTACTTGGTTTTTGAGAAACCACCACAGGTTTTTTCTAGCACAGACACTTGCACAATGGGCTCACTTACACAATGGTCTGGGCAAGTTCTCCGCCTGCTCACTAAAGATGGGATACACTTACCCAACACGCGCCCGTAGCTCAACGGATAGAGCACTGGGTTTCTAACCCAGGTATCAAGGTTCGATTCCTTGCGGGCGCACCATCGCTAACTTAGCAGGGTTTGCGCGAGCCAAGTGTTCGCGATATGTTTGCCATTAAAGGGGCGAACTTTTTCAATTTAAAAAGCGACGTCCGTGGACTGATGTCGACGATAGACGAGGAGACAGAAATGACGACACGAGACCCGAATCATTTGGATCTTACCGCGTTGCTGGCACAGATCGCAGCGCAGCAAGGCAGCGCCAAAAAAGAAGCTGAGCAGTGCCATGAGCTACAGCGGGAATTCAGCGAGCGCGTTCGCAAGGGCGAAACCACCGGCGATCGCATAAAGGACTTTGTGCTGATGACCGTTTCGGAGGAAGAGCACGAGGCGGAATACGCCGCACTGCGCACTATCCAGGATCACCTAAGCAACAGCGTCGGCAAGTTCGTCCTTGTGGCCAATGCCGGATTTACCGAGGATGGCGGCTATAAGGTGCACTACATGATGCCGCCTGACGGTCATGAATCTTTCGGCTGCATGGCTCCACCGGATAAATTCCGGTTTCTCAAACTTGAAGCACACACGATGGTCGTCAAAAGTGGGTCGCTGACATTCGACATCAGCAACTTGATGTGGGGTATCGACTGCGAGACCTATGTGACGTGGGACAGGCAGCATCGTCAGGTCAATAAAGAGCGCGGACCGTTTTGGAACCAACGCCGCTGGATGCGTGGTTTCCATTTCACCTCGGACCGCAGCACCTCTAGGTTGATGACCACACCTTGTGGCGCTGACTTAGACCGGCGAACGTTCAAAAAGCTAGCTGAACGCATGATGCTCGAGCTGTCCTACGGCGATGAGCAAGTGTTCAACTGGCTCAAGAACGAGGATGGCAAAGACGGCAAGTTGCCAACAGAAATCGCTAACGCACTCGACCGCACGATCGAAGACCTACCCGCCTGGAGCCAACACTTTGTGGAGCTCCGCACCAAGTGTCTCAAGGATCTCAGCAAACAATGTGAGACCATCTTGGGCCACATTCGTGAAATGGCGCAGGGCGAGTTCAAGGGACTGCCAGAGGAGAACGTCTTTATGAAGCTCGAGGAGACCATCGTCGTCGCTAGGAACCTCGGGCTCAGCCCCGAGGAAATCCGCCAGCAACTCGGGCCGTTGCCTGAGATCCTTCGACCCAAGATCTGATACAACCCACAAGGACGAACAAAGTGTTCGTCCTTTCTTTTTTTTAACGTCAAGAAATTTGGTATCATATTCTCAATGCCCAAAAATCTTTGGTACTACATCGCAATTGCACTATTGATCCTCATATTGATTCTTGAGGGCATTGGCATCACCGGTTTACGAAATGCTCGCGACAAACAACTTCCAACTGATGGTGCGTCCACACCTGGGGTGATTCCACCCTCCCAACCTGCGCCAGACGAACCACCAGAAATTTCCGAGCCATCTACACCACCGGCTGAGAGGCCAGATCTCTTTGCGGTGCAAACCTATCAAGTAGATACGGTTGCAAAAATTCCCTCGCAGACTCAGGCATTAAGTTGGGTAGAAACGTGGACCATCACTTCTAATGAGCCCACCGTCGGGGCCACAGAAAAAGAGGCTACGGTTCAAATCGTTTCGACTCGACCGGATGACATCCCAACAACAATGAAAGCAATTATTAAGAAAGATGGCACCGTCACAATTGTAGAATTTTCTGCACAATCGCCGGAGGGTGCACTGACATGCCAGACCAACATGCCATTGTATGTACCCACTCCCACCACAACACTTACCGCAACTATGAATTGCAGTGCGGCTGGGCAACAACTATTTACCTTTGCGGGCAACGCGACGGTCGGCCCAAGTCAGGACGTCACGTTTTTGGGAAAAATATACAAGGCTCGTGAAGTTGTCATAACGTCAGGTGGCTTTATAGCAGGTCCCAGCGCGGAGGCGGTCGTGCCTGCATCTTTTAAGGCAACGATTGCCCCAGGAATTGGCATGCTAGGTTTTAGTGGCTCGCTCGGCGACCTTATTTTTGGTCAGCTTGGGGCGCCTGTCGCGCAAGAAAGTACGGGTAAACTTACTAGTTCGACCAGCGAATCGATCTGGGCGTTCTAGGGACTTCCTGGGCTAAATCATAATAATACTGACCGAGGTTTGTAAGGCGACCCTTGACAATAGTCTTTTTTTTTGCTAGAAAGGTCGGTTCCTTCAAAAACAGAAGAAACACTCCGCGCACGTGCGAGGAGTCATATTTCGGAGAGGTGACATATTTGAGCAAGCACAGGGGTACGGACGGCAAGGGTTCGAGCAAGTCCGCCAAGGAGATCCAGGACGCGGAGCAGCTCGGTCGCGACCGGGTCAGGACCAGGAACGCCGAGCGTGACGCTCAACGCGCCGCCAGCAGAGTCGAGCGCGAGACCCGCGAGGCCGCCCAGAGGACGGAGCGCGCGGCCCAGCAGTCCACGTCGTCCCAGACGTCCAGCGGCTACAATGGCGGGGAGCGTCAGATGGATGAGTTCGTCCGCGCACGGGTGGCCAACGTCATCATCAGGGACCCGCGGAGCAACCAGGGCTTCCTCTTTGCCCAGCCGCTCCCCGAGACCCCCGAGAACACCGGCAACCACGTCTACGCGTCTCTGTCGAGCGGTCGCGAGATCTACACGGACCCGCGGTACGACCGCCCGCAGTTCCACCACCTTGCGCGCTGCCCGGTTCCCGACCAGAGCGGTGAGATCGTCATGCTCGTCAACCACGGGGAGAAGGGACCCTGCGCCAGACGCTTCGGGTTCGCCGATGCGTACGACCACTTCTCCAGAGAGATCGCAAGGCGCATGTGGTACCGGTGCTCCGAGTACTGGCACTTCGATGGCGCCGTCGTAGGGAGGCCGAAGAAGGTCATCGTCCACTGGACGTGCGACCTCAACAGCCTCGACGCACGCTACCCGCGGGTAGGCGTGACCGACCAGCTGCGCGATCGCAAGCAGATGGGGTACTGGATCCTCCGCGTCTGGGACGGGCGCGTCGGCCTCGACGGGACGATCCAGGCCTGCGCCGATCCGCGCACGGACCTGACCGCCAAGCCGCAGCTGAC
This sequence comes from uncultured Candidatus Saccharibacteria bacterium, assembly GCA_964503525.1. Lineage (GTDB taxonomy): Bacteria > Patescibacteriota > JAUYIX01 > JAUYIX01 > JAUYIX01 > CAZCZY01. Next base: position 4,984 of record CAZCZY010000037.1, read on the forward strand.
CCTCGTCCAGAACGACGAGGCCCAGGCCGCGTAGTAGTCACCGTTCGATCCGTAACACGGATCGAACTTCACAAGGGCATGTTGATCAACAACATGCCCTTTTTCTTTTGCAAAAAAATATCTGTGCTATTGAACAGTCACGCTCTTAGCAAGATTGCGTGGTGTGTCGATTGGACAATCACGCAACTTAGCGACTTCGTTCGTTAAGATTTGTAATGGAATAGTTGCAAGAATCGGAGAAAACGCCTCGTGCGTTTGCGGGATCTCAATTACATCGTCGGCCAATTTTGCAATCTCCGTATCACCGCGCGTGACAACCGCATACACCGGACCCTGTCGCGCCTTGATCTCGTGAATGTTGCCGACCATTTTTTCGTAATAACGATCGTGTGGTGCGATCGCGACCGTGGGAAAATCTTCGTCGATCAAAGCAATCGTGCCATGTTTCATCTCCCCTGCAGAAACACCGATGGTATTTAGATACGACAACTCGCGCAATTTCAAAGCGCCTTCGCGCGCGGTTGCGAGGTTTGGTCCACGTCCGATAAACAAAACGCCACGTTCCGCATCCATAAATTTTGGAGCCAATCCGCGAACCTGTTCCCAACACGCCAAAGTCTCGTCCATGAGCGCTGGAACTTGTCGATGCGCTTTGATCCAGGCCTCCGCGTCGAGCGGTGACATATTGCCACGAACATTTCTGGCAAAAAACAACGTCAACACGGCGAGCTGATTGAGTTGCCCCGTATACACTTTGGTACTCGCAACAGAAATCTCTGGGCCCGCATGCGTGTACATACCACCGCCATTTTGTCCGACCAAGCGCGCAATGCTTGAGCCAACAACATTTACTAGTCCAAATAATTTTCCCCCTTGCCTCACTACTTCTTCGGCCGCAATCCGCACATCAGCAGTCTCACCCGATTGACTGATCACTATATACAGCGAGTGCTCAGGATCTACGCGACCAGGATTGAGCGCAAACTCGCTGGCTAATTTAGTCGTCGCGTCTAATTCCGCATAGCGACGGAACCATTCCGCTCCAACTTCCGCCGCGTGCAGTGACGAGCCTTCCGCAATAAACCAAACACGATTTATTTTTCGAAGTTGCGGCAAAGTCCAATTGGCAAAACCGCCCAGCCGCGCCTCCCACGATCCATCGACGTAGTGCGATTTAATAACGGTCTGCGCGACTTGTGATTGCTCGCGTATTTCTTTTTCAAAAAAACTCGCGTTATCACCCTTGTCGGCAAACGAGGCTTTGAAATCTAGCGTGGTCAATTGTGGTGTTGGCAATGCCGCTCCTTGTTTGTAAAAACGCACTGTCTCTGGATACCGGCCCGGTTTTATCTCGACCATATCGCCATCTTCCAATGCACGAACTTGCGAGTAGCCGTGGTTGGCGAGCGGCTCGGCGGACGAGACGATCGCAATGTCCTGACCTGTTGCGCCCGGCTGCTTGCCCTCGTCCGAGTGCTTCTCTCGCACCCCAAGCAACAAGGGCGAACCAAGCCGAGCCGCGATCAGTGTCCCTGGCGTCGTAGAATCTAAAATCAAAAACGCGTACGACCCGCGAATAATTTTAAGCGCCGATTCTACTGCCTGCCTAAAATCCTGCTTACGCGTCACTCGAAAATATCCGATCAAATGGGCGGCGACCTCGGTATCCGTGTCACTCGCATAGTGGTCATCGCCAACGCATGTCCCCTGTTCGGCCAAAAATTGTTGGATCTCTGTCATGTTCTCGATGATGCCGTTATGTACCAATGTGATCGTGCCAGTGCAGTCACGATGCGGGTGGGCATTGCTTTTTGTTGCCGGCCCATGAGTGGCCCAGCGCGAATGTCCGATCGCCATGTGGGATGGTTCTGCACCTGCGACGTCAACAAGATTAATTTTTTTGAGCAGTTCTAGATGTGGTTGCTGCCCCTCTGCTTTCATTTTGGTAACGACCACTCCGTCATTTTTTACAAATGCGGCTCCCACGCTGTCATAGCCGCGGTACAACAAAAGACCCAAACTATCGACCAGTTCTTTTTCGATTTCCGCATGCGGTTTATGCGGAACAAGTCCAACGACGCCACACATAGCTTAGAGGTTAGCGGGTAAGTTTTTCGAGAGTCTATCTCGAACGGGTGCGAGTATAGCACCGCAGTTCTTTACGAGATGTGAATTCAATGTAAAACTGTCACGAACACGCAGCGCTGCAGGCGGCTGCGTAAAAAATGCGCTCGTAGCTCAGTGGATAGAGCATCGGTCTTCGGAACCGAGGGTCGTAGGTTCGAATCCTACCGGGCGCACCACAGCATCTCACCAGACCTTGACCTGGCCCTTTTTTAGTGTTACAAAAAACAGCTTTTTAAAAGCTGGCCCGAATGATCGAGACAAACAACGAGCGATTTTTTTGTCAGAAGGAACGGTGAAAGAAGGGAGCGTCAATGGCAGCAAAAGGACGTCCAATCAGACCCAATGAAGTCGTGGGAGAAAAGAAGGTAAACATCCCGAAGGTCGTATTCGACTGCTTCAACACACTGATCATAATGCACTTCAATAACGGCAACGCCACGATTAAGCAGGAGGATGTGGTAGCGCTGCTGGTCAAAGAGAGGTTGAACAGGGCTGAGATCTTCGACAAGCACTGGCTCGACGTGGAAAAGATATACGAGTCAGCCGGCTGGAAAGTCGATTACGACAAGCCAGGCTACAACGAATCCTATCCAGCAACGCTCACCTTTTGACGATCGCGAAAGAGGGGCTGATCAGAGCGCTTGGTTAGAATCTGAAAACCCCAAATTGTAAGTCAGTCACCAAGTTTTACCAGAGCTTCAACACGGATAATCAGGCTTAGTCACCAGCATTGATAGCAGAAGCGCTCCGACCTATGGTGGCGATAGTTCGTTTACAGAAAGGAGGCGTCATGTCACTGGTATGTCACGAAAACGGACGAACCCTGATGCATCCAGAAAAAATCTACGCGGTGGCAAACCCCGATGGCAGTTTCTTTGCCTCAATTAGCAAGGAGATTTTTCGCCGGGTTCCCAAAGTACAAAAACTCGCAGTCAGCACGGTGCCGCCAAACATGCGCGTCGATGTGCATGTGTTGCACGCCACGATACATCCGATCACCGGGTGGTACTGCTGGTCAGACATGTACCTCGGTAAGTTCCTTTTTACTGTTTCTCTCAAAACGGCCAAGCAATATTTCCCAAAGTTTTTGAAGGAAATGCTCGAGCTGCTTTCGTCCTGACGGGGCATCAATCCTCAACCAGCCTGACAGTTCTACAAGCGCACGACCAAATGGTACGGCGCTTTTTTCTTTGGTCCTCTATGAGGCCGAGATAATCTTGATATCGCAATTTGCGATATCAAAGAATGCCAATTGTAGCCCGGTGAAGCCATTTTACTACTCTTTCGCAAAAACATGTCATCTTGGGTACTTCTCATTAGACTGTTCAAAAGTCACAACCCAATTTAATCTTTTTTTAATAACTGATTCTGCACACTAAGGCCATGAAAACTGCTGATGCCCGTAATGAAACCGCGCCGATTATAGTGCCCAATGAAGTCATTATCGATCGTATTTACCTTTTTCGTGGCCAAAAGGTAATGCTAGATGGTGATTTGGCAGAGCTGTATGGCGTATCTACGAGAAGGCTTAATGAGCAAGTGCGTCGTAACATTAGGCGCTTTCCTAAAGATTTTATGTTCGAGTTAAGGCCTCAGGAAGCTAAAATCTTGATGTCGCAAATTGCGACATCAAGTTCCAGACACGGTGGTCGCCGAAAATTACCCCTGGTATTTACGGAACAAGGTGTCGCGATGCTCTCTACAGTGCTCAATAGCGATCGTGCTATCGACGTCAACATTGCAATCATCCGCGCCTTTGTGAAATTGCGTGAATTATTGGCAACCAACAAGGCCTTAGCGCGTAAAATTGAGTCGATGGAAAAAAGATACGACGCCCAATTTATTGAGATATTCAGTGCCATACGCGCACTGATGGACCCTGAAGAAATTCCTCGTTCGCGCCAAATTGGATTTGAATCTGATCCCTGATTGCGCTACGGTAGGCGATCCCACAGAAGTGGGAATGTTTTTTACCAATAGCTCTTTACCAACATCGATCGCTGACAAAGATCCGGAGGTGTCATGTTTAAGAATACTTTCTATAGACCGGGAACATCCAATCAGCACAGTCCTTTTCGTAAACTTTTTCCTAAAGGCAGGGCGCTGATTGTAAACGTAAATACCAAGGCCGATGGAACAAGGTACTTTATGCAAGCGGCCAACGCCGTCTGTGAGGTACTCACACCTTGGGCGGATGCTTTCTGTGTGAGCATGCGCGAACCCCGCAAAAAAACCGCCTTGTCGGATTGGCAGGCCACACTGGCATTGGTTGCAAGTTCCCTCCTGGCTCGCGGCGCAATTGAGCGACCCATCGGCATCAGCGTACCGGCAAAGTATTTTGAACATGGTTTTGCTGCTGCGCGCTTGGCCGGGTGCCAGTTCTTGTACCTGGATGGGTTCGATTCAAACAATCCTGCCGGCTCGATGCGTCACCACTACTTGGATCTCCGAGAAAAAAACCCTGAGCTGATTGTGCTGGTTGGTTTTTCTACGGTCACCGCCGAAGAAACACCAATCGCGATGTCAGCCGCACGCGCCAAGGCCATGTCGGATGGTGTTGTTCTTGCGGGTACGACGGAACTCGCAATTCCAGGCAACTGCGATTTGCGTACCGCACGAGAAACGGTTCTCGCGTTTCCACTACTCGCCTCGGCACCATTGACCGCTCAGGATGTCATGGACATGCCATCGCTCGAGGGCATCGTGACAACCTTTGTGGTGGACCGCACGCTTGTTTCGCTCATGTCATTTCAGAAAAATGTGCAGCAGCTACATCGTGCACTGTCACAGCGATAAGTCGCACAGTTGTGCGGCACAGCAGCCAAAACCCTCGGACTTATTTCGAGGGTTTTCTTTTTGGTAACGTCTTTGATTTGTAGTTTTTTGTTTATTGCCAATGCACATACGGTATGGGAGTCTGTTTCTTTCGTTCGTTAACAAAAATATGAGGAGGTGGTCATGCTGTCCCTACCCAAACCGCGCTGCATTGCGCTCGACTTTGACTTTACGCTGACATTCTTTGCGGGCGGCTTTGACGGCCTGCTCGACATTTTTGTGCGACGCGGCGTGCGTCGTGATCTCGTGCACCAAGCCTGGCAATTGGCTGAGGAGGAGGGCTTTTCTCTGGCAGTCTTTCAGCAATTAATACGGCGTCAGTGCGGCGAATGGTTTAGGACCGAGGAAATCGAACCAGATTTCTTGGCCTGGCTTGAGCGTGCACTCGTTGTGTATCCCGATGTTCGACCAGCTTTGGCCCGCTTTGCAACGCTTGGTATTCCCCTGGCGATCGTCACACGTGGAAACCGTGCTTACCAGCTCAGCAAGGTCGAGAGTATCGGCATTCGCCATCACGCGTGCCATGTCACACGTGATTCGTTCACAAAACATAGTGTGATTGAACAGCTCTTGGAGAAATATGGTGAACCGATCCTGTTCGTCGAGGACCGTGCCAAAGAACTTGACGGCTGTCGTCGCCTCGACCCGCAAGGCGAAAAAATCTTTACGGTGTTGTTGCAACGCGGTGATAGTCCCTACGATCAAGAAGCCAGCGAGTTTGAGCATTCGGTAATCCACTGTCTGTACGAACTACAATTTAAGGAGGATCTCGCTTGATGACAGGGCCAACCATTCGGCGCGCCGTGGAAGCAGATATACCGCTCATGGCCGACCTCAATGCAAGGGTTTTTCTGGGACATCGTGGTAACCCGGCTGTCGCGGCGGAATGGGTCGCTTGTTTGTTCCGTTCGTACCCGAGAGGGCAATACTTTGTGTGCCATGTCGGCGACAAGTTTGCTGGATACATTTTTTACGAGATCCAGGGTGGCTTCTTGCGACCCAACCCCGCCATCGAACTTGAGCAACTCGCCATCGAGCCGGAGTTGAAGGGTCATGGTCTCGCAACGCTCTTAACCGAGTACACGCTCAAAGAAATGCAGATCTGGATCCAACAGAAAAACACCATGATCGAGGATCACATCGGGTTTCATGTCTGGGGCTACGAGTTTAACGCCCCCGCGATGGCCGTGTACCGCAAAACCTTTGGTATAGAAATCGGCAAGCGGACGATCCACGGTGATCGCGGCGAACTCTGCCACGGTAAACGCGTCCCACGACGCATGCCTGCAACCGAAACGGAAGACGATGAAGATGCGATCAGCACCCCTACCTAAATACTCACAACGCCATGAACCCATGGCGTTTTCTTTTACTCGGGAAAGTCTTTGCTAGACTATCTGCATGCAAATATTCGTCGCAAATTAATATGCCGTCATCGCAAGACTTTACCGAATTTTTACGAGCCCTGGATGTGCTGCGACGTCGTCTACAGTTGCGTCAGCGTGAGATCGTGGGCAAATACGTCGGCGCGTTGGAGACTCGAAAAGCTGGAGATGTTCGTGACCAAGTTGATAAAGCTTTTGACTAATGCCCGAACAACCAAAACCCCAACCACAAGAAGCAAAATACGACGCACGTGAGAGTGAAGCCGTGTTGGCAGAAAAAGTTGAGTCAACAGCCGAAGCGCCAGAGAGTAAGGTTCGTGCCGAGATCGCGCGACGGTGGAACAATGTTAAGTCGACAGTCGATCAACTCACCACGATCGCTCGAGATATTGCGAGCGAACAACTTACTAAACTGGGTCTAAACAAAAAAGATGCGGCGGCGCTACCAGAGACCCAGGCGTTTGAAAAAGATTTAGCAGCGCTTGAGCAACAAAAAAACACTGAGCTCGCCGCCGCTGAGGCGGAGTTTATAAAACGCTATGGCGGCTGGGGTACTTTGGAGGATGGACTACGTTTTTTGAAACCCGAAGAGGTCACGCCGCAAGAAAGAGAGACCATCGCCCATCAAGTTGTTGGCAAACTGCTCGAAGGTGACGAGGCAAAAATTCTGTATCATGCCACGGGTAAAAAACGTTTTGATGTTGGTGCCCCCGTCCTGGACACCAGCAGAGATTTTTCATTGCAAGCGGTCAACCCACTTGAGCGGTACTTTAGTAGTTCGGCCGGTGATGTCGCCGAACAGCCCATTGCCATGCGCGTTATCGGCAAAGACCCCAAGCTCTTACAAAATCGAACCGGCACATATGGAGAATATGGTATTGATAAATACAAGCGCCTCATTCGACTTCCCGTAAAGCCAGAAAAGCGCCAAAGCCAAACCGGCGTGGAATATGAAGTACATACCTACGCTCTCGAAGACGAAATCAAACAACTTGGCCCCGAATATGTCGCGCATGTTCGCGAGTCCAAACAAGATTATTCCATGCCCGATTTGTACAAAAAAGATGAGGACGTTGTGCGAGAGTACGCTGCGAGCGTAAAAGATCCAGGTCGCGCCGATGAAATCTTGTCGCGCATCCAACGCTGAGGCTTGATTTAGTTGCCGCGACGTGCTAACTTGCGTAGCTCTTTTTGAGCGTGTTCGTTACAGATACATCAGGGAGGTTAAATGCAACCACTCATACGGCTGCGTCAAAGACTGCAAAACTATTGGACGGGTCTCAAAGAGTTGGTGATCAGTCACGTCGTCGGGCAGCGCTCTTGTTTTACGCTCTCGCGCAATCGCGTCATTAGCTGCGAACAAGTCCGTACTCTGACGCGAAAAACCTACGAGATTGCTATCACCGTCCCGGTCACTGGTTTGTATCGGCGTGCAACGATTTCGGCACACGGACAACTGCGTGGATGGCGTATCAGGTACTACTGGAACGGTCGCACCTCGAGAGATACCAGGGTGTGGCTGGTTGATCCCCGGCAAAAACTCCTGCCGCCCATGCTGGTTGCTGATGCACTGCGTTTTTTGCATCACTGCCGACACGCCAAGCATGCCATAGATTTTTGGGATGGAATGGCCCAACTTCTCCAGGCGGAACAATCTGCGCATTACAAATTTGCCGCACTCAAAAGCCGGTTAGAAGAGCTCGGACTCACGGCTGTGCTAGACGATGCCGTCCCCACCCCGTTGCCTGTGAACGTCGTAATTGCACGAGCTGCACATGCCAGCACGGCGGGTAAAAAATTCGCCACAGCCGATTGCCTCCGACCCAACTAACTTTCGTATGCCGTCCTCAAATCTTGGACGGCATTTTTCTTTGAGATCGGCGAAGCGCGTATTGCGAAATTTTTCTAGATGTGAGAATTTCTCAGGGCGAACTCAAATAAGGAGTGGTCGTGGTGTCCGTAGCTCAGTTGGTAGAGCGCCAGGTTGTGGACCTGGATGTCGTGGGTTCAAGCCCCACCGGACACCCCATCAAAAAAACCCGGACATGCCGGGTTTTTTTGTTTCTCACGGAGAATGATTCGTGACTACTCACCCATCATCGGCTCTTTTTTGGACTTCTTACCGTCAGACTCTGCAGTCTCACGTACTCGGCCAATCAAGTGTTCTGCATACCCACGACCGCCCATTCCAAATGCTAAACCGCCTGCAATCGCTATCATGGCAACGATGCCGGTAAACAAAATCTGTATCAGCGTGGAAGCAACTTGCAACTGGACTAGTGCGGCCAAGATTGCAAAAACTATTATTGAGTAGCGTGCAAAGGCAGCAATCAGCGCAATGCTCGGTAGTTTTGCTGTTCGTCCCGCACCAAGCACCAACTTGTGAACAAAATTAGCCACCAGCACACCAATGATTACAATCACAACCGCCACTACTACATTGGGGAAGTACAGCAAGATGCTTCGTAGAAATACCGAAATCTCTGTAAGCCGCAAGATATCCGCGGCCGCGAGAACTGCAACGATAATCAAAAACCACTTAACTAAATCTCCCACAAAACGAGCCGCTGAAAGTTCGAGGCCGGTATCTTCGCGAATTTTCTTAAGGCCCAATTTGTCGAGAGCCTTGTCAATCTTGGTCAACGCCAATAGTTTACGAACTAGTTTGCCCAGCAATACCGCGATCATCCAGCCAATAACCAAGACAAGTAACGCCGCTAAAATCTCTGGCAGATAATTCAAAAAACCGTCAATGACTGTCTGAAAGGCATTGCCAATGCGCTCAAAAAAAGGCGTCTCGCTGACCGTAACTGTCGCCGTTACGCCGTTTGTGGTAGTTCCGCTATATGGCAATTGTGCAGGAGATACCGTATTTAGACCTGGATTCACAGTGCTAGGAATAGTCCCTGGCTGATAAATTTGAGATTTATACATAGAAGTTTTAGGAAGTTATTTAAGTAAAGAACTTATTTAAGAATATTTTTAATTGGAACACGGGACCGGCGTTCTCGCAATCGCGGCATGCTGGCCCAGCCAATAAACCCGATTGCCAAAACTAATAGGAACGAACCCAACACATAGCGCTGCTGTAAACCAGTCGTCGACAGCTGCTGCACATCACCAAAGTTTTGTTCCGTTAGAACTTGGCCAGCTGCCAGGGTGATGGGACCCCGGGTATTGGGAGTTGTTGAAATAAACCCGGTTGGATCAGTCTCGCGCACACTATATTTGTCTGCAGGAAAACCAATAAAGCCGTAATCACCATTGGCATCTGTCTTATCCGTGACGATTGTCGCACCGGTATCGCCATCAAGCAGAGTGATTGAGACGTTTGCGATTCCTGGTTCGCTTGTGTCAAAAATGCCGTCGCGATCCTTGTCGTTCCATACGGTGCCAAAAATTGAGCCGCCAGCTAGCGCGATAATGTCGGTGTCGGTGTCTGGACCGACCGCTGTGAGCGAGACGTAATCAGTGTACAAGCCACCGCCAGGACTGCCTGCAGCTACGCCATATTCGACTACTAAAAATCTAACAAAACCAGAAGTGTCAATATAGCTACTAAGTCCTGTATTAACCGTGGCCGTGAGAGCAACTTCGTCCAGTGCTGTGGGCGCAGGCGGTTCGGAGGCATCATCGTTGGCCTCTGTGTCTTTGATTTCCCAAGCATTAGTGCTGCGATTTAAAAGAACCATAAATGCATCATTGCTAGATTGCGGTTCACCTCCGTCTGGAGCTCTGGATACAATGCCCTTCCAATCCATCGTTAAGCTGGTAGTAGTCTGTCCAGTAAATGGTGAAATTTTTACTTCAAACTCATGGATATTCCAACCATGACAGGCGGGGCTGCCTGTAGCGGTAATTTTCTTAGTAACCTCATATATGTCATTGTTGCTGGCGATATTAGAGGCCGTTCCCGCGACTGCAGTCACGTCCCATTTTGCCCGATCGGTAGAAATATATGCTCCATTTGTCGCAAGATTGAAATCGGCTGTACCCTCTACACCAGCATATACGGCCGGATCGCTACAACTGGCGGCACCCGCAGCGTCAGCGCCATCACCATCATCAATGTGGCCCGCTGCACGGAAAATGTGAGGCAGTGGGGCATCCGAATAATCAAAAGTTGCAGTCTCGTTTGTTGCATCCGTATACGTAGCAGTTAACGTATCGGACGTATCGATCTCTAGCGTGCCATCATTTTGCGCGACGCTTCCTGACTTGGCAGCGGTTGGGAGCGCTGTTGTGTTACGAAAAATTCCTGTGCTGTTGCCGGTCTCTTTAAGAATGGTTCCACTTGTAAACGTCTCGAGGTCGGCTGCACTCGTCGCTGATATTGTCGCTGTAATTTGTTCGGCGGTGCCTGGGTTTGTATTGCGGTTGGGGTCAGTGACGGTTGCATACATTCCGGAACCGGCGGAAAAAGTCGTTGCGGCGGCACCGGTGCTATCTGTAATTTCGATCGAGCCAAAGGTCGCCGATGCCATCGGTGCCCTAAAACCAAAAGAGGCAGCTATCACAAAAGCCGCTAGCGCCAACAACAACATGTGTCGTGGCAGTCGATTTGCGCGTCGCCAATTAAAAGCGCTTAGATTCATGGGGAAGTAGACAAACTATCCCACGGTTCTTACTTGCTGGCAACTGTTCGTGACAATTTACCCACGGCCACAAAACGCTTTTGCGCGGTTCCCACGGGATAACTCGTTTGCAAGCTGGCAAAGGCCTCCGCCGGACCACCACGCTTGAGTACCGATGTGTCGTATGGGCCCGTGATAATGGTCTCCACAATCGTGTAGTAATAGGCGTGGTCTTTGTCCGACAAAATAAAATAATCACCTTTTTTTATCTCTGGTAATAACGCAAAGACTGTTTTGTAATTGCCCGTCTTAAATAAAAAGTCCGAACTGTGCCCAGCAAAAAAAGCGTTGCCGGGTTGCCCTGCCCGCGGCGTCTCCGCCAAATGAATCACACCGATAGAAAGGCCGCGCTGCTGCTCGCGCTCAGTATTACGCGAAATTTCAACAAGTGGTGCGCGAACACCAATACGCGGGATCGTAACGGTATTGGCCACAAATTGGTTGGGATTGATTGGGGAAATTGGTGGAGCAGTATCTGGTGGTTCCTGGATTGTCGCTGCGTTTGTCGTCGATATGCCGGACGAGGCAGGGGCAGTCAGTTCTACCTCAATTTCTGGATACTCGGGAGGAACACCAAACGCGCGTGCGGGCTCTTCGGGTAAAACCGGCAACGCGTCTAACGGAACATAGCTCCCATCAAGCGCTGCACTCAAATCCTGCCCACGCACGGCAAAATGAGCCTTCTTAACATATGCCGGTAGATTGAGCGCAAAAAAAGTGGCAATGTAGACAACTCCCACAATCTCGAGCGCCAAGACGGCCCGAAGCCAGCGAACCTGTTTTTTTTTCGGAAGTTGATCCACAATGGCAATTCTAGCTTGTTCGACCCAATAATTGCTACGCTAACGATATGCTCCCTTGGTACCAGTACGCCGCCCTTATAGTTATTGCTTTTTTGTTTGGGTCTATTCAACTTGGTCGGCTTGGCCAAAGCGGACAAATCGGGCCTCACCGGCGCTGGAGAAATTTGCTCGGTTTTGCTAAGGGCTTTGCCGCGTGTTGGATTGTGCAAGCGGTGGTCGCTCCAAATTATGTGGCTGGCTGGACTTTGCAGTTGACCATCGTCGAACAATCGGTCATATCACTCTCACTCGTAGCGGTTCTTTTTGGAGACCGCTTTCCGATTGGTGCATGGTTTGATCGCCGGCTGCGAACCTCTGAGCTTTGGGCCGCACTCCTCGGCGGCCTAATCGCAATTGGCGTCGGAGTTCCCGGTCGCGCAAGTTTGATTGCTATGACCATCGGCATTGTCGCGTTTTTACTTATTCTAAATCTCCAAAAAAATATTGGGTTGCTGTTGCCACTGCTCACGTTGATACCGGTCGGTTTTGGTCTATTCGGAAAATTTACATTGTCGGCTTGGGTGGCTTACGGACTTTTTATTGCCTTCCTTTTTGTCGAACTGCTCCGCCTCTGGAGACCCGCATTTAATCGCCGATTGATTCGTATTCCCGGTTTACTTGGCGAGCGCGAACTCAATCGCCCGCTCGCGGTGTCTGGCGCTGTATCGGTCATCGCACTGCTCGTCGATTTTATTGATGCGCCTTCGTTAGCAGCTGTCGTGTTGTTTGGCATCGTTGGTATTTCTGTTGCGCGCGCTTTGGCCGAACAACTGCCCTTTGGGCGCGAAAAATTGTGGCGCGATGTTACGCGTGGATTATTGCTCAGCCTCGTCGTAGCAGTGATTATTCTCTTGCCGCTAGTCTTGGTGCTGACCGGCCTGCCGGCGCGAGCGACCATCTTTGCTGCGCTTGCCGGTTTGATTGCCTCAGTCCTCCCCATACCGGTTGATCGATATATTCTGGCACCGCTCGCGGCGGCCGGAATTTTGGCTCTCCTCGCATAGCACTCACGCCTCGCAACACTCAAGCACTTTCGCGCACCGCCTCACTTCCCCAAATGTCATTAAAGGTTTATCAGGCCAAGAGAAAGTTCGCTAAAACCCCAGAACCTCGTGGCCTTGTACATCCGAGCGCCAACCAGCGCCGCTTTGTCATACAAAAGCACGACGCAACTGCGCTTCATTACGATCTCCGACTGGAACATGGTGGAGTAATGCTCAGTTGGGCCGTCCCAAAAGGCCCGAGCGAAAATCCCACGGAACGCCACCTCGCCGCGGCCACCGAAGATCATCCGCTTGAGTACCGGCACTTTGAAGGCATCATCCCAGAGGGGTACGGCGCCGGCACGGTGATGGTCTGGGATCATGGCACTTTTGACTGGGTCAACCGTGCGACCGATCATTTAAGTTTTATTTTGCATGGCCAAAAACTTCACGGTGAATACGCGCTCGTGCGCTTGCCCCGTGCCGGCGCCAGATCTTGGTTGCTGCTAAAAAAGCGCGACCAGTACGCCAACTCCAAGGCATCAATTCTCAAGCGCGAACCAAACTCTGTCATCACCGGTCGCTCCCTCGAGGAAATAGAAAAAGGCGCGCACGCTGCCGCAGTAGCGCTCAAGAATATTCCGGGAGTTGTTCGTGCCAAAATGCCTGACAAACTCGCGGTCCAAAAGCCAACACTCATCACCCAACCCTTTAACGATCCCGAATGGATTTTTGAACCCAAGTGGGACGGTTTTAGAGGCATCGCGTATATCCACAGAAATAAAAACCAGCGCGATAATAAAATGCAGCTGCGCAGTCGCAATCAATTGGATCTCCTGCGCACGTTTCCAGAACTTAAAAACATTGCGAGTGCCATCGCGGCAAAAAGTGCCGTGCTCGACGGTGAGATTGTCAGCATCGATAAAAAAGGTGTCAGCCATTTTGTTGATCTCAGAGCGGGCCGACAGGAAAATCTTTTTTATGTAGTGTTCGACCTTTTGTACGTGGACGGATACAGCTTGCTTAATGTTCCGCTGCAAACACGTAAGGAGTTATTGCGCGCACTCTTGGTGCCACATGAGTTTGTTCGCTACACCGATCATATAGAAGCGGCGGGAGAAAAATATTATGAGGTTGCTGGTGTGCAAGGACTTGAAGGCATTGTTGCCAAAGAGCGCAACAGTCGGTACGAACCCGGCCAGCGCACGCATACCTGGTACAAAATCAAACACCGCCTCGAACAAGAATTTGTGGTGGGTGGTTGGCTCGCCGGTCAGGGCACTCGAGAAAAAACGATTGGTAGTTTACTAATTGGTGTGTACCAAGATGACAAATTAGTGCCAGTCGGAAGGGTCGGGAGCGGCTTTGCAGAAAAAAATCTCGTCCCGCTTCTGGCGGCGCTCCGAAAACTTCATCGCTCCACCTCCCCGTTCGCAAAAAAATTTCCGCTCGAACAATTTGCAAACTTTGTGGAGCCTCGCCTGGTAGCACAAGTAAAATTTGCCGAGTGGACGCCAGGAGGTGGCCTACGCCAACCGGTTTTTGTTGGTTTACGCAGTGATAAACCCGCGCGCGAGATCATGCGAGAAAAACCTCGACCGGCGTTGGAGCTTTCTTCCGCCGTACGCACCCGGCCCGCTCGCACCACCAGCACGCGTCCGCAAACCGCCAAGTCTGGCGACAAGTCGGTAACTGCCACAGCAAAACTAAACCCGTCCTTACCGCTCACCACCGACAAAAATCAAGAAATTACGATGGCCGGCGCCACGCTCAAGTTAACCAACCTCGATAAACCTTTTTGGCGCCGGCCGAACATCAAAAAACGTGACGTGATCAACTACTACAACCGCCTGGCGCCAGTACTGCTACCGCACCTAAAAGACCGGCCGCTCTCGCTCAAGCGCTATCCCGAGGGCGCGAGCGAATGGTTTTTCTACCAAAAAGAAGCTCCCAGTCCCCGTCCGCGCTTTGTCCAAACAACCAGCGTGATACACAGCCACGGGCCGACCCGCTACGTCATGGTCAACAATGTCCAAACACTCATCTGGCTCACCAACCTGGCCGATCTGGAAATCCATCCCTGGTATTCTCGGCACGGATCGCTCAACCATCCAGACTATGTCGTCTTTGATCTCGACCCAACGCCAGAAGACGACCTCGGTAATGTTCGTGCCGTCGCATTACTCATCGAAGATGTCCTCGAGCATCTCGGCTTAACCGGTTACGCCAAATCGAGCGGCTCGCGCGGCATCCATATTTACGTACCCATCGCTCCAAAATTTACGTACGAACAAACCAAATTATTTGCCAAAAAAGTTACGGAGATCGTGCACCAGTTGGCGCCTAAACAAACCACGCTCGAATTTAGAAAGGCCAAGCGACATGGCGTCTACATCGACTACTTACAAAATATAAAAGGAAAAACACTGGCGTGCGTGTACAGCCTGCGGGCAAGACCAGGTGCCGCCGTAGCAACGCCCCTCTCCTGGCGCGAAGTCAAAAAAGGATTTGAGATTAGCGATTTTAATTATCAAACTATTTTTGAGCGACTAAAAAAATACGGCGATTTGTTTGCGCCGACCTTGACGCATAAACAAAATCTGGGCCCAGCTCTTGCAGCTGTTCGTAAATTCTAGGTCTAGTTTGTTCTAGTACTTGAGCAAGAAAACGTACCCAAGCCAGCCGAGCGACGCCGCAACGCCTACCACTTGGGGAACAAGCCAACTTTTTTGTAAACGACCGAGCAACTGTAACGCCCGCGTCACGAGTAACAGATCCGGATATTGGATGACGATGTGTGTGTGACCCTCACCCACTGTCGGGCCGTGGCCCATAAAACCGATGCCCAGCGTTGCAGCGGCCAACGCTTTTTGGTCACTGGCTGGTTCTGCCAATACGAGACTGCCGTTTTCGCTTATTTTTTTGACATGCGCTGCTTTTTGACTGGGGCCCAGGTGTGCAAAGATTTGATCCTCTGCGATGCCAACACTTTGTGCCACCGCGCTGACCGTTGGTAACTCGTCGCCCGAGATTAATTGTGGGGTTAATTTTCGCGACTGTAAGTAAGCAACGAGGCCCGCAGCCGAGGTTCTTGCGACATCACGAAGAGCAAACATCGCCAGTACACTTTTTTTACTCGCCAAAAAAATTACGGTGGCGCCTTTTTCGGCGAGCGTGTGCGCCTGCGTTAGCATGTACGAAGGCACCTCAACCCCAACAGATTCCAAAAGTGTGTGTCGACCGAGGACAAACAGTTCATCCTCCACTTTGCCGACCACGCCTTCTCCCACAACGCTCTTGAGATCCGTCGCGTGTGGCACCGGGACCGCGTTTTTTTCTGCGGCACGTTTGAGCGTGCGTGCAATCGGGTGGTCGCTGTCATGTTCTAGACTTGCGGCGAGGCGAGTGACATCGACTTCACTGAGCGGCTGTACCGCGGCTACGTGTAATAGTTCTGGGATGCCAGCGGTCACGGTTCCAGTTTTGTCGAGGACCGCGTAGGTTAGACTTTTCACGTTTGGCAGGCGAATCCATTGCTTAAATAAAATTCCAGCCCGACTCGCGGACCGTAATGTACCAACCGTAATCAATCGCGCCGCAAGCGGACCAAGCCAGAGGAGGTTGGCAATCGCAAGGTCAACAACTTGACCGCGTCGTACAATAATAAATGTGGCTGCTACGGCGCCCACGGTCCACAGGCCCTGGCCGATTAAAAAAATAAAATCGAACCGTTTTACGAGCGGCGGCGTCTCCGCCAATACGCGTCTAAAAATCTCTGCCACTGCAACGGCAGTGGTTGCGGTACCGACATGTGTTGCTTCGATGGTCATCGCGCTCGCCGCACGATCACCGGCCGTCAATGGTTCGCCTTTGGCAACGTCAATAATAGTGCGCGCTCCAAAATTGGTACGAACTTTTCCATTTTTTGACAATAATCGGCCGTCCACGGGCAGGGTTTCACCCGCTTGCACGACGACGCGATCGCCTTTTTTTACTGCGGCATACGGTATGGTCTGCTCATGATCCAAGCGCACTACTCGCACCAGTGGAACCTTAGAAAAACCAAGCCGCGCCATAAAGAAACTGGTTTGAGTGCGCAGTATTTCTAGTAGCACTACCGCGAGCGTTGCGAGTAATACCGCAGCGGCACCAGTGGCCGGACGGTAGGCCCACATAGAGATCGCTGCAATCACGAGCACGCTGATCGCAAAACTCGAGCGTCGTTTTTTTATTGCGCGCCAGGTCTCAACGAGCAAGGGTACGCTTCCGACAATAATCGCTGCTCTAAACCACGCGCCCTCTTGCGCAATAAATCCCGTCAGTACAAAACCAAAACACAAAATGAACCAAGCAAATTGTACGAGCAGTGTTTTTTGTGTCATCTGGATTACAACCGAGTTAGATATAGAACACCGGCAGATAAATAAATACGATGATTGCAAAGATCGCAATCAGCACCAGGGAGATGATACCTGAGAGCGTGATTCGGTTCGAGACAATAAAATCGTTATACGAATCGATCCAACTGCCGTGCTCGTCTGTTCGCGCAAAAGTGGTAAATGTTTTAAACGGCCCAAGCAACATAAAGTGCGGTGTGACCGCGAGCTGCATTAAAATACGCAGCACGACCAACTGCAAGACGTACCACAGTGGCGACACGCGCCCGAGCATGCGCTCAGTTTTAAGATGGTCTAAGCGGCTCCGCAGCCGACGATACGCCCGTACTAACATTGCCTTAGCTTAGCACTGGGCAGCGCCATTTGGCCTCTTATCCACAGTTCGTTAACAGACTTTATCGCTTTTTTGGTTTTTCTTTAATGTTTAGTTAAGCTTTGCCGTCTATTCTGTAGGCATGCGCATCTTACTGATTGAGGACGAACCAGAAATCGCCAAGTTCATCGAACAGGGCTTGGAACGCGCGCGGTACGTTGTGGACTACGTTGATGATGGGCGGATGGGTGTCTATCAAGCTGCAGTAAATCCGTACGATCTGATTTTGTGTGACTACATGCTGCCACTCAAAGACGGAATCAGTCTTGTCGCAGAACTCCGGGCCAAGCAAATCGATACACCAGTCTTGATGCTCACCGTGGTTGACGATTTAGATACAATGGTGCGAGCACTCGACAGCGGTGCTGACGATTATTTATGTAAACCATTTCCCATTGAAGAATTGTTGGCGCGTGTCCGGGCGTTATTGCGACGGGAAAAATCTTGGCAAGGCGACCAGCTGCAGGTGGGCGATATTTTGCTGGACAGCAAACACCATAAGGTCGAACGCGCCGGCGTCACAATCACGCTCACCCGCAAGGAATATATGTTACTAGAATATCTGATGCGGCACGCTGACGAGATTGTGACCCGAACAAATATTTTAGAGCACGTTTGGGATAGTGCGGCGGATCCCTTTAGTAACTCAGTGGAAGTGCATGTGCGCTTTTTACGACGCAAAATAGAAGATCCGTTTGTAAAAAGCGGGCGGGTGATTCATACGGTGCATGGAGTTGGGTATCGCTTGACGACGTTACCGCAGACCCAAGCGACTTTGAGCAAGCCTTAGGTACGCCTTACTTACGCAAACGCGCCAAAAACACCCGCGTTGGTTTCCGCGGGCGCGCGCGACAGCGCCAAGGTTTTTTCAAAGGCTGCAATATATTGCGGCAATATTTTTTCCCAATTGAATTTAGCGGTGACAAGTGCCCTACCATTGCGGCCAAGTTCTGCGCGACGTGTGGGATTGGCTAAGAGTTCTCGCACGCGACTTGCGAGGGCATCATGATCTTTTGGATCGCTAAAAAGTAATCCGTTAAATCCGTCAACCACCACGTCTCTAACGCCACCGACGTCAGCCACAACCACTGGTGTCTGGCAGGCGAGAGACTCGATCAGCACAATTCCAAGCGCCTCCGTTTTTGACGGGTGTACAAAAACGTCGGCGGCGCCGTATAGCTCAGGTAATTGTTCATTGGGAAGAGTGCCCAAAAAATGAACCCTATCGGAGACACCAAGTTCGCTTGCTAACTGACGATAATACTCTTGTTTTGTAGTACTCCCGCTGCCAACCAGTAAAAATTCTGCATCGGGGAGTGCCGGCAACGCGCGCAAGACCGTCGCGTAATTTTTAAGCGAAGAAAGTTTTCCGTTACCAAGGAGAATGTGCTGGTGGCGAAGGTTCCATTTTTTTCTAACTGCGGCGATAGTCTTGGCACAATCATCGGGTGGCGAAAACCGCGTCATGTCAACGCCGGGATAGATGAGAGAGATCTTGTCGGCCTCTAGAAATTCTGCCAGGTGCGACACCACGTAGTTACTATTGGCGAGCACCGCATCGGCCTCATGCAAAAGAATATGCCCGACCGCTTGCATATACCCCTCAACGAGCAGACGTGCCGCGGGGGTGTGTAACGTCCAACCGTGTTGATTTATGATGAGCCGCGCCTTGGTCTCCTGTTTAAGCCAAGGGATCGCGCGTGCCTCTGGATACCCAACGCCCTGAAAAACCACCAGGTCATAGTTGCCGTTTACAATAAAGTCCTTGATCTGTTTGTAGATCAGGGTCATGGGGCGAACAATACGCATATATTGTTGCGCCACGAGCGAACCCTGTTCGTCCTCATCCCACGGCATGATGTCTGCGGAGTGGCCGAGACGTCGCAATTCTTTAACGAGCTCCGTCTCGACACGAATAATGCCGCTCTGGAGTCGTTGCGAATACCCGCTATGAATAAATGCTACGCGCATAAGCGTAGAAGATTAGCTCACTTTGATGGTTTTTTCAAGCGTCTTGCTTGACGTCTTGTTAGGCCTTATCCAAAAGCGATTGTCGCTTGGCAAAGACGGCCATAATGGTAAGCGACGCGATAGCGGCAAGTGCGACCAGAATGCCGCTGCCGATGCCCGCTTCTGGTGATTCGCCGGGCAGAGATGTACCGTTGGCGACGGTGAGATTGTCACCGGTGCCTGTGGCGACTGCTGTAGGTGCAGCTTGCACAACTTGATTGGTTCTCCGCGGGGCTGCGACAACTGGGGTGGTTACGCGGGGAGGAGCTGTGACGGTGGGAGTTGGAGTGGGTGCTGGAACTGGGGTGGGAGTGGGCGTTGGCGTAACACTGGGCGTAGGGGCGGGTGCTGGAGTTGGTGGAGGCGGCGACGTAATAATGTCTGGAAGTGATGTTGGATTAAATGCTCCGGTTGTTACTAAAGACGTGCGTGCCTGTTGCTCACGATAATTAACAACGGCGTACGTTCCACCGCCCAATGCCACAAGGACGAGAAGGCCGATAACGAGAAGAAAAATTGTTCGCTGGCGGGAAGAAAGTTGCGCCATATCTTTTCTAATACTTTGACACTCCTGGCTTACACCGTCAAATTCTGTATAACCTTTGCTACGATGATGTCCCGAACGGCGTAGTCTGTCGGTTGTTTTCGGTCGATGCCTACGGTAAGCTCTGGGGCGCTTTAACGGGTCGGTAGCTCAATCGGCAGAGCAGGGGCCTCTTAAGCCCAAGGTTGTGAGTTCGATTCTCACCCGACCCACCATGAGGCTTGCTAAGATAGCTGGGTGTTTTTGAAGTTGACATCGGAAAAAATAGCAACGGTCGTTGGCGTGGGGCTGTCCGCCCTAATTCTTTTTGCAGCCGTATTTCCAAATAGCAACGGCCCGGCCGATCAGCCACCACCGCGTCCGTACTTTGCACCGAGTGCCACGTTTATCGGCCGCGGCAACTTTTTTAATTTGGATGAGGTTGCCGCGGCCGATTCTGAGCCAGCAACGCTTACCACGCCCGAACAGCTTTGGACCGTCGCCGGCACCAACACCGTCTCACTCAACTGGACTCGCTTACCACAAGCCGACAACTACCAAGTTGAGTATCGCGACAGTTCGTCCAACGCCAACAAAACGGTCGATGTAGATGTGCCTTTTTTTACTTTGCGTAACACGCGTGCCGGCACGACATATTATTTTAGGGTTCGTGCCAAACAGGGCGAACAATTAAGCAGCTTTACCGCGACCACTGCCGTAACTCCCTCGAGTCTTCACCAAACAACGACAACAGAAAAAACAACCTTTGAAGCGGCCGCGTGGTTACCGCCAGGATTTGAGGACCCAGATGTTCGCGCCTCATTTGAACGGGGCTGCGGCGTGCTCACCGAAGTCAATCCATTTTGGTACAACTTTTCTGCGTCTGGCGCGTTAGAGCCAAAGGGCGGTGCGCGCGCTCCCGAAGTGGTCGCGCGCGGACACCAGTGCAGCATGCGGGTGATCCCAACAATAACCAATAATTTTGACGGGGACCGCGTTACCGCATTTCTCGGCGACCCAGGAAAACAAAAACAGTTTATCGAATCAGTCGTAACGGAGATTACAAGTTATGGGTATGACGGAATCGATCTTGATTTCGAAAATGTGCACGCCGGCGACCGTGACAAATTTACGGTATTTCTTAAAGATATTTCTGGTGCAGTGCACGCCGCCGGAAAATTAATCGAGCTTACGGGGCAAGCCAAGAAAAGTGATGGCGACAATTGGGATGGACCGGGTGCGCTAGATCTAGACGCGCTGCGTGACGATTTTGATCGGTTTAAAGTAATGACTTACGACTACTCGCGCTCCAACTCTGACCCCGGACCTTTGGCGCCGCTCCCATGGATGCAAGAAGTGTTGCGCTATTGGCGTAGTAAAGTTCCGGCCGAAAAACTTCTCACGGGAATTCCTTTTTATGGCTACGACTGGTCGCTGACCACCGACGATGATGTTGGAATCGTGTGGGACGGCGTGCAAATGATTAAATCAAAGTACGAGTTTAAGGATGGGTTTGATCTGGCGTCGGCCGAACCATACATCACCTACGATGATGAGCACGGTCCGCGCATTGTGTATTACCAGGACGCCGCCAGTGTTAAGCGCAAGGTAGAGACCGCCAAAGAAGCCGGGTCAGCTGGAATTGCGATTTGGCTGTTGGGATCTGAAGATCCAGCCGACTTGGCTGTGATTCGGCCGTTTACCTCCGAGACAACACGCATCGTCGAAAAGCCCCTCAATATCGGCCTCAAGATTAAGGGCCCTGAGATTTCTGTTTCTTTGACACGGTTTCCAGAAATTGCATCGGTCAAGATTGTGTATGGCCCATCCCAGGATAGGCGAACAGAAGTCGTCGAGTCCAAGTCGATCGGTTTAATTAAGCTGCCAAATTTGCAGCCCGGCGAGACGCGTTACTTAGAAGCTATAGCGTACGATGGTGCGGGGCGTGAGATTCGAAGGAGCGGGTTGGCGATTGTTGAGGCGCCGGCAACCTTTGACGATTCCAGTGACAAACCGTAAGGTTGTGACGCGAAAGTTTTTTATTTGTTGATCTAACGGCGACGTGACCGAGTGGCTAGGTAGCGCTCTGCAAAAGCGCGTACGGCGGTTCAATTCCGCCCGTCGCCTCCAGGTAAAGAAAATACTCTTCTAATTATGATTTACCCGAAACGTTTTTATGGGGATTTTTTGTCGTGAGCAAATAAACAATTTCTAATATGCCCGCGGTATTAATTAGCAAGAGCGCAAGAAACCAAGCCAGCGAGCGGCGCCGAGCGGCACGCCAAAGAGCCAAGCCCTTCCAAATCAAAGTCCAAATGCCCAAGGGTACGAGCCAGTAGAATATTGATGGTGAAAAGGAGAAAGCTTCGGGCATAGTTTTTTGTTAGTGCTCATAAAGGTATACGTTGTCTTTTTGCTTGGCCAGTGACCAAGTCGGAAATCTGAAGCCTTTCGAGACCACCCGCGCTCCAGACGTTAATTCACGTCGTAATTTTTCCTCGAGCTTGGGCATAATGTACGAAATTCCATAGACCGTTACGACGCTGTATTTTGACAAGTTTGCTCCCCAAAAACTTTTCCAGTTAATAGTAGCGCGATCTTGTAAGCCCGCTTTTTTTATTTTTCGCCTAGACTGCCAAACTAAGAAAGGATTTGTTTCGAAGCCATCGGCCATGGCACCTGCACGAACCAATGCAATCACGATGCGTCCATCTCCAGAGCCCAGATCAACTGCACGATCACCTAGTTCTACTCTGGCAAGCTGGATCATCTGCAAGACTAATTCTGGATCTGTGGCTACGTACGGTGCTCCGCGTGCCATGGAAAAAATTAACAGGCCTAGCTGTACCATCATAAACAACAATACAGCCGCCAAAACTGCTACAAATATCGCGAGCAATAATTCAATCAACATGGAAGTTACTTGGTGCCCGGGGCGGGACTCGAACCCACAAGAGCTTGCGCTCGGCAGATCTTAAGTCTGCTGTGTATACCATTCCACCACCCGGGCGATATAACCCAGACTTTTTACCACGTACGCGACTTTTTCTAAATACTCCGGCCCTGTCTAATTATCCAAACGGATTTATGCACTTTTCTTGGCGGCAGCTGGCGCCTTGACTACCACTTCTTCTTTTTGGGCAGCAGCGCGGCCAGATAGTTCGCGCATGTAATACAGTTTGGAGCGACGCACCTTTGCGATTTTCTTAATCTCAACTTTTTCGATCAGTGGGGAGTGCAAAAGAATTGTTCGCTCAACACCAATACCGCTGGCAATTTTTCGTACCGTTATCGTGGCGCCCAATTTTGCACGACGAACCGATTTTAAAACGATACCCTCAAATAATTGGGTACGAATCTTACCTTTTTCTACGATCCGCTGGTGCACGACAACAGTCATGCCTGGACGAATCTCCGGTACATCAGAACGGTGTTGCTTTTGCTCTATTAGAGCGATTAATTCTTCGGCGGTTTTTACTTTTGTGGCTGCCATAGTGCGCGCCAGATTAACGTAAGCGTCTATGCCTGTCAATCCACGTGATTAACCGCTCTAGCGCCTCGTTAAAGTGTCCCTCGCGGTTTAGAAGCACGCGGTCATATTCTCTGGAATGTTTTTGGGCGGTACGTGCTTCGCTCAGTCGGCGTAGCAGGCGCGCACGATTCATGTCGGGATGACGTTTAAGCAGGCGTGTTCGCAAATCTTTATAATTGCCTGGCGTCACAAACACGGAACGAACCGTAAATTTTCCAAGCCGCCTAATTTTGGCATGACCTTGTACATCGAGCACAAGGATAGGAATTTTTTTTGCAGTCTGCACGCGCTCGGCTGCAGACCGAGATGTTCCATAGTGAAACTGCAAAAACCGATCGCTTTCTAAAAAGCCACCGGCTTTTTTTAGCTTGGCAAAAGAACGCTCCGTCATAAAGACGTGTTCGCGGTGTTCGCCGCCTTTGCGTCGTTCAGGTGGACGTGTTGTGACTCCGGGAACAAATTTCAACCATTTCTTTTGCTTAACAAGTGCGTGGACCAGCGTTGACTTGCCCGCTCCCGAAGGACCGGAGACGACTATCAGCAAGGGTTTCTTTTCGGTCACGCTCGCACGGCTGCTCATGAGAGCGCTTCTAAAAAGTGAGCTAATTCTTTAGACAACGGTGCAGAAAACGTCACCTGCATACCACTCGCGGGGTGTGTAAAGAATACCTCTGCTGCATGTAAAAATTGCCGCGTTAATCCCATGGCACGAACCCGCTCAAGATTTTTTTTAGCGCCGTAGAGTGCATCTCCCACAATCGGAAATCCAAGTGCCTTGAGGTGGACGCGGATTTGATGTGTTCGGCCGGTTTTTGGGCGCGCCTCGAGCAGCGTCATATCACTCGTGACAAATTTTTTTACGGTTGTAAAGTTGGTGGCGGATTCACGGTACTCGGCGCGCTCAACCTCAGGCAACGTGGCCACGTCATTTGGGTGTCGCGCGACAAATGTACCTTTCTCGCCACGACGGATCGCCAGGATCGATTCTTGCTGGTCCCATTGTGGTACGCCATGTACGAGTGCAATGTATTTTTTGGTAACGGTTCTCTCCTGAAATGCTGCCTTGAGTTTTTCAAAAGCAGACTGCGTGCGGGCAATCAACATTACGCCGGAGGTGTCTTTGTCAAGGCGATGTACGATGCCCGGTCGTAATGCGTCCTCTCCCACGCCACGAACTTCAGGAAATTTTTCTACGAGCCAATCAACGACGGTTAGGTCTTGTGTCGTTTTAGTCGGTGTTTGGTGCACGGCAATGCCAGCGGGCTTATTGATGGCGATTAGTTCGTCGTCTTGGTGCAATATCTCGGGGGTTCGCAGCATTTTTTTGGTTTAGTCGCAAAAAAGTGTAGCATGCGTGCGTACTCGGGCCCGTAGCTCAGCGGTCAGAGCAGGCGGCTCATAACCGCTTAGTCGTTGGTTCGATTCCAACCGGGCCCACCAGAGATACAGCGCTGTCGTCGCAGCTCTTGATTATGAATTTAATATGCGGTTCTTACACAAATAGCGAGCCGAACGTAGTTTTCTCAACCGTGCGCGCACCGGTCGATGCTTACACGACTCTGAAAAGTGAACTACTGATGCTACTTTGTATAGTATGGTCTATCTAAAGAAAGAATATGAGATCGCTAGAAAACTGCGCGCGCAGGGCAAATCGATACTAGTGATCGAAAAACAAGTACCGGTCGCTAGATCAACCCTTAGTTTATGGTTGAGAAATATCCCCCTAACCAAAATACAGAGGGATAGACTGATTCAAAATAAGTATAAAGCGCTGAAAAATGCTCGAAAAAAGGCGGAGCTCTGGCACCGTGGACAAAAAGCGGCGCGTCTTAAACTAGCGAAGGATCAAGCAAGGGAGACATTAAGCAAAGTGGATTTGAAGGATAATTCTATTTTAGAGCTCGCAATGGCCATGCTTTATCTTGGGGAAGGTTTCAAAAAATCCGATGCTACGGCCTTAGGTAACTCAGATCCAGCAGTGCTTAAGATTTTTGTAAATGTACTTGCTCGTTGTTACAACGTGTCCGCAGCGACATTAAACTGTGAACTTCATTTACGCTTCGATCAAAGCGCTCCTCGTGAAAAAAAGTATTGGTCTGCGCAACTCGGCATACCTATAGAGAGATTCAAATACGTTGCATTTGATGCAAGAACAAAAAACTCGAAAACATATACCCATTATCACGGAGTGTGCACAGTACGTGCAAGCAGTGTTGCAATCCAGCGAAAACTCATTAATATTGGGAAACAGTTCACTGAAGCATTAATCGTGCGCGCATAGCTCAGTCTGGTTAGAGCGCCTCATTGACATTGAGGAGGTTTCCCAAGTTCGAATCTTGGTGCGCGCACCAGCAATACATTTTTAGTGTGTCACCTACATTGCGGCAGCGTAACGTGGGCGCGTGGCGGAACGGCAGACGCGCTGGCCCCAGGAGCCAGTGGTTGTATAAACCGTGGAGGTTCAAATCCTCTCGCGCCCACCAGCGACTAATCGCGTGCTGCCAGAGGCACGCGACGCATTGCCAGTCTGCGATTGTTCGTGCCTACCAAAGTGCCTACTTAACGGTAACAGTCCCCTCCATGCCAAGACCTGTGTGGCCGGGCTCTGTACAGGTAACTTCAAAAGTGCCTGCAGTTTTTGGCGTTACCGTAATGGTTTCACTTTTACCAGCAGCCAGCGTGACGTCAATGTCAAGATCCGGCACTTGGTACGTGTGTCTGATTCTTCCGGTGTTAGAGATAGTCACTTGCTGAGCTTGTCCAACCTTTAATTCAAGATTTGTAGGAGAGAAAGAATATTCGTCCATGCGGATGGTCGGCGCACCATCGGTCGTTGTGTTTAGTTCGTCCAATGGGGGTAGGGATGTCGGCGTGGAGGTTTCTGTCGCAGGTGTTGTACTCGTGTTTATTGTAGAGGTATTGCTAGTACCTGCTTTGGTACACCCCGCCAAAAATACTACCGCTAGTGTTGCGATTGCTACTGTTGATATTTTCATAATAAATATTTAGCCGATTAAGTAGCTACTATTCTATCACGTCGTCTAAACTACATGGCCCGCTTGGTCGCGTCGCCAAAAGCGTCGGGGCAAATCGTTCAAAAACACCGACGGGGCCCCTTGATTGCTCAAAATAATCAACCGCTCCTGTGCACGTGTGAGCGCGACATAAAAGAGGCGTCGTTCCTCAGCCGCTTGGTCGTAGTGCGCAAGGTCGGCCAGTATTTTGTGCCCAGCGGGCCGTGTCGGTAGTGGAAATCCGAAGCGATCGTCACTGCAATTTAGGATAATTACCACCAACGCTTCTAATCCCTTGGCAGCATGCACCGTCGCCATGCGCACACCCCGATATTTTGCGGTAATACCCGTCAATGTTTTAAGCGGTGCGTGTGCTCGCGCTAAGATCATGATATCGCGAGGTCGATAGCCGATCTCCAATAGTTCTTGCAAAATTTGGTTTACAATTTTGGGTTCGTCGTACCGTTTATGAAATATTATTTGCGGAGTGTACTGTGCCGGTAGTGATGCACGCATTTGATGCTCCGGCTTACTTTGATGCTCTGGTGCGCACGCTAGAAAATGATTAACGGCACTAATGATATTGGCATCGGAGCGATAGTTTGTTTGTAACGGTACGTGCGCGTCCTGCATCTGCAGCGGAATTGCTCCACGCCAAGCATACACGGCCTGGTTGGTATCCCCGACCCAGGTAACCAGCGTGTTTTTATTAATTAAGCGCGCGAGGAGATCCAATTCGGTTCGACTTGCATCCTGCGCCTCGTCAACCAAAATAAACCGCGGCAGTTTATAAAAATGCGTGCCGGCAGTAAGTATTTCCTCCGCGCGCACCAACAACAATGAAAAATCGCTGACGCCGTGATGCGCTAATATTTTTTCGTATTGCCGCCAGAGTGTCAGTAGTATCGGCGAACACACCCACGCCCGATTTTTCTGTGCGTATGCAGCGGCGGCATGCTGCGTCACACCAAACTGTCGCAAGGTATCCATTACATGCATGAGTTCTCGCAACATAAAGGGTACTGACCAATTGAGTGAGCGCGCGATGGATCGAATGTTCGCGCCAGAAGCACCTTGATACAACGCCACAAAAATCTTACGCAGGAGTAGTGTCCGTTGCTGATCAGTGATAACCCTAAAAGGTAAGGTGTGAACCGTACGCAAAAAGTGATAGGCCCAGGCATGAAAAGTGACAACAGGCACATCAGCAAAACCTGCGACAGCTAACCTTTGGCGTAGCTCTGCTGCCGCTTTGCGCGCAAACGTCACAACTAAAAAATCCCTGGGGTTAGCGCGTGTTTGCTGCAACAACCAACCTACACGGGCTACAAGCACACGCGTCTTTCCAGAACCAGCCGGCGCCGTTACCAAAAGCCGCGGTGCGCTATGCGAAACCGCCTTGTGCTGCCGGTCGTC
>CAZCZY010000038.1:0-4138 GCA_964503525.1 uncultured Candidatus Saccharibacteria bacterium
TGTTGCTATGGCAACCAGCGGGTGAACTGGCGGTGCGTATCGAGGATCAGTATGTTGTTGCGATGTTTCGCTCGATGTTCAACTGGATGTGGGAGCGTAGTCTGGAAAAATAATCGCAGCTCTAACATCTCAGGAACTCTAGGATTAGACTTTCTCAAAATTATCTTAACGAATCCGGCGTGCGGCGCGGCAGGACTGGGGGGTTGGGGGCGGAAGGACTGCCGCGCCGCAGTTCCGTTCCATTTTTTGTTCATACGGTTTTAAGAAAACATGTTCGAGCGGTACGGTAGAGACGCTCCAAAGTGAACAGCGATTTTTGGGTTAAGATTTATTAAAGACATTTACATGAAAATGTATCTTATCCGTCACGGGGAAAGCACTGGCGACATCGACGACAGATTCGGCGGAGACTATGACGACCAGCTTTCAGAAAAGGGGAAACGCCAAGCCAAGGAACTAGCAGAGCAATTAGCCGGTAAAGGTATTGAGGCCATTTATGCAAGCCCCAGGAAACGTGCACTGGAAACTGCCAAATCAATTGAGGCGGTTCTAGAAGTACCTCTCACGGTTATTGATGACTTGAGAGAACGGAATAACTACGGTGTCTTAACGGGACTCACCAAAACGGAAGCAAAAGAAAAATATCCTATTGATTTTGAGAAGGTTGCGAAAGACAAAACTCACCACAAAGTTGCAGGTTCAGAAAACTATGCCGAGATTAAAGAAAGGGCCGAAAGAGTTTTTAGCGACATTCTTCAAGGTGGGCAGAAAACGATCGCTGTGGTGTCACATGGCGGCATAATAAGCACCTACGTAAGAGAGGTCCTGACCAAAGGCAGGAATATTAAGTTGGGTGACTGTGCAATACTTGAGATCACCAAAGACAACGGCAGCTACTCGCTAGCTTGTTTTGCGAGGGCAGAACTACAGTAGACAATTACCTCAAACCTGAGTTCTAACATCCTTTACTAAGGAGCCACAAATGGCACGTATGAAAATGGAAATTATCTTAGTAAGACACGGCCAATCTGAGACTAATGTAAGCAAGACCTTGAGTAACCCTCAAACTGTGCTGACTAAGGACGGGATTGAACAAGCAGAAAAACTCGCCACACGTCTTTCAACTTTCAGCATTGACCTCATCCTAGCCAGTGACTACGTTCGCGCGATGCAGACCGCAGAAATAATCAACAAGAAATGTCAGACTGAAATGCTCACGGAGCCACTGATCAGAGAGAAAACTGTACCGACAAAGATGCAGGGACAGTCCGAAAAAAGCACTGACCACCAAGACTACGTTAAACAGCTCCTAGAACACCTGACTGAACCGGACTGGCACTACGCAGACGAGGAAAACGTATTTGACGTTCACAAAAGGGCCAAAGAATTTGCCAATAAACTAACCGCTCTAAACAAAAGCACGGTTCTTGTTGTATCTCACACGGGTTTCTTAAAAGTTTTTCTGGCCACAATTATGCTAGGCGACCTCTGGAACCCTGTAGTTTCCAGAAAAGTGTACGACTTTATGAAGCATGGCAATACTGCGATCTCACGACTTACCATCAATGAGAAAGGCCAGTTCAAACTAGTAAACTGGAACGACGAGGCTCATCTTGGAGAGTAATCGCAGTTCTAACATCCTCTACTAAGGAGCTCCAAATTGTAGCCGAAAAAATACTCTATTTTCTTTGCCGAGCACGTCTAAGCAGGTACCGTTCAACGGCTTGCTTTGAGGTCAACCAATTTCTGCCTTCCTTGTGCGCTTCTAGTTTTCCTTGTCGCGCTAAGAGGTTGAGATACTTGGCAGAAAAATTAGTTTGTTTAGAAACCTGGGCCAATTGTAAAAACTGTTCTCGCTGCAACGACGACGGTGCGAGAGTCTTTAAATACATATCAAGCGAACGCTCAACCGCTTGTGCAACAAATTTTACAAGAGGCTCGTATTCTTTTATATCAGCCCTACCCAATACGTCGTAATACTTTTTACGATCGTTTTTTAGAATGACAACGAGAGGAAATCCAGCGCGCATTAAGAGAAGGTTCATGACAAGACGAGCCGTTCTGCCATTCCCATCAAAAAATGGGTGAATGTGCACAAGCCTGTGATGCAGTAAAGCAGCAAGCTCAATTATGTTGAGCTTTTTGTTTTGTGTGTTGAACCACTCAATCAACTCACGCATCTTGTGGGGTACGTCTAACGCGTCCGGTGGCGTATGGTCAGCACCGGTGATGCCTACATTAGAGTTGCGATACCTACCGGCCCACGCTGCGTCAGTCTCTTGAACGATGATTTGGTGTAAGGTCCGTATTAACTGCTCGGAAAACGTATGGCGCTTATCTTTTTCTACCAGATCAAATAAATACTCCAGCGCAGCATGATGATCCTTGGCCTCCAAATGGTCTTTGAGCGGTTTGCCTTTTACAGTAATCCCCTCGCTAATAACCAAAAACGTCTCTTTGAGAGTTAATGAGTTGCCTTCGATCGCATTAGAGTTATATGTCATATCAATCGCAAACCGCTCCCGTAGCTTTTGTACGGCTACTTTAGGTAGCGGACGCAGAGCGTTGATTTTGGCAAGTTTATCTTCTAGACGCTTTATGAGTGTGGGCGGGAGGTATGTCATCTTAAATGTCCTTAATATGGTTTATCCAACAAACGGTACTATACCATATTAAGCAATTTATTGTCAAAAACTTTAATCAAGAGTTCTTTCACGGGTCAAGGCCGTTCTAATATTCTCTACTAAGTAGCTCCCCCCGCTTATATAGAAGCCATATAAAAAAAGAGGCCCGCACTTTTGTGAACGGGCCTTTTGAGAACGTAGATTCTTACTTGAGCACAATGACCGCCTCGAGCACTTTGCGGTAGAGCGACTCGACGCGCCGTTGCTGGGTCTTACCCATTGCGGCGTAATTGTCGAGGCCGGGTGCCGCGTTGATTTCGAGAACAATGTACTTGTCAGGCGCCTCACGAATGTCACCCTCGACGATTACATCGACACCACACAATCGCAATCCCATATCGCGTGTGATCGTGATGCACAACTTAGCAAACGCTTGATGAATCTGGTCCGTAACATCGAACGCCTCGCCACCCGTTGAGAGGTTTGCGTTGACGAGGAGCTGGACCACGAGGCCTTTGCGCAATACCGACCGCTTTGAAAGACGTAAACGGCGCAAACTCACGGCCATGCGGGGATCATCAAGACGCAAAACCGTGTCGCGTCCACTGCTACGGAACTCTCGTTGCCGTTGATTGAGTAGTTGCTGCACCGATCTGCGACCATCACCGACTACTGTTAGTGGCAGTCGCTCGTATGCCGAGATGACCTCGTCGTCAAGTACCACGACTCGGTAATCATGGCCGGTCGCAATCTGCTGGACCAAGAAAACTTGTTCACAGTGCTCAAACAACTTCACAGCCGCACGAAGTTCTTTGGCGTTGTACACTTTGGTTACACCAAACCCCTGACTCTTAGAGTTGGGCTTGACGATAACCGGCCAGCCGAGACGCCGCGCATAGGCTACTGCCTCACTGACACTGCGACGAACCTGTGTCGTCTTGCTCCAGCGTCGCGTTAGAAATGCTTGGCTCTTGGGAACCGTAGCCTGTCTTCTGCAAAAAATATTGCGCGTAGTCCTTGTCTTGAGCGATTTCGCTGGCACCGAGTGGGTTGATATCCATGTTGGTCCCGCGAAAGTAGCGATAGCTACCATCCGCCAAGACAAATCGTCCCGCGTATTGGTAGCGCGGTTCGACCTCAATCCGCACAGCAAGCTCCCGGGCAATTTTCTTAAGTATTGGGGTGACAAATGATTTTTTCATAGTGACTCCTTCGTCATTTGGAAAAGGACGACAGGCCGGTATAGCACGGCTTATGATTTTTTACTAGTACGCTTGAGACGTTTACCTTTGCGCGCGAGGCCTTCAAAAAGCGGGCGATATAGATCGTCGCGTGGGTCAATGCGGAGTTGTTCGTCCAGTTTTTTGCCACGCGTTACATTGACGAACTCGACCGGAGCGCCGGTTACCAGTGCGAGGGGTTGCTGTTCGCGACCCTCACCCATTAGCAGGACCGCGGCAGAAGCTAGGCTGTCCGCGATATTGGTTTGCGTAAGCTTAAGCTTGCGGCCAAAA
>CAZCZY010000039.1:0-3601 GCA_964503525.1 uncultured Candidatus Saccharibacteria bacterium
TTTCATATCCGGAAATGCACTTGCGGCAATCGGTAGTTCGGCCATCATGTATTCAAATATTTTGTTAGGTAGGACATGACGGTGGCTGTAACAGTTGGCTTGAAAAGGCGCCACGCCAATGTCAGCGGAAAATATCAAAGGGATTATGTCCGTAAATGGTATTTGTCCGACAAAATGGATGCGCCCGCGTAAATTTCTAGGAATGCGTTGCTCTAATTCTTTTTGATAGTGTCCATAGCCAATAATCACAAAATGTACGTGGCTCGGCAGATGTACGAGACTCGCGATCGTTTCTTCAATCCCGCGATTACGTTGAATATTTCCGACATATACGAGTAATTTATAAATTGCGGATAGACCTAGGCGCTTGCGAAGTTTGGCGCGATCACTTCCGCGCTGGAATTCAGGTATGTTACGAACCAACACCGGTGGCTCTACGCCATATCTCCGTACAAGACCTTCGCCATGGCCAGGGCTCGTGACAATAAAACCGTCGGCGCCGCGGATGTATCTAGCCTCTTTGGTATTCCACCATTTTTCTGACAGACGATCTCGCAGACTGCGGGTATTGTTCTCGTAGGAGTTTTTATCCGGCCAATATTCGTGCGAGTCATAGATATATGGAACGCCGAGTTTGCGGGCGACGCGTGCGGTCAAATCAAGGGTGTCGCGATCATGCGCGTGATACAGGTCAGCGCGAGTCGCGAGTAAGTGCTGCCACCACACTCGCCGCACGCGTCGCCCCTGTGCCGAAACCGGTAACCGAATGTGTGCGTCAAGAATCCTACGCACGTGTATGCCATCTCGCTCTTCGCTGCGCGGCAGACCAGCTTTATAGACACAGAAAAGGGTTACATCGTATCCGGCGCGCACCAAGGCCGACGCTTCACGATACACACGGTAGTCGGTTGTAAATTCGTTCGAGACTGTCATTACGATATGTTTCATGTTGCTTTGTTTTGTGTTCGTCTAAATATTTGCAGAACAGAAGACAGATCACCTTTGTGCGGAATAATTAGATCCAAAACAGGAACACGGGTATATCGCGCAAATAGCCAGACCAATACAATAGTTGCGGCCGTGTACGAAATCGTTGATGCAACAGCTGCACCGTTTATTCCATAGCGCGGAATCAAAAAGATGTTGAGCCCAACATTAATTGCAAGGGCAATGCCACTCACTACGCCATTGGTAACCACCCACCCGCGACCCGAAAAATCATTGCCCAGAATTTTAGCGATAGAAAATACAAGAACTCCAGGTAGTAAGTACAGCAATGCCGCAACGGCAGGCGTAAACTCAACACCAAAAATCAGCGGTATTAATCGGGGCGTCACGATTGCAACTGCGGCAGAGGCCATTGCCATAAGGAGGATTGTCTGTCGACTTATTTTTGCCGTCACGATATTCGCGACGGCGTTTGTCGAGCGCGCCACGTGTGGAAATAAAATTGTTCCGATAGAGGTTGGTAAAAACCAAAGGACCTCCGCAAAATTAACGGCCACCGAGTATTGGCCAACAGCGGCCGTTCCAACAAAATAGCTGAGCAGCAACATATCAACGCGGTAATTGAGAAATTGGATCAGATTGGCAAAATATCCTTTGGCGCCATATTTCATGGTTTGCCCAAAGAGCTGCCAGTAAAACCGCAGAGTAAATTTTTCATTGGCACGAACAAACCCCACCATGAGGGCGGCACCAACAATCATATTACTAACAATCGCTATCACAGTGGCGACAAGTCCTAAGTGGGTAACTAGAAGAAGTACGCTAACGGTGACCAAAACTAACGTTAGCTGAATAGCGTTAGCTAAGTTATACAGTTTAACTTTTTTTAGGGCGAGCAAGAGATTGGCAAAATATGAGTTCGCCAACATAAATGGAATGGTACAAACTACTGTAAATAAATAGCCGGTGGGTACATCACGGAAAAACGCTTCTCTCAAAAATGGATAGGCCAGAGCAAACAGACCAATAATCAGTAACCCAAAAATAAAGGCCGACCACAGAGAGTTTGAAGCTAACTCAGAAATCTTTGCGCGTTTTTTACCGGCAAAATAAATGTTTGCTATTTGTAGGCCGCCGTTACCAAGCGTCACAAGAAGTGTCGGCACGAGCAACAATAACGAGTAAATCCCCTTTCCCTCGGGCCCGAGTGTTCGAGCAATAATAATGCTAACCACAAGCCCAACTGCCGCGCCCCAAATTCGGGTCACAAACACGCCAATACTTTGTCGAAGGATGCTCATAATTTGCTCCTGCGATTTATTAAACTGCGATACACATTTTCCATTTGGGCCGCCGTAGAAATCCATTCATAATTTGCACGAACAAAAGCTGGCCCATGCTCAAATGCTCGTGTCGAGAGTCTCCGGTCGGCCGCCATTTCTAACATTGCTTTTGCAACGCCAGCAGCATCAACGCGATCTATAAATTTTCCGGTTTCGTTTTCTTTTATTACCTCTGGCAAGCCACCGACTCGCGCCGCGATAACCGGAATACCTACCGCAGATGCTTCCAGGGCAGCTACTCCAAAGCTCTCTTGCCGCGATAAAATGAGCATCGCGTCCCAGTTCGCTATTGATTTTGGCATTTCTGCTTGCGATATGTGTCCCAAAAATCGAACTGAATCTTCTACATGCAATTGCTTGGCACGTGCACGTAAGTTTTCTTCCTCTGGTCCACTTCCGGCTAGCTCTAGACGTAAACTAGGGTTACTTTTTTGAGCCAGCGCCAATCCCTCGATTGCTAAATCAATCCGGTAGACCGGTTCAAAATATTTTGCGATTCCAAATATTGACGCTTTGTCTCTCGGTCGAGTCTTACGAACAAATAGTTTTGTATCGACGCCAAATGGAATTACGTCGATAATTCTCCCAGGTGCAAATCGACGGGCACCTTCTCTCAGCGAGTTACTGGTAGCCGTCACTTTTGTTGCCTTTTGTAGAATTTGGCGATTCATCCAGCGGTACAAGCGTGATTGATCGGGATATGCCAGTACATCTGTCCCCCATGCACTAACCAGCAACGGTGCGTTGTGTCTTGCAAGCGACGTCGCACAAAGTGCATACCAGCCAAATGGTACCGATTGATGCGCGTGGATTACATCTGGCTTAATCGCGTCAATTAATTTTGCAAAACGGTTTGTGTATCGGAGGCCAATTTTAAATGTCAGCCATGCTTGTTGCGGTGCGGACAATGCGGTCGACGACTTCTGGACGGGTTTACCTGCTACGCCTTTGACGATGAGGTCATCAATCGGAAGTCGTTCGAGATTTTGAATTTGATGAATGTTAGCGCCTGCAATTAGATCACTTTTGCTGGCTTTAAAAGTCGCTACATGGACCTCGTGCTCACGCAAAAAATGAGCAACCCATTTGCGCCCATGAACCCCTTTTAGGGACGTAAAATATAATATTCTCATTCTGGCTCTATAAAGCCAAAATTAGTATGTAAATCAATCGTTTAGACTCGCAAGACTATACGAGAGCAACCCCACTTTGGCAAGCGCTTTTGCCCGAACTAAAGTGCCTGCTCAAGCGATGTTTCTGTGGTGCCTGTAATCGCAGAAGTCCCGCCAAAAATATATCCCGATGTTATA
>CAZCZY010000040.1:0-1901 GCA_964503525.1 uncultured Candidatus Saccharibacteria bacterium
TGATTTGTAACGAACTAGCTCCGCGAGCAGTCTGTACGATTACCGCTCAGCTCTTAAGAGCGCCCCAAAAAATTCGGGACGCCACAGACTAACAGTCGTGCGTCCTATTGGCAAGACCTATTTTTTTAAGTTTGTGCGAACGGAAATCTTACAACCTAAAAATTCGGAGGATAAAAACAAACTCCACTGGGCACGCACCATTTGTATACATCGGTAACGGGCGGCTGCGTATCACTCTGGTATCGCTCGTACAGAGCCTTACAATCATCCTTCGTTTTTTTAACTGTAAACCCACCTGGTGGATCATTTATGCCAGAACAATCACCTATTGCCTCCACGCGACCACGAAAAGCAGCCGTCCCTGCATTACCACTTATTAAAAGAGAAGCCACAATTACTAGCGCCATAACGGCTACTGCAAGGATTATCCAGAGATAAATGCGTTTCATGGGGAAGTTCGATAAAGCGGAGATGTGTTTTGGTTAGGGAAATCTTACCACCTTTGACTTTCCCCCACAAAATCAGTATAGTTTCTGCTTTACGATATTCTCGTAGATATATATGACGGCACGAACAGAACAAAAAAACGAACGGTCCAGCGCCGCGAACAAAATCGCCACACAACTTGCCAGCCTGCCCAAAAAACCAGGGTGTTATTTGTTTAGGGACGAGGACGGCGAAGTCTTGTATGTCGGTAAGGCAAAAGTATTACGCAATCGAGTTCGCTCATATTTTAGGGGGTCTTTTGAGAGCGCCGTCGGATTTAATCCGGCCAAATTTTCTATGGTGCAACGCATCGCGGATATTGAGACGATCATTGTCGGATCGGAGATGGAAGCATTGATTTTGGAATCGACGCTCATCAAAAAGTACGAACCCCGCTACAACGTAGTATTAAAGGACGACAAACAATATTTGTTTATCAAGGTGACGGTGCAAGAGGATTTTCCAAAAGTGTTGACGGTACGACGGGTGGCCAAGGATGGCGCGCGATATTTTGGACCATTTACGAGTGCATGGGCCGTGCGCGATACATTGCGATTGATGCAGCGTATTTTTCCGTACCGAACGTGTGACTTGGAGTTGGTGTACGGCGAAATTGGTGGCCCGAACGGCGGAGCTCCAAAAAATGCCAAGGGCGAACGGGTCGGTATTACGCATCGGCCCTGCTTGCGATATCACTTGGGGCGCTGCGACGCGCCGTGTGCTGGATTAGTCGAGCGCGCCCAATATCGCGCCGTCATCGATAAGGTGTTGCTGTTTCTGGAAGGTAAGCTGGATTTTGTTACGCAGGATTTGCAGCGCGAGATGCAGGCGGCGGCGGTCCGTCAGGATTTTGAACGCGCCGCACGGCTGCGTGATCAAATTAGCGAGATTGAGCATTTAACCGCGCGGCAAGTTGTGCTGTCGCCCAAGTTTACCAATCAGGATGTGATCGGATTTGTAACGGACCGCCGCCGCACCAAAGCTTTTGCATCTTTGGTGATGATTCGCGAGGGACGCATGATCGGGCAAGAGCACTTTGTGCTTAATATCAGTCCGGATGCAGCGCAGCTACGACAAAAAAAGCAGTCCTCACACGGCTCCACACGGCAAGATGCACTCGATGAAGAAATTGTTCGTCGCCTGGTATTACAACATTACGAACTCGCTACGTTTATCCCACGCGAACTAATTTTGCCTATCAAACTTTCTGACTCTGAGGCGATTATTAAGTTATTGACATCTCGCAATGCGGTGCAACCCACGCGCGCAACTGCAAAAGTGACCGCCCCACGTATTGTAGTTCCAAAAAGTGGGGTCAAAAAACGGCTGCTCGCGATGGCAGAAGAAAACGCACTGGAATTTAGGGCACGCAAGACCAACGAGTGGAACGCAGCCGACCTCAACACGAGCACCGC
>CAZCZY010000041.1:0-15372 GCA_964503525.1 uncultured Candidatus Saccharibacteria bacterium
GAGGCTTGCGGTAGGCTAGCCGGGCACTAAAGAGTGCCAGGGAATCAAGAGTTCGAGAATATCGAGCCCGCGGTTCCTTGGCAACAAAATAGCACCGACAAGAAAGGAGATGCTCCATGGAGACTCTACAGATTTTGCACTTGGGGGTTTTGTTCGAACCCGGAGTCGAACCTCCCCGATTGTTCCACTGCTGCCGCCCACTCAATGGACTGCCCGCGATCTTTGGGGAAATCGACGTCATTGGCCCGGGCGATCGCGACTGCTTTGCAGCCCTTGCCTGCACCAACCCGTCCTGTTCTGGATTACCTGGACTTGGACTCAGTCTTCGCGAGTTTGTGCACCTGCGGCACGAAGTCGAAGAGCTGCGCATGATATCCGTGACGACCTGCACATTTGCACTCGCGGAACTCACACTCGAGTTTTCGCGGATCGAGGCTCGCGATCGGCGGGAACCCGAAGTCCACGATAGTTGGAAGAGGTTTGTCCAAACTCTGGGCGAGCGAAAGGTGCGCACCTTGGTTCCAGGAAACCATATTCGTGCGCTCTCTGGATTACATATCCGCGCCTAAAAGACCCAAGCCATCGCACTTGGGTCTTTTCTTTGTCACGAGCTCCTTGCACGCGCCGACCGTGCGCCGTTTAGCGTTTTACCTTTTGGCAGACGGGACATATGTGTGTGCCTCTTTGCCCTACAACAATCCGCTTGACGGTGCCGCGACATTTTTGCCCGGTGCGTTTTGATTGGCAGGCATCACCGGCTTTTCCGTACACGCGTAAATAGTTGCCGTGTCGACCGCGATCGCCTTTGGTGTTGATGAATTCGCCAACACTGGAGCCACGGTGGAGAACTGCGGCTGTTAAATTGGCACGAACCATTTTAAACAAAACGCCGAGCTCTTTGTTGGACAGTTTTTTAAGCCGAGTTTTTGGATGAATACCTGCATCAAAGAGACTTTCGTCGGCGTAAATATTCCCGATGCCGGCGACGCACTTCTGCTTAAGTAGGATTGGCTTAATCATTCCGGAATATCCGCGCAAACACTCAGTAAACTTTATGGCGTCAAAGGTTTTATCGAGTGGTTCTGGCCCGAGGTCACGGATTTCGGGCATTTTTGAGACGGCGTGCGTTGGGACTAGCCAAAGCCGACCAAATTTACGTATGTCAGAAAAGTGCAGAACTTGATTTTTGTCGAGCAAAAAAGCTACGCGGGTAAATCGATCGGGTGGGTAGACGTACCATTCTTTTTTTGATTTTGCGTCGGCGATTTTGGTAACTCTAAAATGTCCCGTCATTCTAAAGTGAGAAATCAGCGTGTTGCCATCGTCAAGCGCCATTAAAATAAATTTACCGCGGCGCGTGATTGTTATGACGCGACTTCCTACAAGTATTTTTGAGAATTCTGCAGCACTAGGTCGCGCAATAGTCTTTTTCCAACCAACCCAGACTTTTTTTAATGGGCGGCCAACGATTAAGCGTCGAAGGTCACGTGCTTGAGACTCGACTTCTGGTAGTTCGGGCATGCACCCATGATCCGCGGTATTAACAGCGACGTCAAATATTTTTCCGCACCACTCAAATTAATTTACCGAGTTACAGGGCGGAATAAATCCGGCGATTCTTTCTTGTACGCCAGTTTCGCCAATTGCACTAATGTCATTTAGATTTCCGCTCACTATGGCTTGGTCTATAACCAGATTATAGCTGCACAAGAATAGACTCTGGCCAAATGTAGAAGGATGAGCAAAATCATGATCGATCATGAGGAGCGGATTCCCTTTGACGGATGCAGATGCAGCCGCGGCCTGAAGTGAAAAATAGCCATTATCTCCTGCATTTTTGCCAGGGTATGCATTTGCTATGACGGCAACGTTGCTTGGCGCTGGATAGTAACGCTGCAAGCCACGATAGTTTGTCCATAGTCGGTCAACATCGCCTGTTCGCGTGACTGCCGCACACTGCCTCTTGAGTTCTTTTTCAATTTCTTCATGCACCGCCGATGTTCCCCCAAAAATATTACACACGAATTTTTGTGGGTCTAGTTTATCAAGAAAAGCCTGAGTGGAAGTATTCAACACCGGACTTCCACGTTCGGTTAAAAGAATGAGACTAGGAGACGTATAGGCAGCACGGCCGCTGAGCGCTGGTCCAGCCCAATACGCATCCACGAGGACCGTATCCTCAGAAAATCCAATTGCCCGCACTGTTTTCCCTGGGTAGGCAATTGGAACTTGCACTAACACTTCTTCCCCAATCGCAACTGCCGTATCGTGACGACGCGGTCCAAAAATTCGGCGGGTATTAGTAAAACCAGCGTCGTTGATTTGCTTAATGACATCATTGCTTACCGCATTTAGGCCCCCCAAGATAATTACAGGAGCGTTTTGGTCGACCAAGACACGTTGTAGCTCGGCGAGCGCGGCAGGTGATGCTAAATTTGTATCAACAGCAAGATACGCGCCCTCCATAATACCTATTAATGGCGTTGCGGCGAACGCATCAACTGTAAGATCTGCTCTACTGATAAATGCTGCTTTGGCAGTGTTTGGCTGAGGAAAAGTAACCTTAGAACAATTGATTGTTAATTCTTCAGGTTCCTGGCCATCACAACGCACAACTTGGTCAGCAGGAGGTGGTGGAGGAGGCGGTGCAAAATCAGTTGGCGGTGGGATCGGCGTCGGCTCGGTTGGAGTGGGCGCTGTCGGTACAGGTTCAGTCGGTGGAGGTGGGGGTGGTGCTACAAACGTCGGCACCGCAGTCTGTCGTACAAAAATAAAGATACTAATCGCGGCGCCCGCGAGCACCGCGATTAGTATGATTGTTGTGGTAATTTGTCGTTTTGACATGGCCACGTGTTTGTTCGTGCCTTGATTCTTAGATGAGATTCAAGAACTCAGTAAGCACTGCTGGGTCTATGTCACCAACTGTCCATCCGGTGCTAATGCTGCCTGCTTTTGCCTGCAAGTAGTTCTTTGTGAACGATGGCATGAGGCCGTCATCAAAAAGTACGAGCGCTGCATTGCCTAGAGTGGCAGCAATGTGACCGCCGATCAGGGCTGCATAGTGTGGCTTACCATGGCGCTCCATTCGGGGATTAGTTGGGTGGGGAATGTTTGTAATTCTACCGTCAACACCAACTACGGTTGTAGGCGCCGGGAAGTATTGATTATTAATCAATTCGGACGTTTCAAAACGATCCGTACCGCTAAACTCAATTAGTGTGAGGCCCAGTCTCTTGAGATCATCACGCGCTGCTTGCGGTACCGCTGCCAGTCCACCGCTAATAATTGCCGTATCTATGGTTCCGCCAAAATTTTTACCATGGAGCGTTAAGAAGTCTTTAACGGTCTGGTGCAACTCACCCGATGTGCCATTACCCGTGCGATCAGTCAACATTT
Organism: uncultured Candidatus Saccharibacteria bacterium; assembly: GCA_964503525.1. Lineage (GTDB taxonomy): Bacteria > Patescibacteriota > JAUYIX01 > JAUYIX01 > JAUYIX01 > CAZCZY01. Next base: position 3,397 of record CAZCZY010000041.1, read on the forward strand.
GCGGACAATACTTGGTGAATACCGGCGAACCATTGGCGGCTACGGGTGCCATAGAGATTGTATCTATACCGAGTATGTTGTCTGCGATACATAGGTCACTGGTTGTGGGTTCGAGAGCCATCAAAGCAATGCTTGATAGTGTCGCGGTAAATTCGCGATCAAGGCCACCCGTACGCTCAACGACGGGGTCAATGCCGAGCGCTTGAAGCGCGTTAAGTACACCTACAGACACGGCTTCTTGTTGTCCAAAGACACGTATTTCAAACTGAGGGGCAGTGCGGCCGGCTGCCAATCGTACTATCTCATCTGCGACATTTTGCAGAAGTGGAGCTTCTGTTTTAGTTGCAAGCATTGAGTAACCAAGTTTCTTGCAAAGTGGCGTTGCAGTGAACATGTCGAAGAACAAATCATCGCGTGTCACACAAACACCTTTGGCCTGCAACGGATCGGGGAACAATTTCTCCGAGCAATCTACGGTCAAGCTAGCTGGGTCAACATCGGTACAGTTAGTAAATTCCTCGTCAACAGTCACCGCAGCTTGCGCCGAGTTGTTGTCCGGATTGCTGTCCGTTTGATCAACGTCAGTCATCGTTGCTGTGTTGGTCAGCGTCGTATTGGCCGTGCCATCGTTGACGCTTGCAGAAATTGTTATCGTGGCAGTGACGCTAACTGCTAGGTTTCCAACAGTCCAAATTCCTGTTCCAGAATCGTACGAACCTTGGCTTGGAGTATTGCCGACATGCGTAAGTCCCGCAGGTAGCAAATCGGTGAGCTGTACACCTGTCGCGTCGTCCGAACCATTATTGGTAATCGTCACCGTGAACACAACTGTGTCGCCTTCTGCTGGTTCGGCGTCATCAACTATTTTTGTCACGCCCAGATCCAGCGTGCCGACGTGTACACCTGAGATACACGACACGTCGTTGTTGCTTGGGTTTGAATCTGGTTCGTTTACATTTTGGATCGAACAAACATTAACAATGTCAGGCTGTCCAGCGGTGCCCGGTTGAACCGTTACGGTAATCATCAAGAAGACTGAGGCGTTGGTAGGCAAGGTACCAATATTCCAATCGCCGGTTGCATCATTGTAGGTGCCAAATGGTTGTGAATCTGCGCTCACAAAACTTACACCAGCGGGTAAAACGTCAGACACAATCAAACCCGTAGCATCATCTGGTCCGTGGTTTGTCGCCACGATTGTCCATATAATTTGTTCGCCCTCGTTGGCAGTTGGATTGTTTACTTGCTTGATAAGCTCAATATCGATTTCAACTGGCTCGATGTCTTCAAAATCAGTGTCATCAGCAGGATTGTCATCAAATTGATCGCTTGCTGTAATCGTGGCGACGTTGTGGATTGTGTCGCTGCCGGTACCGAGGCTGACGGTGGCCACGAAGTCACATGATATTGAGGCGCCGCTGTTCAGTGCGCCAATATTCCAGGTCAGTGTCGTAGATCCGCCATCGTACGACGCGCCACAGGTATTGCTCACATACGTAATTCCAGCCGGGAGAACGTCAGTTACCACGACACCGGTCGCATTGGTCGGTCCGTTGTTCGTCACCTCGAGGGTGTACGTTACGTTTGTGCCTGCATTGGGCGTATTGTTGTCAACCGTTTTTACTATCGAGAGGTTGGCTTGTTGCGGTGTGATTGAAGCATTATCTGTATTGTTGCCATCGTCCGGATCATCTTGATCAGCATCGACAGTCGCAATGTTATCGATCAACGTGCCTCCTGTACCAGTGTCGATACTCGCTTGAATATTGCAGACAGCACCGGCATTCATTGCGAGAGAAGCAATCGTCCAAACTATAGTCGGAGCACCCGCATCATTGGCACCACAGTCATTACTGATATACGTTACGCCCGCTTGTAATGTGTCGGTCACTACCACATTGGTGGCAGTATCCGGACCATTATTGCCAACAGTTAATGTGTACGTGATTGTGTCCGTAACATTTGGGGTGGCATCGTTGACGTCTTTTACGATAAAGACATCTGCGGACTGCACCGTCAACGAGATTTCGTCATCATTGTCGTCGGGGTCGCAGTCTTTTTCTTTTGCAACCGCTACTGCTGTATTGGAAACGCTTGTACCAGCCGTTGCCGTCACAATGGCGTTTATCTCCAGTGTTTCGTCGACGCCGCTGGCAAGAGTGCCAACAGCCCATATGCCCGTACCACTTACGTACGAACCCTGGCTAGCTGTATCGCTGTCGTAGCTCAAACCAGCTGGTAGCAAGTCGGTTACCACTACATTGTTTGCGCTGTCTGGACCACTATTGTTTACCGTGATGGTAAATTTGACCGTGTCGCCCGTATTGGGGGTCGCGTTATCAACTATTTTTGTGACATCTAGGTCGGCATTAAGAACATGGACGGTATCGGATGCACTATTATTGCTCGCCTCTGGGTCAGCAGTGGTCTGGTCTGTTGAGACTACTGTGGCTGTATTGGAAATATCATCACAGGTTGCGGCCTGGTTAACGGTAACGGAAACATCGCAACTGTCACTCGCTTGGTCTGCGAGTGATGCAATGTTCCAGGTTAGTGTCGTTGATCCGCCGTCGTACGATGCTCCACAAGTATTGCTTATATAGGAGAGTTCTGCCGGTATGACATCGGTGACTACAATACTCGTAGCATCATCCGGCCCATTGTTCTTCACTACGAGGGAATATACGATCAGATCGCCTACGTTTGCGCTATCTACACCGGCAACTTTAGTAATACTCAAGTCCGCCGCGGGCAAGATTACGATTGGCGTCGGGTCGTCATTGTCATCGTCATTATCGTCGCAGTTTATAAATGTGTCATCAGTGCACTCAAAACTATCGGTGCCAGTAAAATCAGATACTTGCGGGCCGTCTGTTTCATCTACTACGGCTTGTGCTTGGTTTTTATAAATACCAGCGCCGTCTGCCTCAACGCGCCACATAATTGTGATTGAGTCATACAAGCTGGGATCTGACAATTGGCTGTCGTTGGCATAGATAATATCGTTGTGCACTGTGATGGTGTCGGTTCCGGAGTCATAGGCCGCGCGACAATCTGTCGCTGCCGAACAATCCGTTACATCAGGACCATTGTCGGGCGTATCATCATCATTGGACATGTTGTAGCTGGTGCTACCAAGCGAGACTTTTATGCCTGAGTCCGTACCGTACGAATCTGGCTGGAATGTTACGGTTGCAGTGCTGGCACTCGAACCATCAAGCGGACCACCATTGAGTGCATCTGTAAAGTCAAAGTCAGTCAATGGACCAGAAATATTTTTTGCGACTACGGTGTATTCTAAAATGTCACCAGCCGCAGCCGAGCCGCCATTTAAGTCGACCACTGTCTTTGTGAGCTCAAACTCCGGTTCGCTTAAGACTATTGGATCGGAGACACATTTGACTGGATCAAACAACGGATCTGTTGGGTCGAGAAACTCAAATGGACACGTAAGATCTTTGTGGAATGGAACGTTGTCTTGTTCGCCAGTTGTATGCGTGATGACCCTGAGCTGATCGCCCTCGCAAAGTACTTGGTTTGGTGATAGTGCATTATCTTTGAGCGAGGTAACTGGAATGCGTACTTCGATAAAGTATTCTGTCCAATTATCGTCGTTGCCTGTGAGGGTATTGTTATTTGGCAAGGCAAAAACTCTGGCGCCATCATTGTCTAGCGGGTTGAGGGTGCTGTATGTTTCCGGTTCGCCGGTGGGATCGTTGTCACCGTTGGTCTCGTATCGAACGCGCAAGTACTCACTAGTTTTGTCCAAGTGTCCATTTAGTTCGATATAGAAATCGGCAATACCATCTGGCGGGTTGTCCGCGTCCAGCATCCACCAGTATAGATTGGCTTGTAGACCAGCAGCCTCTGTGGCACCCAGGGGATTATCTGACAATCTGGTTTGGAAATACACGTAGTCAGGATCGGTGCCATCGATACCAGTACAACCATTTGAAGGGTCACCAAAATCTTTGAAAAAGTAGCCTTGTGAGTAAATTTCCTTAGTATCTACACCTGGAATTTCGCTACCAGGGTTGTACTCGGGGCTACCACCCGACACATTACAGTCCGCACGTGAGCCAATGTCAGTGGCTTGGCTAGGGTTGGCATTATTAGTCGGGTCCATGCAACTGTTACGTGCCTCATCATCAGAAATGACAACTCCACCTCTAGTCTGCAAATACCAATCATTGGTATGCGGCCAATTGTCTGCATCAAAGGCGCTACCTCGTGTCGTCACAAAGACAGCTACAATAATAAGAGGAGCAGCAAACCACAGCGCAGCTGGTCGTGCTCGGTGGCGAATAATCGCTGTGATTCCTTTTATTTTTGTCATTTATTTGGGAAGTTTGTTTTTTTAGGCGTTTCGCCCGACTTTTTGTGCCGGAGACGTAAACGTAAAAGCCCTTTATGAGCCTTATAGAAGCATTATACGTCACTTTTTCGATTTTGTCAAGTTTTTTGGTCGATTGTGGTAGTGTGATCGCAAAATAATGCACGAACAAAACCAAAAAAATGCGGTGCACTTTGAGAAAAAACAGCCCCGCCAAAGCAAGTTGGGTAAAAAATTTCTCCGCGGATTCAATGCCGCCTTATCACTCGGCGTTGCACTGCTTGGAATCTACCTCGTCGTCTCCCCTTTTTGGCCAAATGTGACACTGTGGTACTCAAGACTTACCGATCAGAGTCAAGGATACGCCTATCAAAGTAAATTGGCAGATGCCTCAGATCTTTCCGAAGAAAATACTAACGCACTACCACCTGCTCCACCCGCTAATCGCCTCTTGATCCCAAAAATTGGTGTTGATTCAGAAATTCTAGAAGGTGAGAGTGCCCAAACTCTCGACTATGGAATTTGGCGTCGCCCAAAAACGAGCTCCCCCGACAAAGGGAGCAATACAGTTTTGACCGGCCATCGCTGGTTGTATCAATCAGGACCCAATACGTTTTATCATCTCGATAAACTAGTCACGGGTGACCGCTTCGCAATTTTTTGGGACAACATCGAGTTCGATTATGAAATCACGGAAATAAAAACAGTTCCGCCGACGGCCACCTATATAGAACAAGAGAGTGACGAGTCCATCGTCACTCTCTATACCTGTGCGCCGTTGTTGTCAGCCAAAAATCGGCTGGTGGTTCGCGCTAAATTAATTGAGCTCTAAACTGATCCATCTATCGCAATGTTTCAAACCTCTGAGCGAACCAAAACAATAATTCTCGTCTTACTCCTTGTACTAGGCGTGACCGTGATGCTCTGGACACGCATCGGGTACGAGACAAACTACATTCAATCCTTCAACTAGCGCGAGGTCATCCTCTTGGCGCTTGGTGCGGAGGACAAACAATGCTGAGAGCATCATGATACCGACCATCACTGAGAGTCCCGCGCCAACTCCGGTCTCGACGAGCGTACCGGTGGCGTTGTTTGGATAGTTTGTAACCTGTGATCCAGTTACTTGCGGAATTGTCACTGTCGCTGCTGCACAATTGTCAGTACTGTCTGGATCAGCTTGTCCAGCACCCGTGACACAGGCAGTGTTTGTAATGGCTTGGCCGGCTGCGGTTGAGCTTACGGTTGCTGTGACAGTCAAAGTTACTGTTGCAGCATTTGCCATTGAACCAATCGTCCATGCGCCAGTTGTCGGATTGTACGAACCCTGACTTGCAACGTGACTGATGTACGTTAAGCCAGTTGGCATGACATCACCAACGGTGATGCTTGTTGCCGCAGCAGGACCGGCATTATGTGCAGTAATCGTAAATGCGATTGGGTCGCCAACTCGTGGGGCCGGATTGTTCACCGTCTTAGCAATCTCGATATCAGCATTTTGTGATTGGCCCACTACCGTTCCAACAGTCACTGTCGCACTGGCTGTGTTGTCGGATGGATCTGGGTCAGCCAAATCTTGAGCTGTAACCGTTGCGGTATTGGTAATGGTTGTGTTCGCGGTGCCGGAATTTACTGTTGTCGTAATCGTAAGTGTAACTGTTTGATCGATAGCCATGGCGCCAACTGACCATACGCCTGTTACGGAATCGTATGTTCCAGCGGCTGTAAGGTGACTCACATACGTAACCGTTGCTGGCAAAAGATCACCCATGACTACACCAGTGGTCGCATCCGGACCTGCATTATGCAAGGACACTGTCCATACCTCAGTCGCACCTTCTGTTGGGGTCGGATTGCTCGCAGATTTTGCCACTTCCAAGTCAGCCTCTTCGCTACCACCAACGGGTGGATCGACTACCACAACAATAGTGGGATCGTCATTGCCGGTGTCTTGGTCGTTGCAGTTGTAGACAGCGTTGTCTTGGCAATCGACGTCGTCATCATCAGCAGGATCGTCGGAATACATGTCGTCTTCTAACTGAGTTGTTGTTCCGATCGCCTGGTTTGCATAGGTACCTACCGCTGCAAAGGTTACTTGCAGGCTGATAGTCATTACTTCGCTAATAGCGAGAGACGGCGCTGTGACAGTCAAAATTCCAGCCGTAACATCTCCCGTGCAACCGCTGCAACCAGTGAGATCAAGCGAGCTTGCAACATACGCTGAGCCCGCAGGCAACGTGTCAGTCAACGAAAAGTTCGTCATAATGTCACCAAGGTTTGTCACGGTGATGTCGTATTGAACTGGTTCGCCTATGAGTAGTGTCGCGCCGTTGAGATCCGTTGCTGTCTTTGTAATTGAGTAGTCATAGCCCGTTGGCAGTGGGTCCGATGTTCCAGTACTGAGCAGCTGATCCTTTTGAAAGGGATTGCTGCCGTTTTCTGAAGTGGTCATGTTGGTGATAGCAAATGTCATTCCGGAACAGATCACCTGCGCGCCTGTATTGTCGTCAAATTCAGTAACCGGCAATTGCCAATCAAGCCAGAATTCATTGGTGTCGCCAAACGTGCCGTTATCAGGAGTTGCAACCACTCGAACATATCCCCCCGTCAAAGGGTTGGCGTGAGTTGCCACAATTGGCTCGCCCGTAGGATCAGAATCGCCGCTGGTCTCGTAGATTAATGTAATGGTTTCGCTGGCCAGGTTTCCGTTGCCGTCAATTCGTAGGTAAAAGTCAACTGCGGCATCACCGTCTACATCCAGTGCTGTCCACCAATATGAATTCTTCAGGCCATTGCTTGCATTGTTTTGCATTGGGTCACCGGCAAGTCGGACGCGGAAGTAGATGAAATCATCTGAGATGTTACTGCACTGGTACGAGTTGCTACTCGCGTCGTCATACAAGAAACCAGCTGACCATGTGTTATCGATGGTGGCGCCTGGTTGAGTTGTACCTGGGTTGTACTGAGTTGGTCCGCTACAAACTGCTTGTGAACCAATATCAACTTCTGACGGAGATACACTCGTTCCGCCGTTGGTGCTGTCCACGCATCCTGCACGCGCTTCCTCGTCTGCTAAGACAATGCCGCCTTGCGAAATTCGAGTCCAAGCAGCATCACCCGGCCAAACACCGAGGGCGGCTTGGGCTTGCTGTGGTGCAAACGCGAAAACTTGAAAACCGACACCCACCGCAAATGCGAGGGTGATAGAAGCGACCTTACGGAGACCTTTTAACATAGTGTGATGATTTTTTAGAAGCGAACACTTTACTCACCTGGTTGTGGACAAGTGTTCACCTTTTTTAATAAGTTTTTAACCTTTGATTTCTAGCAGTACTGCCTTACTTATACAAGGGTTGATTGAACTAATTATTGGGTACGCTAGGTGGGTGGGCCCTGTGTGCGCTAAGCTTGGGGTGTGACTAAAACCGCCCCTTGGCGCAAAACACGGATATTTTGACCCGTTATATCAATCACGGTCGATCCTTGCGCTTCCGTGACTTCTGCATCCGCCCCCAAAATACGTAGTGTATCGCCAAAATATGCCCGTACCTGTTTAGCTTGCGTGGCACTAGGTTGGCCGGACGGATTGGCACTGGTGGCACCAAGTGATCCACCAAACTGCAGGAGCAGTTTGCGGATGGTGTTTCCAGTTGGAACCCTTACCCCAAGTGTTCGGCTGGTGCCAACACCGGCAGCTGTCGTCATTTTTCGTGCACCCACTAGCGTAAGACCGCCCGGCCAGTATTCAAGTAGCCGAGCAAACTTTTTTGGAATTTCAATGAGCTCACGTGCAACGTCTACGGAAATCGCGAGTATTTGTAAGGGCTTTTTTTCGGCGCGGCCCTTGAGCGTAAAAATTCTTTGCACGGCTTCTGGATTTACCGGATCTGCAAGCAAGCCATACACAGTATCGGTTGCACAGGCAATGACGTTGCCACCTCGCAACTCAGCAACTACCGCATCCAAATTCAAATCAGATTTTGTTTTGTCGGGGATCACTTTGCTCGGTCAAGTTTCAAGTGGCTCGAGTTCGCCCCAATTTTTGCCGGTACGAACATCAACAACAATTGGCACGCTGAGTGAGACCACGTTTTCCATGATTTTTTTTGCGGCCGCAGATAGGACGTCAATCTTTTTCTCGGGTACTTCTAGAATCAACTCGTCGTGCACTTGCATGATCATCATATCTCGAATTTCTGGTAAATCTGCGCGCAACTTAATCATGGCTTTCTTTATTATGTCTGCATTGGTGCCCTGAAATGGGTGATTAACAGCGGCCCGCTCGGCCCCGGAGCGTACTTGCCAATTATTCGAACTAATTTCTGGTAAGTAGCGACGGCGCCCAAACAATGTCTCGACGTAGCCGCGCGCGTGCACCTCCTCGACGATTTTCTCTAGATACTTTTTCAACTTCGGAAACTGTGTAAAGTAATTCTCAATAAATTCGCGCGCGGCGTCTCGGCTCATGCCAGTTCGTTGTGATAACCCATGTGCGGACAAGCCATAAATCACGCCAAAATTCATGACTTTGGAGGCATTGCGCTCGGCCTTGGTAATTTTGTCGAGCGGTTTATTCAGCACGCGTGCTGCAGTGGCCGCATGAATGTCCAAACCCTTTTTAAACGCAGCGACCAAGTTGGGATCCTTGGTGAGGTGCGCGGCAATGCGCAATTCTATCTGCGAGTAATCGAGCGCGACCAATTGCCGACCACGCTCTGCCACAAAGGCTTTTCGAATTTCGTTGCCGGTGTCGGTTCGTACCGGAATGTTTTGGAGGTTGGGATCGGAGGATGACAAACGTCCCGTTGCGGCGATCGTTTGATTAAAGCTGGTATGGACGCGATGGGTACCCGGCTCAACTAACTCGGGCAAGGCATCAATATACGTCGAGATTAATTTACTCAGCTCGCGATATTCCGAAATCAAATCGATGATTGGATGTTTCCCCTGCAATTTTTCCAACTCGCTCGCCGCTGTAGAGTATCCAGTTTTTGTCTTACTAATACCATCGGTAGAAATTCCGAGCCGATCAAATAAAACTTCTTGCAGCTGTTGTGGCGAACTTATATTAAATTCTCCTTTGCCCAGCTTTTGAATTTGTTTGCTGAGTTCGCGAACCCGTTTGGAATACCGCGTCGATAATTTTTTAAGAACCGCGGCATCGATCTTTACGCCTTTGAATTCCATGTCGGCCAAAATAGGAATCAAAGGCAACTCAAGTTCGTGTAAAATTTCGAGCGCGTGCGGGACTTTGCTCAGCTTTTTTTCGAGAGGTGCAGCCAGCCGCCAGGTATAATCCGCATCCTCAGCGGCGTAAAAAGTGGCCTTCTCCAGCTCGACTTCCGCAAACGAACATTGCTTGCGACCCACCCCAATACATTCCTCAATGGGCATCATTTCGTAGCCAAATTCATTAAAGGCCCGCGCCTCCAACGAATTTTGCCGACGCCCCGGATCCAACAGGTAACTTGCAATCATTGTGTCAAAGACGATGCCGGCGATTTGGATACCGTAATTTTTTAGCACCACCATGTCGTATTTGATGTTGTGACCAATTTTGCCAATTTTTTCATTTTGTAAAACTGGCTTGAGCAGCTCGAGTGCGACGCTGCGGGGGCATTGCGGGCCAAGATGCGCCTCGTGACCGACCGGCACATAAAAAGCCTCACCATCTGACATGGAGAAAGAAAGACCGACGAGCTCGCACCCCATGGGACCAAGTGCAGAGGTCTCTGTGTCGAGTGCAAACTTTTTTGCGCGTGAGAGTTGTTCGACCAATTTTTTTAATTTTGCTGACGAGTCAATGCGGTGGTAGCTGGCGGGCAGCGCGTGCACCCGCGCAGCCGGCGCGCGTTCTTCCGATTGTGGCGCGCGTTCTAGTACACGTTCTGGCGCTGCGGCACCCCGGGCGCGAGGCAGTCGAGCCGCCAGCGTACGAAAGCCCAAATCCGCAAAAAGTTTTATTGCTTTGCTTGGGTCAAAATCAACCAACTCTGCCGCAGGTAAATTTAACGTTATCGGCACCTTGGTGTCGATCGTTACTAGTTCCTGCGACAAATAGGCCTGTTTTTCTTGGGCCACCAAGCGCTCAAACAATTTGCCAGCGATTTTGATACCGCGCTTTTTTACTGCTGTCCCTTTTATCTCCGTTACATCATGTATTGCTCGATACAACTCATCGAGCGAACCAAAGGCCGCGATCAAACTGGCCGCAGTCTTTTCTCCGACTCCCCTCACGCCCGGGATATTATCGGAAGGGTCGCCGCGCAGTGCTTTGTAGTCGATCAATTGCCCGGGCTCCAAACCAAATCGTGCGGTAACCGCTTTAGGGTCGTAGACAACCACGTCGGTGATCCCCTTGCGCATGGCATACACACTCACTCGGTCGCGAACCAACTGCAGCGCGTCTAAATCTCCCGTCACCAGCAATGTTTCTATATCTTTAAATGCATGTGCTTGCGCAGCAAGTGTTCCCAGAATGTCGTCGGCCTCGTAGTTTTTTCGTTCGTGCAGGGGAATATTGAGGGCGGCGACTACCTCTTTGACAATCGGAATTTGCTCGTACAACTCCGAGGGAGCTTTTTGGCGCGTTGCTTTGTACTCCGCGTATTTTTCGTGCCTAAACGTCGCCGCCGGAAAATCCCACGCGACGATCGCGTAGGTCGGCTGAATTTCTTTGAGCGCCTTTAACAATATCGACGTAAAACCAAACACCGCATTGATCGGGGTGCCATCGCGCGTCGTCATTGTTGGGGGCAAGGCATGAAAAGCCCGATGCAAAATTGAGTTGCCGTCAAAAACCGCGAGTTTTAGCTTTTTCGTGGCCATTCTCTAGCGAGCCTTGCGCGCGACAAATACCCGCTCATCGGGAATCCCAAATATTTTTTCTGGAAACGTCACGGTGCGATCGGTTTCGCCAGCACCTATTTTCATTACGATGCGAACGATATTCGGGACAAAATAGCCCTTTAATTTATTTCCCCACTCAATAATTGTCACCGTGTGCGGATCGTGAAGGTAATCATCGAGGCCCGCATCAAAAAGTTCCTCCGGTTTTTTTATGCGATAGGCATCGGCATGTACCAACCATTTAATGCGCGCTTTGTTTTTTGCCGTGATCGGCAAGAGCCGAAATAAAATAAACGTCGGACTTGTCAATTGATGCGAAATTTTAAATCCTTCCGCGACGCCCTGGATCATCGTGGTTTTGCCGGCAGCCAATGGGCCCTCAAGACTCACCACCATGCCGCGCGTTAAGCGTGTGCTCAACCATTTACCAAATGCGCGTGTGGCGTGCGGATTTTTGAGTTCGATTTTCATTTAATATAGACAGTACCGCGTTAAGACATTTTCGCGCCAGTTGATTACCAAACCCCCAAGATTGCGAGCAGCAAGATCACGCCCCCCAATCCCAACAGGTACGAACCAAACGGTTTGAGCGTGTGCGTTTTTAAGAACTTCAACAAGCCTTTGAGTGCAAACAGGCCAACGATAAAAGCCACAATGATTCCGACCGCAAGTGGACCCCACGGGGTTGGTTCTGAATTTTGCGAGAGGTCAAGTGCGCTTTTTACAATGGCGCCAAGCGTGATGGGGCCCGCCATCAAAAAAGAAAAAGTGGCCGCGGCGCTGCGTGTGAGGCC
>CAZCZY010000042.1:0-25418 GCA_964503525.1 uncultured Candidatus Saccharibacteria bacterium
TGGCCAAAGACCAGAGGAGAACAGTGATGCGCAAATACGTGTTCGCTCTAACGATGCTGCTGTGTGCGCAAGAGGCCAAGGTGTGGGCCAGTGCTGATCAGTGGCAGTACCCGATCAGCAACTGGAACGGCATCATCCCGGGCGGTCTGCCGTTTGGCGCTTGGAATCCGTACTTCGGTGGCTATCATTTGGCGCAGGATACAAATCCAAGCTATACGCCGTATGGCACCACGATCTACGCCCCGGCCGAGGGGACCGTGAAGTTTTCTGCGTTGGCGGGGGGCTACGGGTCTAGCGCCTGTAACGGTCAGCCCGGTCAGTATGGCTACGTCATTGTCATCGAGCACCGGTTTTCGAACGGCGTCAAAGTGTGCTCAACGCTAGGTCACGTACAAGGTGGAACGTACAATCAGGCTGGTCAATCGGGTCTGATTCCCAACGGTGCGTGGGTTACTAAAGGGCAGTACATCGGCCGAGTTGCCCATTACTGGGGCTGCCCAAGTGGTGACTGGCATCACCTGCATTTTGGTATTCGCAAGAATGCCTATGTGGGGTCGCCAAATCTGGCCGGGTATACACCCACGCAGGCAGGTCTTAACGCCTGGCACGAACCAAACGGATTTGTCGCATCAAAGCAGGGCACGTCGTGTTCAAGCCCCGGCAGCTACGTCGACATCAAGAAAGCTGGTGACTTCAACGGCGATGGTAAGAAGGAGTTCGCCCGGTTTTTCTCGGGTCCAGGACTCTGGAAGGTAGCGCTGTCGAGCGGCTGGGATTTTGCTCCGCTAGGCGATTGGAAGTGCGGCCTGGGTGCGGCGTCAAACGGTCAGTACGTTGGCGACATTACCGGGGATGGGCGCGATGACGCGATGTACTTCGACGAGACATACGACAGACCGTTTATGGGAGTCTCGACCGGGTACAGCTTTGTCGGACCAATCCTTGTGAGTGACGTTCCAATTCACGGCAGCATGACGAACAAGTTCCTGGCTGACATCAATGGTGACGGGCGCGATGACTTTGTCGCGTTTGATAACACCACAAACGGCGACTGGTACGCCGCACTGTCCAATGGTTCCAAGTTCATCAACATCGGAAAGGTGGCGTCGACCCATGGGATTCAGTCCCAGCGAAGATTGATGGGTGACGTCAACGGAGACGGGCGCGATGACGCAATCGTTTTCTTCAACAACACGGGTGATTGGTGGGTTGGCTATGCGCAACCCGACGGTCATTTCTGCTGCGGCACCAAGTGGATCAGCGGGTACGGGATCGGGTCTGATGATCAGTTCTTGGCCGACGCAAATGGTGACGGCAAACTCGACGCCGTGGCGTTCTTCAATAATCTCTACGGCTACAACGGGGTTGTGGAAGTGTGTCTGTCTGACGGCACGCAGTTCACACGGACACCTCCGACGACCTGGTCAGTTAATCAGGCCAGCAGCTCGCAGAATCGCCTGGTAGCTGACTTTACGGGGGACGGGCGCGCAGACTTTGCCTACTGGTATCCAACGGGTGGCTGGTTTGTCGCTATATCGAACGGTGCTGGGTTTGGTTCGGGCGCTGCCTGGTAATCGAACAGGACAGTCAAGCAAACCAGATAACTTCAGGGCGACCACATTCGTGGTCGCCCCTTTTTTTCATACGTATATTTTATACTTTGCCCTCGCCTCGCCCGGCAAATTGAATTATGATCGCGCTGCGCCCTCGTAGCTCAACGGATAGAGCAGTCCCGTCCTAAGGGAACGATAGAAGTTCAATTCCTCTCGAGGGCACCAAAAAAACGACACAAAAAATGGAGCGAGCTGGAAATCGCATCTCGCATAGTGCAGACTGCAAAGAGTTTCGGGGTGTAGCTCAGTTGGCTAGAGCGCGCGATTCGGGTTCGTGAGGTCGCTGGTTCGAGTCCAGTCACCCCGACCATGGAGCCCACTAGAAACAATATGACAAAGCTCAAGCAAAAAATTGCCGTTGGATCACTAATTGTTCTTGCGCTTGGAACGGTAATCAATAAAAAGGTTTTTGACTACGCCGCGCCCCTTCAGGGTGAGCGTGATTGCAATTACATTGCGCCGCAGCAACGTGATGCCGACAAGGCGACGACCATAGGGTTACAAAGTCGGCCAAATACGACAGGCTCGCAAGGCTCGATCGAGTTCGCGCAAATTGGCGGCTTTATTACGGATGCAAGTTGCTTAAACAAAACGGCGATTGCTGGCGTCGTCCAAGTTCGTAACGAACAAGATATTCGCGCGGCACTCAGCTATGCCAGCGAAAATAATGTAAAAGTTTCCCTAGCCGGCGCACGCCACAGTATGGGTGGCCAAAGTTTTATTAAAAATGGCTTGGTCCTGGACATGACGGACTTTGCGGGTGTCACCATAGATCGTGAAACGAAAATTGCGCGCATACAATCTGGCGCACGTTGGGAAAAAGTACAGCAGGCGCTAGACGCAGAGGATCTCGCGGTCAACGTGATGCAGTCCTACAATATTTTTACGGTTGGTGGCACGCTGAGTGTCAACGCGCACGGTGCCGCGCACAATCAAGGTCCGATTTCTGCAACCGTGCAATCCATACGCGTCATGTTGGCTGATGGTACGGTTAAAAATGCGAGCCGGACAGAAAACCCAGAATTATTTAAACTGGCCCTCGGTGGGTACGGGTTGTTTGGCGTCATCTTGGATGCGGACATTAAAGTTGTAGGTAACGAAGTGTTTGTTCGCCACATCGACTCGCTCGATTACCAAGATTTTGCCGAATACTACGCCAAGCAAATCCAGTCCAATCCAAATATCCCGCTTTTCTCGGCACGGCTTTCTATGGCACCGCATTCTTACTTGCGCGAGGTAGCCGCGACCCGTTACGAGCGCCCCAGCGATGCGATCGCGCCACCATCGCTAAACACCCAACCCAATCTCAGAAACCAGACTTTTGTTCGCCTTGTACTAAATTTTTCTAAAACCGGAGCACTTGGCCGCTGGACTCGCTGGATGGCAGAAAAATATGTCGAGCCCCGATTTAGAAGTTGCTTAATGACCCGCAACGAGGCCATGACACAGCCAGAGGCCTGTCATGTTGTTCGTAACCAAGAAATGTACAACTCCGTAGCAACACTAAACGGGCGCTTGCCCGACACAAACATTTTACAAGAATACTTTGTCGCACCCGAACAAATGACCACATTTGTAGACGGGTTACGGCAGATCGTCAGAGCTAACAAAGCAAATCTGCTCAACACCACCATCCGCATAGTACCCAAAGATACCGACAGTGCCCTGCCCTATGCCAAACAAGATGTGTTTGCTTTTGTCCTGTACTTTAACCAGCGCTTTAATGATCACGACAGCGCCGTCCTAAAAAAGACAACGAGCGACTTGATAGACCTGACAACCAATCTAGGCGGTACCTTTTATTTACCGTATCAGCTGTATTACAGCAAAGAACAACTTAGAGCAGCATACCCAGAAGTTGATCATGTCTTTGCAGAAAAACGCCGGCTTGATCCACAAGAATTATTTGTGAATACCTTTTATAAAAAATACGCTGGCAGTTAGCGAAAGCGGACGGGCAATTACCGCTTAGCTTTCTTCTGCCTTTCGCTTGGCTGTATTTCTCGTGACATAAAGAGAGCGGCGATGACTTTACCGTCTAACATGACTGGTTCGATACCGGTTCGATAAAAAGCAGGTTTGCCATACTCCCCGATGCTTTGGACATCAAATTGAGATGGCTTGGCGGTAGTAAAAGTTTGTTTGAGGGCTCGTTGCGCGATACCCCAACTCTTCTCAGGAATATATTTATATATTTTTGTGCCAAGCACTTTTTCTTTTTCAAGACCGGGGGCAGTTTTGTTGATCGACATTATTTTTCCGTCACGTGCGATCGTCAACACGTACAGCGCCGTATATTCGTCAAGGGCCTCCCGCAAATAGGCAAAGTATAAAATCAGAAAAAAAATAGTGAGTATCAAGAACGCAGCGATGGCATACCGCCAGGCTACGGGAGCAATTTCTGCAATTGCAATCGGGTCATAGCCACGATTTTTCAGTGTGGTCAGAAAAAGAAATGCAGCGGTAAACGAAACCAATCCGACGCCAAGGATAGCGATTGCAACTACTTGCCATATTGCTTGAAGGGAGTGTGCTCGATGAGTCATGGAGAAAGTATAGCGCAGTTTAAATAAATTCCATTGAGCGCACAGCTTGCTCGAGAACTTCATAGCCCCCAGCGCAAACTGAGTAAAGTTTGTAGTTGTGTTTCTTCCCAATTACTTCGATGGTAGGAAAATTACAAATCAAACCATGATCGTACTCCACAACTGTTAAGCCATTGATTGTTTTCTTGCTAGCAAGATTTGGGAGCTCGGCACCACCGGTTTTTTCCGGAGTTTCTTCAGCTCGTGCCTCAGCCAATACAGCGTCAGCCGTCATCGGATCTTCAAACGCAAGTTGCATACGTCGACCACAACCTCCACCCTCGCCGGTTTGATACGGTCCAAAATGAAGTAGGGTGGTTTCTTCCGTTTCGGCAATCGTTCCCTCAACAACGGATGACTCAACAACTCGCGTGATCATTTCGTACGGCAAGATCCTAAAATCTTTTGTACCCCAATCGTTATTGAATGGAATTTCGACACTCAAACCAAGCGTCTTATCCTCAAACTTGACGGTCGTAGCCGCTGGATCCGTATTAAAGTCTAAGGGGCTACAGGGCACTCCCTCACCTAGCAATTCCTGCATATTTTCTGCTGTAAATAATTTACGACTGTCAGTTTCTTCTGGTGGTTTTTCTATGGCCACTTGCTGATTGGCAATCAGTTGATTGAGTTGTAGTTGAGTTTGCTCAAGAGTAATTTTAGTCGAATCTAAATTGGCGCTCAGTTCTTTCAAAGAGGTAGCCTGAATCATCCAAACAGCCACACCAGCAATAACTGCTCCGCCGAGGGCCCCAACGACAATGCCCATTATCCACCCTTTTTTATTTGTTGCTTGCGCCATAATAATTTTCTCCTTTATTTATGGGTTTATGGTAATGGGTAAAATTTACTACTGCAAACGAGTGTTCGCCCTTACGAACGAGTGTGTGCCCTTGAAAAAACTGTAAAAAACGAGTAACTTGCGGCGAGCCAGATGCAATTTTCGAGTTGGGGCCTGTAGCTCAATCGGTAGAGCGCGCCCATGGCATGGGCGAGGCAAGGGGTTCAAATCCCCTCAGGTCCACCAGTTTTTTTGGTCAATCCATCGCATGACCCACCCTAAAAAGTGTGGTCGTGCGCGAACGGGGTGTAGCTCAGTTGGCTAGAGCGCTTGCATGGGGTGCAAGAGGTCGCTGGTTCAAGTCCAGTCACCCCGACCAGATGTTAGTTCCGAACTCCGCCCAAGAAAATACTTCCCTTTAATGTGTCTTCCCTATGAGTTACCGCGTTGGCTGCGACATTGTACATATTCCGCGCATCGAAAAAATGCTGTCTTCTCCAGCGTCGTTGGCGCATGCTTTCACTGCGGAAGAATTAACCATCAAACACGCTAAGCGTGCCGAACACCTTGCCGGAATTTTTGCCGCCAAAGAGGCGATCATCAAAGCTGCCGGAATTGCTGCCGGCGAGTGGCGCAACATCTTGATTTCGTACGATCCCAATGGTCGGCCCGTGGTTACGCTGAATGTGGGTAAAATTCCCCATGCAGACGTTTCGATCAGTCATGATGGTGAGTATGCGATGGCCGTGGCAATAATTGAGGTAGACTAAAGTCATGAAAAATTTTGACTCCGTGACGACCTTTGCAGATTTTGTTCGCTTCCTAGACAAACAGTACGGCCCGCGGCTGGCAATTACATGGCGTCCGCAGTTTCGCGCTTTGAAATTTTCTTACGGCGATCTCGCGCGAATGGCAGACGTCATGGCGCACTTTTTGGAGAAGAACAACGTCAAGCAAGGCGATCGCGTAGTTTTGTGGGCTGGAAATTCTCCCTGGTGGATCGCCACTTTTTTTGGCTGTCAGCTCAAGGGCGTCACTGTAATTCCACTTGGCCAACAAAACACACCCGCCTTTGTCAAAAAAATTGCTGATTTTACGGAGAGCAAGTTAGTTATAAAAAACCATCGGCTACCTGAGAGTGGCGCATCAGAAAAGGCAATAGAAAACATTTTTGAAAATTGGGCGCAAAAACCAAAAACATTTACGGCCGCCAAGGTCTCACCCGACGATTTAGCGGAGTTGCTGTTTACCTCCGGTACCACGGGCGAACCCAAAGGTGTCGAACTCCGCCACCGCAATATTTTGTCCAACGTGGCAGCGATCCGCGGACTGCGTCTGATTACCGAACAAGACAGCACTTTTTCTTTTCTTCCCCTGTCCCATATTTTTGAACAAGTCGGCGGGCTCTTTGTGCCACTGTCCTATGGCATACCGATTACGCAGGCTGCAAATCTCTCGAGTCTGCACTTGCGACTTAATTTGCAAGAAGATCACGCGACCGTTATGACTGCGGTCCCAGATTTTCTTCGCTTAGCCATTAGACGCATTGAGGAAAAAGCCCGCGAGGAAAATCAGTATGGACAACTCGCCCTCTTGTATAAACTCGCGCCGCGCCTCCCCATGTTTGCCCGGCGCCTACTCGCCAAAAAAGTTCTTAAGAATTTTGGCGGCAAGTTGCACACTATTGTTGCGGGAGGCGCGGCGCTCGATCCTGAGATTGGCAAGAAGTGGGAAAGTTTTGGAATCTATGTATTACAAGGCTACGGCGCAACCGAAACATCACCGGTTGTTGCAGTCAATCGCTACGACGATAGAAAAGTCTCCGCGGTTGGACCGGTCTTGCCAGGCGTAGAAGTAAAAATCGCCCCCGACGGAGAAATACTAGTCAAAGGCCCCAACGTCGTCACCGGATATTTCCGCGCCCCAGAAAAAACTGCGGCAGCCTTTAAAAACGGCTGGTACTACACAGATGACCTCGGTTTTTTTGATGAAGATGGACACTTGCACATTTTGGGGCGAAAAAAATTCCTGATCGTTACGCCGGCGGGAGAAAACGTCTACCCAGATGAGATCGAGGCGCTCTTAAATAATCAACCGTACGTGGCCGACTCTGCCGTTCTCGGTATCAAGTCAGGAGACCATTTTGAAATCCATGCAGTCGTGTTGGCCAAGCCCGATGGTAAGCTCAATGCTCAACGCGCAATTGATGCGGTCAACAAACAACTGGAGCCCCACCAACACATCCAGGGATTTTCCCTGTGGGATCAGGAAGATTTTCCCCGCAGCGCCACTCGCAAAGTAAAAAAGCCCCAAGTTCTCGATTGGTTGATGCTTAAACTGCAGAAAAAAACCTCATCCTCTACGGTCCCATCGCCGTCTGCCGTAACAGCTGGCTCGCTGGAACGAATTCTCTCAGTAGTTTCGGGCATGCCGGCACACGACATCAAAGACTCAACCACCATTGCCGCGATTAAGTTGGATTCGCTCGCACGCGTTACCTTGGTAGCAACCCTAGAAGATGAAATCGGCGTAGTGCTGGACGAGGCCGCGATCCTCCCGCAGACCACCGTCGCAGAACTCAAAGAAAGAATTCTCACCAAGAAGCAAAAAGAAGAGCGTCATCCTTTTTTGAAGTGGCCGCTCGCAAACTGGGTTCTCGTGGTCCGACAATTGATGCACTACGGGTTGGTTCGTCCCTTGATGTTTTCTGTTGCAAAAATTGAGATACAAGGACAAGAAAATCTGGACGAACTCAAAGGGCCCGCCCTCTTTTTTGTAAATCACGCCTCGGGCATTGATGCGGGATTTGCAATGCGCGCGCTATCCTGGCGGTGGCGCTGGAAATCTGCCATCGCGGCCGCGAGCGACATGCATTATGAGGACTCAGATATCAAGCGCTACAAAAATCTACTCATGTTGGCATTCAATATTTTTCCCTTCTCGCGGTATGGACAAGTAAAGTCATCGCTGGAATATACCGGTCGGCTGATCGACCGAGGTTTCTCTATTATCTTTTTTCCTGAGGGACGAGTCTCTCCAACGGGTAAATTGCTCAACTTAAAGCCGGGCACTGGTCTTGTTGCGCTCGAAATGGGAGTGCCGTTTGTGCCAATTGGTGTCACGGGCAGTCACAAAGTTTTAAAGTATGGCACCAAAAAATTGCACTTTGGTCGCCGTCTCCCGGTCACGGTTACCGTCGGCAAACCTCAACGCGCGACACCGGGCGACAGTGTAGAAAAAGTCACCCGCGAGATTCATGGCGAGATTGCAAAACTATTAGGCGAACAAGGCAAAAGGTAAGATTGATCTGTTGCGCTAGTTACGGATTGCAAATTTATTTCCGCGCTTAGCTAGAAATCCCTCTTGGCTAAGGTTTTCTAGCGCTGCCATTATTTGCGTTTCCGAAAATGTGGTCGCTTTCTCGATGGAGGTGATGATCGACTGTATTGGTCTGGGCTTGGTCAACACTGTGCGTAACACTAGACCACGCAATTGACGATTGGAGCCAATAAATTTGGACGTCTTGGCATTTAGGGCACTACGACGCGACGGATTGGGCATGGTTTGCTTTAAGTACACACCGTAGTCCATCAAGGCGTAATACCAGTCACGCGGATTTTTTTGATCGAGCGCCAGTGTGATCAGCGGCCAGAGTTTACTGTCCGGGATCTTGGTGCTCTTTGGAAAAAATTCATGAATAAAAACAGCGCGAATATTTGTTTCGATAAAAATCGACGGTTGATTATACGCAAAGGCACATATCGAAGCCGCAGTCGCCGGCCCAATACCCGGCAATTCCCGCAGTGATTTTTCTTCTCGGGGAAGTTTGCCGCGGTACTCTTGTGTCACAGTGATAGCTAGCCGACGTAAAAAAAGTGCCCGCCGGTTATAGCCCAAACCCTGCCAATGTCTGAGTACCTCTGCCACCGACGCGCGCGCGAGCGAACTAAAACTAGGGAAGGCGCGCAAAAAATCCCGGTACTTTGGTACAACGCGAGGCGCTTGGGTTTGCTGCAGCATAATTTCAGAAACTACAATGCGATAGGGCGTGCGATGTTCGCGCCAGGGAAAACTGCGACGATGTAGCCGATAATATGAATAGATTTTTTTGCGAAATTCAGTAACCCGCACCTGTGACGCTCCATCTCGCGCTCGAACGCCACGCATTGTCACCGGTTTAATCATTTGACCAGCATACCATCACCAAACGAGAAAAATTTCAGGCGCTTTTTGATTGCGAGACGATACAGTTGTAGTACCTTTTTTTGTCCGACCAGTGCGGCGACTAACATAACCAAGCTCGACCGCGGCACATGAAAGTTTGTGACGAGACCATCGGTAAAACTAAGAGCGTCGCCAGGACGAATAAATAGTTGCGTCTCCCCGCGCGCCCTCACCAAACGTGGACCTCGCGCGGCACTTTCTAGAGCTCGCAAGCTCGTAGTACCGACAGCAACAATCGGTCGACCGGCTTTTTTGGCGATGTTTAGGCGGCGTGCGGCCGCCTGGTCTATTGCATATTGCTCTGCATGTAACTTTCCTGTGCGTAAATGATTTGGACCAACAGAGGCAAATGTTCCGAGCCCCACATGTAAGGTCACAAACTCAATACCAAAACCTTGCATGCGCAAATGTTCAATCAGCTGCTTAGTAAAATGTAATGAGGCGGTCGGGGCTGCCGCTGAACCAGGATTTTTTGCAAATACACTTTGGTACAGTTTTTGTCGCTCAGCTTCTGACAGAGTGCTCGTCTTCAAATACGGAGGAAGTGGGGTGACTCCGTAGCGTTCGACCAAGCGCGCAAATTGCGAAACACCAAACGTAAACTGCAATTGATATTGTTCACTCTGATGCGAGACAACCGTAAACTTGTACGACCCCAATCGCAGCTCCATCCCAACCGCTAATTTGCGATCCACGAGTACAGAAAGACGTCGGCCAACTCGATTGAGCACTAAGATACGCACACGACCCCCGCTTGGCTTGAGCACTTCAAGACGCGCAGGTACGACTTTGGTCTGATTAAAGACCAGCACGGATCGAGGAGGCAAGAACTTTCCGATATTTCTAAAGCGATCAAATTGGACTTGCTCTGACGCTCGGTCATAGATCAGCAAGCGCGCCGCATCGCGCGGTTGCGAGGGCTTGAGTGCTATCAGTTGGCGAGGGACTTTAAAATCAAACTGCTGTAAATATTTTTCAAACTGTCTCTTGTTAAAAAGTACCATCGGCAATTTTCTCGCGAATCTCTTCAATGATGGTGTTGAACAAGTGCAGGTTATGAAACGTCACCAAGCCCATCGCAGAAATTTCGCGCGCGCGGAATAAGTGCGTGAGATACCGACGTGTGTATCTTGCACAGACAAAACATTGACAGGTCGCGTCGATCGCGCGCGCATCCCGTAAAAACATGGCTTTGCCCAGGTCCAGTCGCCCGCGGCGAGTAAACGCGATGCCGCGACGCGCATAGTGCGTCGGTACAATGCAATCAAATGTGTCCACACCGGCCTTGATCACGATTGGTAAATCTTCCAGCTGACCGATGCCGAGCAAATGCCGCGGCTTGTCTACCGGAAGTTCGTCTAGACACCAGCCGACCATGGTCGACATAGTTTTTTTGTCGCTCCCAAATTCTCCGCCGATAGCAAATCCGTCAAATCCACCCGCAACTTTTGTTCCGCCAATAAATTGGGCGCTCACCCGGCGCAAACGTTCGTACTTTCCGCCTTGCACAATTCCATAGAGTGCTTGTTTTGTTCGGCGAGATTGTAAGGACATGTTTGCCCAGGCGTGGGTGCGTTCAAGGGATTTTTTGGTATAGCTCGAGCCAGCCTGCGGAGGCGTACACTCATCAAACGCGAGCATAATGTCGGCGCCCAATTTTTCTTGGATCCTAATTGACTCTCGCGGCCCAATAAATAATTTTCTCCCATCCAGGTGCGAACAAAACTCAACTCCCTCATCAGTAATTTTTATGTTGCGAGGTTGTGCTTTAGTGTCCAGCATTTTACTCGGCCGCCCCTTCATGATTTTTCCGACTCCCAAGTCCTTGCCAAACCCAAAACTAAAAACCTGGTACCCCGCAGAATCCGTCATTATCGGATGCGACCAGTTCATAAATTTGTGTAAGCCACCAGCCGCCTTGATGACTTTCTCGCCAGGACGCTCATGCAAATGAAACGTATTAGCAATCAACATCTGAGATTTAGTCAGCTCAACTTGTTCGCTCCAAAGCGTTTTGATTACGCCCTGAGTTGCAACAGGGACTAGCGTTGGCGTCTGCACGATGCCGTGCGGAGTGGTCAGACGTCCAAGCCGTGCGCGGCTTTTTTTGGATTGGCGCAAAATTTCAAAACTGATCATGCTTGGTCAAAACTAATCATGCTAGGATCCTACACAATGATATCGATTATAAAAATAGTCATATTAGTCGCGGTCGGCCTCTTGGTAGCTTTTTTGCTCTACCGCGCCTGGAAAATCATGCAGACGTTTAAAGTTGGCGGTGCCCTCGCGCGCGCTGCGATTCGGTACGAACAGCACCCAGATAATCCGCGCGGCCGAATTCTAGTAATCGGCGACAGCACAGCGGTCGGGACCGGCGCCACTGACAATGTTGACTCAGTCCCAGGCCGAGTCGGCCGCAAATTTCCTGACTTTGACCTGATCAATCGTGGTGTAAACGGTGCGCGCGTATCTGATCTTGTAACCTCATTTGTGCCAACACCTGACGAACACTACGACCTCATTGAAATACATATCGGCGGCAACGACATTTTGCGTCAAACGCCGCTACCTGATATTGAGCGCGATCTTTCGACGGTGCTTGAGCGCGCGACCGCAATTGCTGATCACGTTGTTGTTTTTACTACTGGCAAATTTGGCGATGCCCCGGTCTATTTCTGGCCGGTCAGTAGTTACCTCACCAATCGAGGTAACCGTGTGAGAGAAATATTTTTGAAATCCACTAAGAGCGCTGGCGCGGTTTATGTCGACATCATCGCTGCACAAAGAATTTTTGATCCGTTTGAAAAAGATCGCTTGCGGTTTTACGCAACCGATAATTTTCACCCGGGTAGTGAGGGGTATGGGTCGTGGTTTAACGTGTTCGAACAAACCATAGAGCAAGCTGGAATAAAGCTTTAGCGGCAATTGACCGGGCACAGCAAGTGCAGCGACTTGACACTATTTACGTTCTTGCTAGATTTCCTGACTTCGTCCTTTGTAAAACAGCGCGTCAATCCGTTCTGAAAGGGGAATGCGATGGATGTAATTCCTGTTCGGATTCATCCTAATGTCGACCTAAAGCCGCCGCAGTCAGAGAGAGTCGAGGAGGCCGTCTTTGAGATACTGGTGTTAAAGTACCCGAACCTGTTAATGAATTGCAGCGTCGAGACCGTGGTCGTCCGGTGTGAAGAAGCTACGGGATCGCGTGTCGGTCGGATCATATATAGCATCGGTTGCATGGTCGGGTTTACGATACCGCTCGCCAACAGGAGGGTAGCCTTGCCGGAGGATATGACGATTATCTTCGAAAGTTAAGGACGGGTTAGAGATTGAGAAAGGAGCAAAGTGAGAATGTTTTCGTATATGCTCAGTAAACACCGCAGTCGGATGCTTTATCTAGCGTTGTGGCCGACTTGTTGCTCTTTCATTGTCGGTTTCATGCTGGCAATGTTGATGACGCATCTGATCAAGCAGAATGCTGCAGTGCATAGTATGGGTGCGAGTGAAGCAGTAATGCTAATCCTCTTACTCAGCGCATCACTGAGCACGATCGTGGCTTGGCACTTTACCCTTGATCAACTGTGCCGGGGTGCTGGTTTCATTGGCTGGCTACGTGGTGTCGATGGCCTCGATCTCCCTGGTAGTGACCGTGAGCAAATTGCCAGGCTCAGAATGGGGAGCGCGTGGTATAGCAAACCGCCCCCAGCTAAGTCAAACTAAGTTTGGCCGCCGAGTTCCATTGGGAACCTATGGCGGCCTTTTTTCATTGTGTAAAAAAAGCATACCTTGACATTATGCATGCGGCGGCGTAGAAAGACGTGTTCGTTAAGAATTAATGCAAAAAACATTGGTTACGTTTTCTAGGATGCAATGTGTCCTGGGATGCGTAACCAATGGTTAACGCTGGCCGCCGTTAAAGGAGCGAATCATGCCCGGGTACGGTCAATGGAAGTACAATGAAGTCCCACTCACTTCTAAGCAGCTCCTCGCCTTGAAAACTGTTTACGCTGAGCTCAAGTCGCGTTCCGGTTCACTAAGGAGTAGAGGCATAAAAAATGTGGGCGTTCTTTCCCCACGCGAATGCAGCTTTCTCGGCCGTCCCAATCCACATACGCGCTGCATCGCTTCGCGAGATATGATCCTTCGCGGACAAAAAGCCATCATGATTTTTACTGAGCCTGTGCCGGATAATCCCCGCCCAAAAAAGATCATCCTCGGCGTTTTCAAGGATCAAGCTACTCTTGCAGAGGTACTAAACTGCGGCAGTCTTGCAGCTTACAAGTTTAAGAAACGTCTAGCGGCTGGAAAAGTCCCGCGTCCATGTACCTTCGTTCCGTTGCACATGGAAGTCTGTCACTGTGTTCAGTGCGGACAGCGCATCTTCCGTCCGGAGACAATGGCCCTTTACGCATTCGGCAAGCTGATGCGCTGCGATACTTGCAAGCGGTCAAAAAGCTCGATGAAAGAGAAGAGTGACCGTTATTGCCGCCGGTGTGCTACACAGTTCACGCCCGCAGCAAGATCAAGTCGCATTTGCCCATGGTGTCTTGCGGAAGGCTTGTAAACATTCAGTTTTTCACCTGGAGAACATCGTGTTCTCCAGTTTTTATTATCGCTATAAGTGCGACGCTCGCCGCGTCTACTCGAGTACGCCCAGCGCCTGCAATTCCAGATTAAAATTGGTAAACGTTTTTTCGATCTGCCCTGCGGCACCGATCATAAATGCCGTCGACTCAACTGCTGTATAAGGAGCGCTCCGGTATGATTTTTGTAATGTAACACCGTATAGTTTTGCAACGATGTGCCCGAGATCTTGCAATAGTGGAAATTCAATTTCATATTCATGAACGTACGCCGCATGATCTGCCACTTGATCATGTGAGATGGCAACAACACCAACGCCGTGCTGCAGCAAAACCCGCAGTTTATCGCGCAATGCAATTTTTTCGCGCCGACAACACGGGGTTCGATCCTTGGGATAAAAGACCAGCAAAACCCGGGTGCCAAGATAGTCCGACAGCTTGCGCGCCGTGCCATCGTGGTCCCGCAGAGAAAAATCTGGAGCATGCTGCAATACGCCCGTCTTTGTCATGCGCCCACTTATAGCTAAAAAATAGCCAAAAAGAAAACCGCCCACAACTTTTGTGAACGGTTTAGCGACTTAAGAGACCTCGTCGCCTCGTATTGTCGCCGACTTACTTCAGCGCGTTTTGCAGTAGCCGATCGCGCTGCTCGTAGTTGAGCGAGAAGAACGCCGCGCCATCCGGATCGCGTTCGGCGATCCAATCCTGGTGCGTGCTGTACCACTCAATTGTCTTGGCGAGTCCAGTTTGTAATGTTTCCACCGGCGCAAACCCGAGCGACTCAAGCGCCGAAGGATCCGTGGCGTAACGCATGTCGTGACCCGGTCGGTCTGCTACGTACGAAATCAACGACTGGGACGCACCCATCAATCCAAGCACGGACTTTACCAGGTCAATGTTAGCAATCGGGTTGCGTGCACCGATGCCATACGACGCCCCGCTCACGCCCGCGTGCAGAATCAGGTCGAGCGCGCGACAAGCATCCTCGACGTAGATCCAGTCCCGAGTGGCCTGCCCCGTTCCGTACACCGGAATCTTTTGTCCACGCAGCACCGACTTGATGATCACCGGAATAAACTTCTCGGTAAACTGATACGGCCCGTAGTGATTGGCACCGCGCGTGATGATCGTGTCGAGTCCGTAGGTATTGTGCG
Source organism: uncultured Candidatus Saccharibacteria bacterium (assembly GCA_964503525.1). GTDB lineage: Bacteria > Patescibacteriota > JAUYIX01 > JAUYIX01 > JAUYIX01 > CAZCZY01. The sequence goes on from CAZCZY010000042.1 coordinate 14,941, forward strand.
CAGCCTCGACCCAATGTTCCGCGGCAGCTTTACTTGCAGCATACGTATTACCAACACGACGAGCTGTTGACTCGATCGTAAATTCTCCCGGCCGGAGCGAACCAAACACCTCGTCCGTCGAGATGTGCACAAAGCGCAACTTTTGCCCGTCGAGGTGCAGCTTAGTTGCAATCTTGAGGAGAGTCACGGTGCCGCGTTCGTTCGTTTCAAAAAAATCATCCCAAGAGAGAATGGCTTTATCGACATGCGTCTCTGCCGCAAAGTGCACGACAGCATCGCAGCGCCGCATCTCGGCTTCCATCTCCAGCGAATCAAGAATGTCTGCCTCGACAAACTCAAAGCGATCATCGTTCTCAAGGCCCTTGAGGTTTGAGCGCGAACCGGCATACGTGAGCTTGTCGACGCATACGATGCTCTGCAGCGGCCCGGGCATGTGCCTCGGATAGGCCGCGAGCATGTGTCGGATAAAGTTACTCCCAATAAACCCAGCTCCGCCGGTGACTAGCAGTCGCATTTTTTCTCCTTTGGGATCGAACCCTCAGTTCGATCCCTCATAGGTTTTTAAAAAGACGGTTCGTAACGTGCGAGCCATTGAACCTAATCCATTGGGGAAGATTTGTTAAGCGCCTTGAGAAATTAGGTAAAAAACCGTACGCTGCGCGGACAGATGGGCCTGTAGCTCAGTGGTAGAGCACGTCATTCGCATTGACGGGGTCAGGGGTTCGAGTCCCCTCAGGTCCACCAATTATTATTTTCCTAAGACGTCTCGCTTTGACAAGCGCACCGAGCTCGTTTAGGTTCGTGGCATCCACTAAAAACGGATGGTTCTTTGTCATTGGTCGCCACCGGCACAAGACAGAAGTGGATTAAAGGAGCGAACATGCCAAGGTCCAAGAAAATTGGTCAGCGCATTCATGCCAAGCGACGCTGCTTTGCGCGCTATGGGATTAGCATCACGTCGCGCCAGATTAAGCAGATCGTCCGCAAGATCCAGCTGCAAATCGATGCGACGATGCTACACAGAGTGAGCAACCGCCGATCGATCTGGAAAGTCTATTACCTCGAACTAGAGATAATCGTGGTATACGACAGCGGCCGCAGTAACATTGCTACCTTTCTGCCACCAGCCGGATTTGTTTCGGCAGCGTAACACGCGGCAAGGAGTTTCATGCTTGCAAAAGTTCGCTTTACGATTGGCTTTGGGTCATTTGTTTTTTTCCTGGCTTTTTTTGCGGGACCCCTGCTGTACGCGTTGATACTTTGGGATTGGCTTTTTAACGTAGATATACGCTCGCATCGTCTCAGAACCTCAACGTGGCTCACGTTTTTTGCTTGGCTGACGCATACCTGGGTTCGTCCAATATTTGGCGTAAATTTCTTGCTCGAACTTCCCGAGGAATTTACCCAACACCCAGAACGGCCGTTCTTGATCGTTGTAAACCACCAGAATATCTTTGACATCTATTTTCTCAACGCGTTGATGGGAAAACTGCGACGTCGAAGAGTTTGTTGGATTGTCAAAAAAGCAATTCGACGCGTGCCTTGGATCGGCCTCTCTGCCTTTGAGTCTGGGAGCGCATTTGTCGATCGCAACGGGGATTTCGAAGATCAGGAAAAAGTGCGAGCTTGTGGACGCAACGCGCATAGCGACAAGTCCAATGTCATCCTGTTTGCCGAAGGCACTCGGTTTAGGCAGCCTCGGCCTGACTCAGGATTTACACGAGTGCTACCACCCAAGACGCGCGGCTTTGAGATTCTGCGAGAAGAACTCACCGATCATCCAGTTCTCTCTGCAACGTTGGATTGGCAGGACATGCCCGGACAAACTCTCTTGCAGGGCGCATCAGTGATTGGAAGAACCTTCCATGTCCGAGCGCGCGTCGTCCATGACCTGGGTGGTTTATCGGCGGCAGAGTGGCTGCACCAGGAGTGGCTGCGTAAGGATCATGAGCTACTGGAAATGCGCTCGCATTTACGAGCAAAGTAAACATTAGCAGGTGAACACATGTCCGCCTGCTTTTTTTATACCGACAACTTTGACGTCCTGCGGTCAATCGCGCAAGATCCTTATACGGGCACGTAGCTCAGCTGGTTAGAGCGCACGATTCACATTCGTGAGGTCAGAGGTTCGATCCCCCTCGTGCCCACCATTGATTAGGCGTACAATCACGAACTTTATGCGCCTTCGTAAAATATTCGTCCTCCTACTGCCCTGGGTGCTGTCGACCAATGTTCGCTATGTTTTTGGGCAACCCCAAGAATTTGGCGCCCAACAATACTTGGAATACACGCGATTCATCCTACCGGCCTCAGCAATAATGTTACTCGTGGGTATTTTTCTTTTCTACAAAAAACCGAACACGGCTAGTAAACCATGGAAGAAATACCTAGTACTCGTCATGGCCGGATTATTACTTGCGTCTACCGCTGCTTCCGTAAATACAGGTCTCTCTATCTATTGGGTGGCATTGTCCTCTGTTTTTGGTTTCGGGACATACTACATTGCCATTGCATTAAATGCCGATCCAGCGCTACGAAGACTTTTACTTGGCTCACTTTCTATCGCTGTCCTACTTCAGGCGATGCTGGGTATCTATCAAATTACGTTTGGTCATTCTCTCGGAATTCCCTTTTTAGGCGAACCAATAGCAACCGACGCAACTGTCGGCGTGGCAAAGCTTATAATCAATGGACAACGCATCCTTAGGCCATTTGGCACTTTCTCTCACAGTAATATTTATGCTGGATTCTTAGTAATTGGAATACTAGCTACTATTTACTTCTACTGGTCAAGTATTATGAGAAGTGCACGGAGACATACAGTACAAAATCTTCACGTGGGAATTACACTTTTTGCTCTGCTAGTTTCCTACTCAAGGACGGCGTGGGCTGCCGCTACTGCAGGGATTATAATTTTGTCTTCTACACTGCGCGGCACATGGTCCGTGATGAAAGTTCCACTAGCCGTTATTGTCGTTGCATTACTAGTTGGCCTCCCTGGAATCCTAGGCAGATTTCAGCTCCATCAGCAAACAAGCCAGCTTGAAATTCGAGCCGACTCCACCAACCAGGCAAAAAATGCCATTTTTTTACACCCTATTCTAGGTTCTGGACCACACACCTTTGTCTTTGCAGAGCTCAGCCTGCAATCCCCGGAGCACCCAAAGGCGCCCCATTTAATTCAGCCAGTGCATAACCTAATACTGCTTATTGCTGCAGAATTCGGCCTGCCACTTGCTGCCCTAATGCTTTTTTATTTCGGTATTCAATTTTTGAGAGTGGATGCTCTCGGGAAATCAGTTCTGGCAGCAACCTTGATTATTGCGTGCCTAGATCATTACTTACTGACTACTTCTTCTGGCGCGGGTATACTTGTTTTAGCACTATTAATGTGTAAAAGACGTGTACTTTCACGTGCTACTTCACAAGCCCAGTAGCCTTGGCTACAACTCTAGAAAATTCACTGAGCTTACCGTTTGTGCTGTCGTAATAAAATATTGCACTAAAAAAGCCCCCGACTAGCAATATGACTGCCAGCACGCCAAGAAGGTCTCGACGAGCAAACCCCACCATTCGTAGCTCCTGCGTTGTAAACTTGGCCGACTCCACTCTCAAAGCATCCACGACGGGTTCTCGGTCCAGCGATGTACCACCTCCGGCCAGTGCCATAGGTTCAGCAATATCTGTTGCTTTTTTGAGTTGCTTTTTTGGTTGATTGCGCATATTAGCTAATAAATATTAATTAAGTCAAATAGATTCCTTTGTGTCATTAAATTGCCATATTCCACATAACACATACAATGACCCTCGTATTTTAAGACTAAACACATGCGAAACATAGAGCCACAAATTACTGCACCAGAAACCGTCGTCGGAGCGTCCTTAAAAGTCGACGGGGATCTTAAAAGCCAGGGTGATATTAGAATAGAGGGAAAAGTACATGGTTCAATCCAAACAGATGGAACAGTTGTAATTGGACCAAGCGCGGATATTACAGCCAGCATCCAGGCGGCAAATGCTGAAATTGCAGGTCGGGTCGAGGGCGACATTACAGTAAAGAACCGCCTATCGCTAACGGACTCTGCCAAAGTTAAAGGCAACCTGACGTCTCAAGAACTCGTCATCCAGCAGGGTGCGATTTTTACTGGAAATAGTTCCATGCCTGATAAGTCGGAAGTAACCCCCGCGATCGATACTAATATTTCTTCAGAGATTTCTATAAAAGAAAAAGTACACGCCTAAGTGTATTACTACGTATACGATTCTTTTGTCGCCGACAAGGAGTTTCGGCGGGTTCTTCAGCTCATAGAGACAGAGACAAACAATCTCGGGCTGACAGGAGAGCGCGCACAGACATCCACGTTGCGTAAAGCTGACGAGTTGGTTAAAGAAGCAGCGGAGCGAGGCTACAAACCAATCGTCATAGTGGGAGATGACGGCACACTCAATGCCGCCATTAATGCAGTCGCACGAAATAATTTTGACGTGCCGCTAGCATATGTACCCGTAAAAAAAGATCAGCCGCTCGCATTTTTATTGGGTGTAACACCAGAGAGTGCAATTGTAAGCTTATCGCGCAGAGTGGTTAGGGAATTGGCACTGGCTAAAGCAAACCAAAACTTTTTTTTAGCGAGCATCAATTGCTACTCACAACCCCAAGCTAGTACGCGCTGGCTTCCCGGCAAATCAGTGACCGATGTGTTTGAACCAGAATTATTATTGGACGAACATATCCGTATATCGGCGCCAGTTGATCGCGTCCTCATCGAACACAAACCAGACAGCGGCGCATTTAGAGTTTCGCTTAGAAACGAGTCACGTGGGTTACTCCGACGAACCACCTTTAACGAGCAGGGAATATTTTGGGCAAAGCACATCGAGATGAAATCGAAAAAACCGATCACCTGTCTTCTCGACGGACGAGCCATTATCCGCGCACCACTTGATATACAATTGAGTGACCAGCATGTGTCTTTGATTGTCGGACGTACGCGCAGGTTTGGTTAGTTCGCCGATAATAAGAGTGGACCTGATGGCCACATCGTGGGTATAGTGCAGTAAACTATGTGGAATCTCCTCTGGGACAGCATCGGCTATTTTGTAGATAACATCTCGCGACCAATTAAGCTTTTGATCGCTGCTTTATTTTTGGCCGCGATTTATTTTTTCTTTGGCTTGCGACCAACCTTGTATGTCGCTGGGGGACTGGTGTGGTTTGTATTTATTTTTTTGGTGGTCGCACATATTTTTGTGCAGATTCGTGATCGAAAAAAAGCACGTGAAACCGCAGTGCCTCCTCTGACTCCGGCCGACCAGGCAGACGTCTTGGAGTTTCAGCAGGCGATGGAACAAACTACTTCAGCGCCGGTTTCGCAAATTGTTACGGAGGAACCAGCGCTGCCTATTGAGCAAACAGTCCCGACACCCTCAGCGGAAACGACGACGTCATCGGATCCCAACGATCCTCTGGCAACAATTATTCCGCCCGCCCCAAACGGACAAAACGCTGGACCCGACAGCAGGCCTTGACAGCATTGACATTTGCGCCCAAATCACGCAGAGTTTCTTTTGACTCTGCTTGATTTGGGCTAACTTTTACACGCGTAAGACATCCTCCTTGCGCACCTTCCTCTGTAGCGAGGAATTATTTTTTTCTGACTAGCATATGAACATCAAAGATCTTCTAAAGAAAACCGGCCTCACCAAACAAGAATTACGACGACTGATCAAGCAGTTACGCTTGCCGATTCCTGAACGTGCCAAAAAAATCGAGAAAAAATGGGCCGAACGAATCGAACAACACCTCAGGGACCTACACGAGAAAAAAGTCGAGATAGCCAAGGCGCGTGAGATCACACAGACCGTGCAGATTCCAGCTCGCATAACCGTCAAAAAATTTGCCGAACGTTTGGACATGCCGGTGACAAAGGTCATCACGGAATTACTGCGCAATGGCTTTGTAGTTAACCTCAACGAGTCCATCGATTTTGAAACTGCCGCGGTGATCTCTGAGGATCTCGGGGTAAAGGTCGAGAAGAGTGAGGAAGAAGAGACCAGCGGCCAGACCACCAAACTGTCAACAAAACAAATGCGTGAGCTCTTGGTCGAAAAAAATCCCAAAGATCTCAAGCCCCGGCCGCCAATTGTCGTAATCACCGGCCACGTCGACCATGGCAAGACCACACTTTTGGACGCGATTCGTGAGGCCAATGTGGCGGCCGGCGAAGCGGGCGGCATCACCCAACACATCGGTGCCTACCAAGTAGTAAAAAAAGGCAAAAAAATTACCTTCCTCGATACACCTGGGCACGAGGCCTTCTCAGCCATGCGACAACGCGGAACATCTGTCACGGACATTGCAGTCTTAGTCGTCGCGGCCAATGACGGCGTCAAGCCCCAGACGATTGAGGCCATCAACTTTGCCAAGGCAGCCGAGATTCCTATCATCGTCGCAATTAACAAGATCGACTTACCGGATGCTGACCCGACGCGCGTCAAAAAAGATCTCTCAGAAGTCGGCGTCCTGACAGAAGAATGGGGCGGCGATACGGTGGCGGTAGAAATCTCCGCAAAAATGCATAAAAATCTCGACAAGTTGCTCGAGATGATTTTGCTCGTCGCCGAAGTACAAGAACTCAAAGCCAATCCGCATCGTGCAGCGCTTGGTGTTGTGATCGAGTCTCACGTTGATAAACAAGAAGGTCCGGTTGCCTCGGTGTTGGTCTTAACCGGTACGCTCAATACCGCAGATCAAATTACGGTTGGTACAACGCAGGGTACTGTTCGTACCTTAAAAAATTTCAAAGGCGCACGGGTCGAACGCGCACTCCCATCAGACCCCGTACAAGTTTTTGGTTTAAGCCAAGCACCAGAAGCCGGCGAGACACTAATGGTTGAGGTCAGTAAACGCGTTGCCAAAGAAAAAGTTAAACAATTAAAGGATCTAGAAAAAGTACGCCGACTCTCACGAGTATCAGAAGAGCGTGCCCTCGAAAAAAACGCCGACATTTTGAAATTGCCACTGCTACTCAAGGCGGACGTACAGGGTTCGCTCGAGGCCGTCAGTGAAACGCTCAAATCAATTGCCACCAAAGAAGTCGTGACCACCCAGGTGCGCGCCGGTGTGGGCGACGTCACGGAGTCAGACGTGATGACAGCACAAGCGACCAAGGCGTTGATCTTGGCGTTCAACGTAAAAGTCGCGCCAGTTGCCAAGCGCATCGCCGAAAAAGAAAAAATCGAAGTCAAAACCTTCACGGTCATTTACGACTTGATCGAAGAGGCCAAACGACGCATGGCGTTACTGCTGCCAAAAGAAATTGTTCGAACCGACTTTGGAAAAGTACACTTACTCGCAATTTTCCGCACGGGTAAAGGTGAGATGATTGTAGGCGGCAAAGTTACGACCGGAATTGCGGTGCGCGGAGCGCGTATTGAAGTCATGCGCAACGACGAACAAATTGGCACAGGCAAAGTTTCTGACTTGCAACAAAACAAAAAGCGTACCGATGAAGTCAAGACTGGATTGGAATGCGGCATGTCCTATTCCGGACAAGTTAAGTTACGCGTCGGCGACATTTTGGCGATGTACAAAGAAGAGGAGCGCGCGCGGAAACTATAGGACTGTCTCAACATGGGTACTCGTGTCGCCAAGATCAATACGCTTGTCCAAAAAGAACTCAGCCGGATAATTCTGGAGAATTTAGAATTTCCGCTAGGGGTTTTGGTTACTATCACACATGTAGAAACCTCGGTTGACCTACGACACGCGTCTGTGTACGTTAGCGTGTTGCCTGTACGCAAAATGCCGAGTTCGCTTCAACTTTTACAGCGGAGAATCGGCATGCTGCAGCAGCTATTAAACCACCGACTGGTCATGCGACCGCTGCCTCGAATTAAATTTGTACTCGACCCAGGCGAACGACATGCCGCAAAAATCGAGACCCTTCTCGCCAAAGAAAAACGCTTTGGCCCGCGCACTCACAAGACGGCGGCGTAGCACACCTCGCTGCACAGCAGTACTACAAAAATATGGACACAAAACCAGAACAAAATTTGCCACCCGCAAAACCGATACAAGCGGCCAAACTGTTAGAGCTGTGCCGCAACAGTAAGCGTATTTTGGCGCTGGCCGGTCAACCCATTGATGGCGACAGCTTGGCCTCAGCATCCGCGCTTCGCCGAGCACTACAAACGCTCAACCTTACAGTTGATCTGGCCTGCGGTGACAACGTTCCAGAGAGTCTAAAGTTTTTACCCGACACAGATCAGGTTTTGTTTACCCCAGATTTTTTGTCGTATGACCTCATCATTATTTTAGATTGCGGCGAGTTGCGTCAAACCGGTTTTGTCGAGCAACTCATTAAAATTTTGCAGACGCAAAACCTCGCCACGGTCGTCAACATTGACCACCACTTGCAAGAGCCCGTGTATGGTCACTACAGCATTCTCGATCGCTCTGCATCAGCGACAGGTTTGATCGTGTACGAGTTGCTCAAATCCTGGAACATCCCCCTCGACGAACCCATCGCGACGGCATTGCTCACCACGCTCTACAACGACACTGGAAGTTTTCAGCACAGCAACACCAATGCTGAGACGCTACGTATGGCGGCGGAATGTGTTCGTCACGGAGCCGATGCCGCCTTTGTTGCCGGTAAGTTGTATCGCAACAAATCTATTCGCACACTTAAATTGTGGGGCCGCGCCCTGCAACGCCTCGAGTATCGCCCAGAAAATGACATGGTTGTATCCGTCATCACTCAAAAAGACCTGCGCGAACTCAACGTGGCCCCCGAGGAGGCCAAGGGAATTGTCAGCATCTTGAGCCAAGTTCCCGAGTGTCGTTTTGCGTTGTTGCTTACGGAAGATGAGAACAATGTAGTCAAAGGAAGTTTGCGTTCGGACGAAGGTAAAGAAACGGACGTAGCGCGCATTGCCAAATTGCTCGGCGGTGGTGGTCATCGCCTGGCCTCAGGCTTTAAACTCACGGGCCGCCTTGTCCAAGAAAACGGACGCTATAAAGTTACGGCTAGTTAAGCGCAGGGTAGGATAACCGCACCAATCAAATGGAAACAGCCAATCTCGCCACACAACTTGAAGCCCTACGCGAACGCGGACAACTCTATCTCGAGAGTCTCAGTCTGCGCGAACACCCCTTTGCCATCATCGACATCTTGGTCGTTGCAGTAATTTTTTATTGGACCTATCGCTATGTGCGCGGGACAAAAGCCGCCTCGATTGTATGGGGCATGGTCCTGGTCGGCATTATTTTTGCTATGGGCAGCATCTTACAATTGGACGCACTTAACTGGTTACTGCGCATATTGATTCCGGTGTTATTGGTGGCGATTCCAGTCGTGTTTCAACCGGAATTGCGACGAGGGCTTGAGCGCCTGGGCCGCGGACAACCTTGGAAACTTAAGCTCGCGAGTTCGCGCCGACAAGCGGCCAGCATTGCGCATGAGATCACGCAGGCCGTAACGACACTCGCAAAAAACAAGACAGGAGCACTACTCGTAATCGAACGTCGCACCGGCCTCGACCACGAAATCGAAAATGGCAAACGCCTCGATGCGCGCTTGTCGGCGCAACTACTTTTAAATATCTTTTTTCCAAACAGCCCCTTGCACGATGGTGCGGTGGTGACGCGCGGAGCTCACATCGTCGCGGCTGGGGTAACACTGCCGCTCTCTGACGCAGACGAGGCCTATCAACTGGGCACCCGACATAAAGCCGGTCTTGGAATTTCTGAGGGGAGCGACGCGCTCGCTATAATTGTGAGTGAAGAGCGCGGTACGGTGAGCGTCGCATTTAACGGCCGTCTCCGCACCGACATCACCCAGCGTAAATTACTCGACATCGTCTTGGCGGCCGTGACGACGGCCACAACCAAAGAAGTGCGCAGTGTTTTGTCGCGTAAAGAAAGTTCGTCATGAAAACTACTACAGAAAAAACAGCGCAAACAAAAGTTGACAGCAGCCGCGCGCAAAAAATATTCCGGGTAATTTTTTCCAACTGGGGCGCCAAATTATTGTCCTTGCTGTTGGCTTTTGGCTTGTGGGCCTTTGTTGTCAATTCTGGTTTTAGACAAGCAATTTTGCCCGAGCCCATCCCCGTCACTGCGCGCGATTTAGAAGCTGGTCTCGCTGTCGCGGGTGATCTACCCGGCGTAAGCGTCGAGGTCTGGGCACCGACCGCGTCGTTCCAGCGTCTCAAAACAAAGGATCTGCATGCCACGGTCATCTTGGCGGGGCTCGAGGCGGGCACGCACACCCTCGAGGTCAAAGTCTTTGCTGATGATCCCAATGTTCGCATCCTAGATATTGTCCCGCACGAGCTCAACGTGACTCTAGAAAAGGTACAAACCGAAGATTTTGAACTTAAATTTGAAACTGAGGGAGAACTCGGCCAAGGATTTGTCGCCGACAAAGCAGAACTCAAACCTACGCGCGTAAAAGCGAGCGGCGCCACGAGTG
>CAZCZY010000043.1:0-33088 GCA_964503525.1 uncultured Candidatus Saccharibacteria bacterium
AGAACGGGTTTACACTTAGAACGGTCGATCCAGTGATTCGGTCCAGCCCCAAATTACATAGTAGGGCTCAAAATCGATGGCGATAAAGGCCTCTGAGTCATCAGCATCTGTAACTTCAAGGTCGGCGGCGTACACTCTAAAGCCTGGTTCATTGCCGATCACTTGAAAAACGACGCGTTCGCCGTCTGGTCTAACCGTGATCGGCCGGAACTCTTCACCTTGAGAATCCAGCGTTTTTGCATCAAAAACTTTTGTGACTTTTTGGTCCGGCGTTCGCATCGTGAAGATGCCATCCTGTGTGCCGTATACAAATTGTTGCCCACCAAAAAAGATTGGGGCCGCAAATTTCTCCGTATCACTTGTGCGAAGGATAGTCGTTTTACCAGTTGTACGGTCGAACATTTCCAACGTGTATGGTCCCTGCTCGCTACCACCTAGTTGTTCGAGCCCACCTCGGGCAAGCACGATGCCACTGCCATCCTCCGCAATGTCGTAGCCGCGACTTGAAATACTGAGATCGAGTAGTTTTTTTGTCTCGCCTGTGGGGGTGCCATCGGCCATTAATGTAAGCGCATATATTATGCCGGGGTCCTCACTGCCAATTGCTTGAGCCAACGCAAACAGGAGATTACCGTGAATTTCTAGTGGTTGTAGCGGTCGGTTAGGTGCATCGGCTGCAAGCGCCGCAATTTGCTGACCCGTCACGTTTGTCTCGACGTCATACCAAATTAATGACGAATCCGGCGGTCCAATCGGGTCTGGATAAGAAATTTCCGAAAAATAAACTTTCTTTGAATCATCACTCCATACGGGCGATGTCAAGAATTTGGTACCTTGTCGTAACATGGCGATCTCTTGCCCGCCGTTGTCAAAAACAATAACGCGATTACTAGCCGCACTGCTCAAAGAATTTTCTAAATCATACCCACGCTCTTCAACAAAGTCATTTAGTGTTACCGCAATAAATTGTCCATTGGGTGATACCGTCGCTCGCGCTGGACTGTATCCATTATGCTTAATGGTGAATAATTTTCGTTCGTCGGTAACTTTGCCAGATTCCGTTGCTGAGCTTGTGTACACCTCAATGTCACCACCGGCCTGATCTGGGTTGGCGTATCGCACATAAACCAGCTTTGTAAGCTCGGAGGGATTACGTGGTTGCACATCGTTAAGTGAGGGCGTTGGGTCCGTAGGTGGCAGATTGTTGGCAATTGGTGGAGTTACTGTTCCCGTTGGAGATGTTACCGGCCGACTTTGCAGATATAAATAATAGGCGCCCAGACCACCAGCTGCCACTACAATGGCTATAGCTACGCTCGCCCAAGCCCAGATGAGCGTGGATGATTTTTGGGGCGGTGCGGGTTGTTGCGTAATAGATGGAGGCATTTATTTATTTTTATTGGTTTGAAAATCTCGTACGCTCGAGAGGCGTACATAGTATATCCAGTTTGGCAATATGTTGTTACACAAGCCGGCACGAACCCAACCGTAGTCGTCCTACAGCGCTACATTCTAAAGCCGCAATCTTCGCAAGGCTTGCGCATTGATGGCCACAATAACAGTGCTGGCCGACATAAAAAGGGCGCCGAGTGCTGGTGCCAGCAATAGGCCCGCAAAGGCAAAAACCCCCGCCGCGAGCGGAATCGCGATGATATTGTACCCAGTTGCCCACACCAAATTTTGTTGCATTTTTTTGTACGTGCCGTGCGATAATTTGATGATTTTGACCAAATCGCGCGGATCATTTTTTACGAGAATTATCCCGGCGGATTCGATCGCGACATCAGTGCCTGCCCCGATTGCTACACCGATGTCCGCTTGCGTGAGTGCGGGTGCGTCGTTTACTCCATCCCCAACCATTGCAACGCGACTGCCATCTGCTTGAAGTTTTTTGACCATGGCCGCTTTTTCTTCAGGTTTTACCTGAGCAAAAAATTCTTTGATGCCGAGCTCTTTAGCGACCCACGTCGCGACGTCGGTGGAATCACCAGTGAGCATGGCCACGCGCACATTCATTTTTTGTAAGGCATCAACCGCCTCGCGTGATTCTTTTCGAATAGTATCCGCGAGCGCAATTGCTCCTAAAACTTCTCCGTCACGAGCAACATACGCAATCGTTTTTCCATCGTGACTCGCGTGTGTAATTTGGTCTTGGCCCCCTCTCAGCAAGGTCCCCATGGGTTCTTGTGGTGTAGCGCCCGTTTGTTCTGCCAATTTCAGACTGCCAACACTAACCATATGTCCACCCAATTCAGCAACAACTCCCTCTCCCGCTATCGCTCGGAAATTTTTTACGGCACTAAGTTGCAGTTTTTTCTCGCGCGTGTCAGCAACTATGGCGCGACCGATAACGTGTTCTGAATTTGCCTCTAGCGATGCGGCAAGTTGTAAAATTTCATCATTGCGCTGTCCACCAAAAGAAAAAATGTCTGACACGCCTTGCTGACCAAGTGTGAGTGTTCCCGTTTTGTCGAACAAAACCACGTCAACGCCGCGCGCACGCTCGAGGGCCAATCGCTCTCGTACCAAAATTCCCTGGCGCGCGGCGAGTGTCGTTGAGATCGTGGTCACTAGTGGCACGGCCAAACCAAGCGCATGCGGGCAGGCAATCACAAGTACCGTCACCGTTCGCTCCAGGGCAAAGGCAAACTCAGCGGCGAGTAATATCCAGATCGCAAACGTGGCAGCCCCGACGACCAACGCCATGATGGTCAAAAATAATGCCGCACGATCTGCCAAAACCTGTGCACGCGAACGCGACGCCTGTGCCTGTGCAACTAGTCGCATAATTCCAGCCAGTGCGGTTGCTTCACCTATTTTTGTCACGCGGATCTTGAGCGCACCAACGCCATTAACCGCGCCTGCGATTACTTTTGCTCCAACTGTTTTGTGGATCGCGCGCGATTCCCCCGTAATAATGCTCTCATCAACTGACGAATCACCCTCGATCACCTCGCCGTCTGCGGGAATTTTTGCACCCGGCCGAACCAACACAACGTCGTGCTCGCGCAAGTCGTTGACAGAGATTTTTTGCGGTTCGCTCGTGTGTGGATCGAGTCGTTCGGCCGTATCCGGTAAAAGTTTGGCAAGCTTTCCAAGGGCGCCTTGAGTCTGATTGACCGCGCGCATTTCTTGCCAGTGCCCAAACAACATAACCGTGATCAGCGTCGCCAACTCCCAGAAAAACTCAGTGCCACTGATTAAAAATGTCGTAAGGAGGCTATACGCATAGGCTGAAATTATTGCCAGCGAGATGAGCGTCATCATACCCGGCAACCGAGCGCGCAACTCGTACCAAGCACTTTTTATAAAGATGAGGCCACCGTAAAAAAAGATTACCGTTCCGAGTAGCGGCCCAATCCAGTTCGAACCCGGAAAATCTGGCAACTCGAACCGTAATAGCTGCTGGATTGTTTCCGAATACAAAACTATTGGAATCGTCAGCGCCAGACAAACCCAAAATTTATTACGAAACACGACGACATTGTGTCCGGCGTGTTTATCAAAAGACTGGCCGGGGCTGGGCTGGTGCTGTTGATGGCTACTTTTGCCGTGATTAGTGTGATCGGAGTGAGCGCGTGTGTCCATATGCAGTCATACTACACGGTTTGTCTGTATCAAATATTACGGTCTTTTATTGTGTCCGCTCAAGATGATAAATCTCAAAAATAACGCGTGGGCTGTCATCAATAGTGTCGACGAGTCGTGCGTTGAGGCCGGCATCTGCCGCGAGCTCAAAAAAGTTTTTGCGCGCAGATTTAAAGAGCGTGAAGCGTGAAGGGTGCAGCACAAATAAATATTGTTCGGGCTCTCTCAAATAGTTTTCCGTAAATTGTTGGCGTGCTGGGCTGGGCAGGGGCGAGCGATTAAGGTTGAAAGATTCGTTTTTGAATTTATCTGGATCTTTTGAAAAACTTAAGAGCTGCGTGTGCGTGCCCCAATCGATTGACACAATTTTTTTCTCAGATGCGGCCGTGTAATCAATTAGTTCGTAAATGGCGGTGGACCAATAAATGTTGCGCGGCGGCCGGTCAAATGCCTCGAGATACTGTCCGAACAGCCACAGGTGGTACATAACCGCGACGATAGTCAGTATTGCCAGCGCAAGCGTGCGCGTGCGTTGCCGAGTCCAACGAAGAACCTCCCCGATGACAGTCACCAGACTTGCTGAGAGCAAAATTGTTACTAGAGGTTCGACCGCAGAAAAATGCCAGGGCCAAACGGCATTTCGAGTGATGATGATCTGAGCGACGATCAGCACTAAAGCCAGAGCAACAAACCAAAAAGCGCGTCGGTTTTTGGTTCGCTTAGTTCGTCGTAAATGTAAAAGCACAGCCGTTGCAATGAGTGCAATTGCGAGAGCGCTATAAATTGTTCCGGCGTAACTGTGAAAATCCGTGAGCGAATAATTGATGTACATCTCACCGTTAAGTAAGGACGTTAGGTTGCTAGCGACTCGACTTAAACGCAACGACCAACTGTATTGATCGCCTCCCACATACCCCAACAAGTTAAATTTGATACTTATGACCAAGTACAGTCCTATTAGCGCAAGTATTCCGAGGGCGGCCAAAATGACTGCCTTGTGGTTTTGACTGGCGCTGCCACTTTGGCGGTCCCGCACCTGGTTGTCCCGCATCTGTCGCCAAAAATATTTCCCATACACAAAGATTGCGGCACCAAACATTCCATTCACGAACCAAATAAAGTTTAATTTATGAAAAACACCAGCAGCTAAGCTTGCGACTAGACCTATTGCCGACCAGATGGTTCCGCGCGTGATGAGACGCTCAAGAAAAAATAGACTGGCCGTCGTCGCCACTAAGGCCAATACCACCGGTCCAGAATCGAGACGTGTGAGAGAAATGATTGTAGGATTTAGCGCAAAGAGCCACATGGCGACGACGGCTGTTCGTGTATCAAACAAACGCCTCACGGCGACAAACAACAATGGCAAGGTCGCGGCAGTAATCAAAATCATGGGAAGCCGAATCGTCGCTACAGATACTCCAAAAAGCGCAAAAATAGGTGCAGTGATGTACGCCTTGAGCGCCCCGATATAGGGCATAAGCAAAACCGGCACGCCAAGAATCTCTTTATATATAAACGTATTGTCGAGCCCTCCGAGCGCGGCGTTGACGTGAAGGAGTTCGTCAAAATGCAAGCCCGGGCGATCTAAGTTGTTCGTCGCGAGCCAGGTATATATGACCATAGCGGCCGCAACGAGCCACCAGCTTAACCTAGGGATTACAGGCTTTTTATGAAAAATCTGCTTAAACACTGCGCCATCCT
Organism: uncultured Candidatus Saccharibacteria bacterium; assembly: GCA_964503525.1. GTDB lineage: Bacteria > Patescibacteriota > JAUYIX01 > JAUYIX01 > JAUYIX01 > CAZCZY01. The sequence goes on from CAZCZY010000043.1 coordinate 5,293, forward strand.
AGTCGGAGCATCAGCATTTGCAACCGGTCCACACCCAGACACTCTTTTTTAATAATTTCTTAATGTCGATCAAGCTAGCATCCCCGTATGGAGACGCAGATTGATCAATCTATTAAGATCGAGCAAACGGCACGCTCAACATTCATCTGTCTTTCTAATAATAGAACTTTTGTAGTCGCAATAACTTCAAAGACAAAAAGAAAATTACAGGAAACTTTTCGGCGGCATGGTCTATCCAACATGTTTCCAACAACAACATTTGCAACCGCTGTTTCTTTATTGATTTATTACACCGGTTATACAAGTATTCCGGCAATAACAATTGATGATGAGTACCCTGGATACGAAGATTTCATACGAAAGTCGATCAGTCTATTGCTGACGGATATGGGTAAGGAGGCGCCGGTCATCATCATTAGGCGTGTGGGTAAAAATGCCAATGCGCACATTATTGGTTACCAGACCTACCGAGAAAAGAGGCAACCAGATCGGGTGCTCACTTATGGAGAATTACGTGAACGCGCACTAAAAAACAGACCGGGTACTTAAGAGCCGAATGGTTACGTCTGGTCGGTACCCTAAAGTCTGTCTATTAAGACCATAACTTTTCGATGGAAGCTTGTCAACCTGTGCCTTCACCTCTAGTCTGGTCACATGAACATTCAAGTCGGCATTGTGGGACTCCCCAATGTCGGAAAATCAACATTGTTTAAAGCACTCACCAAAAAACAAGTTGAGGCCGCCAACTATCCTTTCACAACGATCGAACCCAACGTGGGTGTGGTCGCTGTTCCGGACAAGCGGCTTGATGCGCTCGTAAAAGTTTCTAAATCCGCAAAAGTTGTTCCGACGATTGTTGAATTTGTCGATATTGCAGGTTTAGTTCGTGGCGCACACAAGGGTGAAGGCCTGGGCAATAAATTTTTATCTCACATAAGAGAGGTCGCAGCAATCGCTGAGGTTGTCCGCGCTTTTCCCGATCCGGACGTGACGCACGTACACAACAAAATTGATCCGGCCGATGACATTCTAGCGATTGACACCGAATTGGCGCTCGCCGATCTCGAGGGCGTCAAAAAGCGCCTCGACATGGTTGGGCGACAAGCCAATGCCGGTATAGAGGCCGCAATTGTAGAAAAATCGGCGCTGGAAAAAATTCAAGCAGCACTGGATGCCGGGAAACCCGCACGTTCGGTCGTGTTGACGGATGAGGAAGCGCCGATCGTTAAGGCCATGAGTTTACTGACCTCAAAACCAATCATGTACATCGTCAATGTTTCTGAGGAGCAGTATAAGGACAAAAAACTGCGCGCTGAGGCAATTGCGTCATTGAAATTACCCGCGGGTGCAGAGGTGGTGCCGGTTTCCGCCAAGATAGAGTCAGAGTTAGCGGAACTTGGCGACGACGATCGCAAAACTTTTTTACGCGAACTCGGCCTTGAGAAATCTGGATTGAACGATGTCATCACCGCAGCGTATGCCGTGCTCGGCCTGATAACTTTTTTTACCAGCGGCGAACAAGAATCTCGGGCCTGGACGGTTCGTAATGGGGCGCGGGCCCCGGAGGCCGGCGGAAAAATTCATACGGACTTTGAAAAAGGTTTTATTAAAGCCGACACCGTCTTTTGGAAAGATTTAGTGGACGAACAAGGTTGGGCACCAGCTCGCGAGAAAGCAAAGGTTAGGACCGAGGGAAAAGAGTATGTCGTCAAAGATGGCGACGTAATGATTTTTAAGTTCAGCCCTTAAAGTCCCTACACAGCCCCTGACGATCTTGACCATGCGGACCGTGTGAGCTATCGTCACGCGTTCCAGGTTCTTCAAACGTTCCGGGTTCTTTCAAAAAAGGAGGCGCGATGGATTGGCAAGGATTTGGATTCTTCCTCGGGATGCTCGTGCTCTATCTGATTTTGTGCGCCATCGACGACCACTGGCCGCTGTGGGGACGCAAAAAAAGCACCGACGTTGACAAGCTTGTCAAGCAAATCAGTGAGACGCTCGAGGGTGAAGACCCAGGCGGACCACCAGTTTATACACGCGTTGGGCCATGACACTCACAAAACCACTCTTAACAAAGGGTGGTTTTTTCTTTGCGCGCAGGCGCGATAAAAAAATATTCGACTAAATATAATGCTCGCCCCATAAAGAAAACCGCCAGTCCTAGATAGGAGCTGGCGGTGTTGAGAGTGTTAGAGCAAGTTACTTCTTGATCGGCTCATCCGGAATCTCACCGGCGAGCCATGGGAACAGGGTTCCCTCCTCGAAGTGTTTGATGGCATCCCCTGCAGTCTGATCCAGTGCCTTGACCTGAACATCTGGCCAGAGACCATCCTTGAAAACCTGGATGGTGGACTTGGAGCCAGCCAACTTGTGCCGGTTCTTGGCGATGTTGTCGATGGTATCACCGATCATCGCCTCGACTCCGGGAAACAAGCCCGTGTCGCTCCATCGTCCGAGGCACAAGAAGAACTCCGGGATGTGCCGCGAGAAGGCCAGCAGGTACGGATCCACTCGTGGTCGCCACTCAGCATCAGTCCAGAAGTCCGAGGCCAGCTGGTGGTACGGCGTCGCGATCACTAGGTGGTCAAACATCAGACTATTTGAGGAACCATCCGAGTTCTGTTCGATGATCTCCCAGATGCTCGGCGGGATAATGTCACCGCTGTAGGCATCGAATAAAGCCCCGCCTTGCATACTGCGGTAGTTGTACAAGGAAAAGAGCTTGGTGAAAGGCCCATTGTTGACCAACGACGGAAAGAACTCCAGGGGAGATCGTGCCGTACACGCTTGCCGGAAAAACCAGACCGGTGCTGCCATGAACAGGTGCGGCAGGTACCTCATTGAAACTACGCTCTGCGGCATCAACAGGTGCTTGCCGTAAAGATAGCGGAAGGTGCGACGCAGGTGCTGAAAGACCACATACTCCTCACGCAATTTCTGTCCAGCCGCCTGCATCTGGCCCTTGCTCACCTTGGTGGCAAACGTCTCGATCTTCTCGGCCTCTTCGTTCTCATCGCCATCACTCTTGGTGATGTCGTAGTTGACGTCGAAGTCCGCGAACATCGCAAACCGTGCCGCAAACCAGAGCTGGATCACCTGTGCGATCACGTCCTGGTTGGTGAAGTCCCGAGCTTCGTCTTCGGTCGAGGGCCGCTTCATCCCCGCAAAGGGACGGTTGGCCTCGGCCTGATGGACGAGCTTGGGATCAACCTTGCGTGCTCTCGCCTGGTAGAGCGAGATGTCGCCGGTTCGAACCGAGACAGGGTACTGCACGATGCGCTCGATGTTTGCGAGCGCCACCTCGGGCTTGTGAGCGTCGATGGCTCGCACCGCATTCTTGCGCTTGGTGTCCGGAATCAACTTGAACCGCAAGCGCGTGCCGACTTCGAGTCGACCGTACTTGAGATCCTCCGAGCCGAGGAACACATCCCCGGTACCGGTGTCGATCGGACGACCCTGGGAATCCGTGACATCGCCGATAAAGGCAAAGTCCTTGGATCCCGCTTGCACGATCACGCCTTCGCATTCCTCCGTGGAGTCGGGCGAAGACAACAAGTTCGACAAAAAGTCCTTAACGAGTCCTGACACGTTGGACATGACAAACCTCCTTGACCACACATGGCCAAGTAAACGTGTAAACAAACTTGCTCTGAAGCCATTCTCCAGAACATCTATCTACGAGCCACCGCATTGGCAGCTCTGCCATAGACAGATCACTGGAGACGACTTTTTTTGGAACGAACGAATCACAGATAATTGCATCTTTTTTGGTGGATGTCAACGGTACGACCGTCGCACCGTGCAAGGGTTGACTTTAGCGTAAAAAGATGCCATTATAATCGGTTTCGATTTTTCTGATTGTTCGTTCCAATAAAACAAGAACTCTCAAAGCGTACGACCGGCCACATAAGGAGGCAGCAATGCGAATGTTGTTGTTCATCGCGTTCATCGTGATTGCGCAGAGCGTGTGCCTGAGTGCCGATGCCAAGTCGATCTTTGACAAGGCCGAAGTCAAGCACGAGCGCTGGAAGCTCACGCAAAATCTCAAGAGCCTCGCCAACTACGACGTCGAGTGTGTGATGGGGCAGCGCACGAGTGGCGCGTTCTGTCTGGTTCACGAGCCCGAGCACCCGGAGCTGTGCCCGTCGCGCCTCATCGGTAACTTCGACGAAGACGGCGACTGGTCCGAGTGTGAGCCGGAGATGCGCAATGGCGAGAAGTATTGCGCAGAGCATGACCTGACCACGTGTTTAATGCTCGTGACCTGGACCCCGCCACTTGAGACCCTCGCGAGCAATACTGGCTCAAGCAGCCGCAGCTCGACCGGCGAGAATCCGATTGCCAAGATCTTTGGCCTGATGACGGGCAAGCCGATTGGCAAGTCGATGGGCTCAAATTCCAACAGCTCGAACCCCAACCTGTCTCTCCCCTGCAAAGTGCACACCCAGAACTGCGGGGTGATCACGGAAGGCTCCCTGCCAGGTGTCGGCAAGACCCTTGTCGAAGTCGGTGAGGTCGAGACCCGCGCGATGTTCAACAAGGCCCGGCACACCAGCTATGCCTACGTGGAGTTACCTAACTCGTAACGCAAACCGCGCCATAGCGCAGCGCCACAACAAAGCCCCTTCAAGTATCACTTGTCGGGGTTTTTCTTTTGCGCTGACTACTTTTGACATGACCACGTAGCTGCGATAGGGTGGGTTTATTCCGGACACCGCGGAGCTAACGCTCCCCGGCCTACCCCACGTCTGGACCATTATTTTTTTAATTGTTCGCCACTGTTTTTATGAAAAATTACGAATTACTTTTGATCATTTCCGGCAAAGTTGCAGAGAGTGACGTACCCGCCACGATCGTAGAAATCAAAAAGATTTTTACCAAAAATGACGCCAAGATTTTGGACGAAGCCATCTGGGGCACCATGAAGCTCGCTTACGAAATCAAACATCAGCGCACGGGCACGTATGTGTTATGGCATCTTAGTGTCGAACCCGCCAATGTCGGCGGACTCAATGGGGATCTGCAAGTAGCCGATAATGTTTTGCGCTTTTTGTTAATCGACCAACCAACACATGGCAAGACGATTGATCCGCCCAACAAGCGGGTTGAGGAAAAAGAAGGAATGGGACCTGAAAAATCGAACAAGGGGACCGACAAATCTGGCGCGAGTGTAAAAAAAGAAAAGATGTCCACAGAATCCACAGGTTCTACCAAAGAGGCAGCGATTGTAAATACACCCGTAAAAGAAGCGGAAAGTGCCAAGAAACCGGCTTCGAGCGGAGATCTGGATACCAAACTTGACGAGATTTTAAAGGAACAAATTTAATCTTTTTTTAATAACCTCCGCGCTACGCTGGGGCTACTAATTCAATAACTTAAAAAGTATGGACCTAAATAAAGTAATGATCATCGGCAATGTAACCGCGGACCCCGAGTCCCGCAGTACTGGCGAGGGTCTCAATGTTTGTAGTTTTTCGGTCGCCACCAACTTGGTGTGGACCGATAAGAGCGGTCAAAAGCAACAGCGGCCGGAGTTTCATAACGTCGTGTCGTGGCGCAAACTGGCCGACATTTGCGCGCAATATTTAAAGAAGGGCAAAAAGGTGTATATCGAGGGTCGTTTGCAGACGCATAATTGGCAAGGACAAGATGGCGTCAAGCGCTATAAGACCGAAATTATCGCCGATAATATGATTATGTTGTCGGGTGGCCCTGGGGCGCCGTCCGATGGTGCCACGGGTGTCGGTGGCAAAGCCGCAAGCTCAGATGCAGGGCTTCCGACGGTACAATTAGACGAAGAAATAAAAAATGGACCTAAGAGCAGCAAGTCTAAAGCTGCACCGGCAACAGTAGCGGCCGGCGCTGGCAAGGACTCCAATTCTAATGAAGAGACAATAAATATTGAGGACATTCCTTTTTAGTTGAGCCTCAGCTAATAACACCAAACATATGGCAAACGTAATCACAGCACCAGTTCGAATAAAAACGTGTCCGTTCCACGGCAAAAATGCGCTCACGCTTGACTACAAAGACACAAGACTACTGCGAAAGTTTGTTTCTTCGTACGCTAAGATTTTGCCGAAACGCCGTACGGGTACTTGCGCCAAGCATCAGCGCCAAGTAACGGCCGAGATAAAAAAGGCTCGCTTTATCGCACTCGTGCCGTTTGTTCCGGTCGAACAAAAGTAAGGAGGACGTTGCGGTGGTTAGCACTGAGTTTTCTTAGGTGAACAGCCGAAAAAACTTTATAGCCAAAGGGCGTAACTCCGGTTTTACCTGCGCACACTGTGGTGCGCAGGTTTTGCGGCATCCAACAAGTGTGCGCAACCACTGCCCAAAGTGTTTGTTCTCGTTGCACGTTGATGCAGTCGTACCCGGAGACCGTCAAGAATTGTGCGCGGGATTAATGGAACCAAGTCGCCTAGAGATTGATAGTAAAAAACGGTATCGCTTGGGACACACCTGCCTAAAATGTGGCCAGGAGTCTATCAACGTGACAGCATCTGATGACGATTTTGAAAAACTGCTAGCACTTGCGAAGCAAGTACAGGACTATCGCAGAAGCGAGAGATAGTGTTGCAGTGCCAGATTGACGCGATCTCCTTTTTGCAGGGCCTCAATCTCACTCGCCTTTTTTTGACGAAGCTCTGATTTTTGAGCAAGTAACCCTTCAACCGTAGTGGCCATACGATCGTAAAAAGGCAGTAGTTGCTTCTGATTGCGGCGCTCGGCTACTTTCCGATAGACAGCAAGTTGCATTTTGATTTGTTCGAGTACAAGTATTTGCACCGGGTCTTCCGCAAGCTCTTGGTCTTTACCCTCAGTCCAAAGTTGCGCCATACGATCGATATGCCGTTTTTCTACGCCGATCACAACGCGGGGAACATTTTTTAGTAATCCCATAAAGCCCAGCGCCTCAGAATTAAAGTATTTTACTTCGGCCATACGCCCGTGTTTGATTTCCCAACCGATTCGCTCCACTTTTTTCTTAACGCCAATGTCTGTGCTGTAGGTAACATCAATTGCAAATGCCAAATGGTAAGCCTCATTGTTGCCCTTACGGAATTCTACGATGCTATCGACACCATTTTTAATGTCATCAAAACGGGTCGGGCGGATCGGCGTTGCGTCCGGCCCCAACCATCCCTTGCCAGCCTGGTCATGCCACAGTCCCTCAAAGATCGTAGTGTGCGCACGCCCACGTCGTTGCTGTGGCGTTTCTTCGGATGCATAAAGCGCCTCAAGGCGTTCGACTTCCGCTTTATCAGCGGCAACGGATGACTCACCGTACAGTGTGGCAAATGGCTCCATTGATATCGCGTTCTTGCTCAACGCCTCGTTGGCCTTAGTCAACGCGGCCTCGGTCACAATTTCCGGAGGTCTCTGAGATTCCCTAAACATTTGCGCGTGACTGAGCGTATGTGAATGGGCTGCGTTTCAATTGCGAGCGTAAGTCCGGCGCTGGCGCCGTTACTGGAGCGAGCAATTGGAAACGCAGCCCCATTAGGTTAATCCCCGGCAACTGCTGAGACCCCAATCGGTTCCCCGGTACGTTCGCGCTCCCGTACGACCGCCCAGATCCGTTTGGTTAACTCTTTAGCAATTTTGGGATTTTCCTTAAGAAATTGTTTGGCACCCTCGCGACCCTGCCCAAGCTGCAACCCGCTTTTGCCGTCTTGGTAGGACTCCCAGGTAAACCACGAGCCCGCTTTTTTTACGATGCCGTACAACATGCCAGTATCAATCAAATCGCCCTCCAAGTTAATACCCTGGTTGTACAAAATATCGAACTCGGCCGACCTAAACGGCGGCGCCACTTTATTTTTGACAATCTTTACCTTGGTACGATTTCCAATAATGCTGTCACCCAGTTTAAGTTGCGCGCGACGTCGTACTTCAATACGAACTGAAGAATAAAACTTGAGCGCCATACCACCAGTAGTTGTCTCTGGATTACCAAAAACGACGCCAATTTTCATACGCGTCTGATTGATAAATACGACGGTTGTGTTCGATTTCGCTACACTTCCCGTCAATTTACGGAGCGCTTGACTCATCAAGCGAGCGTGCAATCCCATGTGACTCTCGCCCATCTCGCCTTCAATTTCTGCGCGGGGTGTCAACGCGGCAACCGAGTCAATCACCACCACATCAACCGCGCTCGAGCGCACCAACGTCTCAACGATTTCGAGAGCTTGTTCGCCGTTGTCAGGTTGCGATATCAGAAGATCATCGATCTTGACTCCAATTTTCTTGGCATATTCTGGGTCTAGTGCGTGTTCTGCGTCGACATATGCAGCGATCCCACCCTGTTTTTGTACACTCGCCACAATGTGCTGGGCGAGCGTCGTCTTACCCGAACTTTCTGGTCCATAGATTTCGATGACTCGCCCCTTGGGGACTCCAGCCACACCGAGGGCGATATCCAAGGAAATCGAGCCGGTTGGGATCGCGTCAACGTGGACGCGCTTGGCATCACCGAGTTTCATGATCGAACCATCGCCAAAACGGGTACGGATTTGATCAACCGCGGCTAGAGCCGCCTTTGCGCGTGTAGAAAGCGCTTTGCCAGGTTTTGCGCCTACGATACCTTTTGCACTTACCACTGTCTGACTACCAACAGCCGCCTTAAACGCTTTGCCCGCCTTGGTAGGCATAGGCACATGCGCCGCGGGATTTATTACTGTCTTGGAAGCTTTTTTGCTCATAACTGATGTTTTAGGGGACATAGAATAAAGTTATTTGATTAAGGCTTTAAAGCTAATCAAGTATGTCCAACCCTTGATTAAAAAAACCTTAAATCGAGCACGTTGTTATCCACACTACTGTCGAGATGCCGTCGCAGTCAAATCCTCGATGCTTAAATCGGGGGTAAACTCCAAGTCGCGAATAAACCCCTCCCCCAGCGAGCTTAGTTCTTTGCCTTTAAAGGCGATTCCGGTGTTTTGAGCTTTTCCCGTTGTCAGTCGGATCGAACCCTTACCACTAAAACTTTTTTGCGAGTTGGGTAGCTGTGTTCCGCGGAAGACATTTTTCCCATCGACCGTAACTTCGATCCAGGTAGCCTCGTCGTTGATCTTTACGGTTACCTCAACACCTTCTTCCGCGATAGCCATTTCTTCATCTGTCTTGTCACCGTCAGCCGAGTTAGCGGTTCGTGACGAATCATTTTGATCTTTTACCGCGACCGGACTTAAGTTGGCCTGAATATTCCGCACAATCTTGGTCTCGCGACCAAGTTTATTACTCGCGACGATTTCGATTTGATTGATGCCCGCCTGGAGGCTCAGGGTCTCGCGAAAATGTCCGATGTCGTCGACAAAAACCGCCTGACCGTTAATTGTAAGTTGTGCTTCCGGTTGTGTCTCGCCCACCACCACAATCGAACTATCCGTTACGGCGCGATCGCTTGTTGGCTCTTCGAGCATAAGCTTGGGTGGACGGCCGAGACTACTGACCGACAACCAGAGATATAAAGCGCCTGCGATTACGGCAAGACCGATGAGACCCGAGCGCATCATCACTGGCGTGACTCTGACTCGTGGCAACAGTGGTCTGCGATCAGGAAATGTTTGTTCGATCCGAGGTTTTGCTACGCCTCGCAGACCCGACGCGCCTGCGACATTATTTTCAGCGACGCCTGTAGGGTTCGGAACGCTCATATGCTTGGCAATACCGCGCTCGCGCTCCCACTGCTCGATCACCGCGGCCTCATCAAGTCGCAAATAGCGCGCGTACGTGCTTATAAAGCCACGAATATAAATATCCGCGGGCAAGTGGCGACGAGCGCCACGCTCAAGGGCTTCTAAGTAGTGCGCTTGTACACCTGTTTCTTTGGCGACTCGCTCCATTGCAATTCCCAACGACAAACGACGTTGTTCGAGAATGTCTCCAACACTTTTAACTTGTGCTATTTTCTTGGTGAAAAAGCCGCTAACCATGAGCGGTCATTAGTGAGCTCAAAGTGATCCCTGGAGAGTTTTTTAGCTCGCAAACTTTACCAATCCTGGACGCACTCGTCAACCGTATTTAGCCCGAAAAAGCACACAAACATCACGTTTACGGGGTTACGAATTGTGATTTTTCTGTGGAATCAGAATGAGGCAGTCGTGACGAGCGTTAAAGTCGCAGTGTACGGCAATGGGGGCGTGAGATAGCTAACATTGGCCAGAAAATACATCGAGTGTGTCCTAAGGGTTGACGGCCCCGTACTGCTTGAAATAGTAACTGCCGTAGTCGCGTCGGCCGTATAGGCATAATTGGCCGTATTGTAGGGCGAGGCAATAGTTCCAGATCCTCCACTGGCGGTAAGGCGGGTGCCAAATTGTTCCGTCCCTGGACTTGATGCTGCGGGAGTAACAAGCGCGTCAATAACATTTGCTCCGTTTGTTAGTGATGCACCACGTAGCGTCGTCATAAATCCGCCCGGAGCATTTGTCTCGACAGTAAAAGTCGTCCCGACCGTTTCTGTGCCGGACCCACCAGAATTTGTGGCGTACCTAGCACCGGTCGGCGCCAGCGTGCCAAATTGGAGTGCACTATCAGCAACATTAAACGTTAATGCTTGGTCTACACTTGCGGTGATTGTGACGACTAGCCCCTCCCCCGAAGCTACTTTTACGAGATAGGGATCGAACCCACCAGCAGGAGTTTGATCATACCCAGGCAACAGTCCAAAGCCGTCTCCATCTGGGAATGTAGCAGCAGACGAGTCAGTCGCGCCAAACACATAGTGAACTCCAGCAGCCGTTACGGCTCCTTTACTGAATTCGCTACCACTACCCCCAATGTATCCTGAGTAGTATGGGATTTGCCCCGTCGGATCGAACCTCGCCACCCATGCATCATCTACGCCACCATTATAAGTACTGTCAGGGCCATTAGCGGGTGTAGGCAAAAAGCTTGCCTGGGTGCTATTTGTGTTCCCACTGACATAAATATTGCCAACGCTATCAAAGCCACTCATGCCTCCGTAATCATCGCCCGTTCCACCAATATACGAGAGAAAACTTAGCGCTGTACCCGTCGTATTAAGCTGACCAAAATAAGCATCTACCCCTCCAGCTGAAGTTAAATAAGGTCCCACCGTCGTTGGTAAATCACTTGATGGTGTTTCGCCTCCAAATAGTAATTCTCCTGTAGGTCTCACGGAGACGCTTACAACACTTTGCTGAGCCTCATCGCCCGTGCCCCCTATATATGTGGCATATAATAATGCTGTGCCACCTGCGTTGATTTTAGCCAGAAAGTCATCGCCCACCCCCCCGTTATGTGTCTGGTCGAAGCCAGGCACAATTCCAAATCCATCTCCATCAGGGAAGGTAGTTTGAGTCGATTCCGTAGCGCCGCCCACGTACGCATTACCGCTCGCATCAAGGTCAATGGTCCAAGGCCAATCTAAACCAATGCCACCAATATATCCCGCATATTCAAATAAAGTACCTGCCGCATTTACGCGCACTGCAAAGCCATCCGTTGACCCGTTATACGTGCCGTCAAAGGTGGCAAGTAGACCGATGCCATCACCATCAGGAAATGTTGCAGCACTTGAGCCCGTGATACCAGCAACATATGCTCGATTGCTTGAATCAACTGCAACATCAAGTGGTATATCACCACCCGATCCGCCAATAAAGCCACAATAATCAAATCCGGTGCCAAGCGTATTGACCTTACAGATAAATCCGTCCCATGGACCACCGTGATGTGTGAGCGTCGGACCTACGACGGCAGGAAAATTTGTGCCGCTGCTAGTATTTCCCGTGACGTAGGCATGATTGGTAGAATCGACTGCAACACCAAAGGCACCATCATCGCCATCACCACCGATGAACCCTGCATATAACAAAGACGTGCCATCAAGGGTAAACTTTGCGATCCAGCCGTCTAGGCCATTGACCGTAGTATCAGGCCCGATGAACGGTGTAATTGTTGTTGTACCCGGAGCGTATATGTCACCTACCAAATAGACGCCAGTGGAATCCACCGCGATGCTTAAGCCTTCGTCATTGATATCTCCCCCGAGCAACGTTGCAAAAAATAAAATCACCGGGTCGATCACGAGGGGTTGCGCGGGATCAAACGCTCCGAGCGTAAATCCAATCGCCCCGCTTTTTTCATCAAACTCATACGATAACTCAACATTTTCTTTACGGCCCTCGATCATCTGAAAACTCTCGGGCGCCTTGTCTGTAAATTCGCTTGAGGGTGTCGTTACCAGTAGCTCAGTGGGACTTTTTAGTTTTACCGTTGCACCCTCGTAATGCATCTTGATCTGACTTGGATCGGCATACGGCTCAACCTCATAGGTATATTTAAGTTCTTCTTGGGTTACTGCAACTTTGAGCGAAATCCCGTCCCACAGATTTGGGTAGATAATTTGTTCGCTCGCGGTGAGGGTTCGCCACTGATCTTTGGACCCTTTAAAAAAAGTAATGGGCGCGTCGGACGGCACCAGCGAGATCGGATGCACAGAATTGGCCTGATCAAAAACCAACCGACTGGTATAACTCCCATCGGCGGTTTTTTCAATAAACGTAAACCCCTGCTCATTGAGATAAATACTTTTTGTAGAGCCTTGTACAAAAAATCTACGCCGCCTTTAATGTATCCGTCATTCTGAATAAAAACCTGAGCCGAGCCCGTCACTGACGAGGCGGCGACGTCGCTGGTGGTCGTGGCATCGCTATTTGCCAGCGCTTCTGTCTCGGCTAGGGCTCCGGCCTTTTTTGTAGCCACACCCCCGACCAAAATAATTCCGGCAACCATAATTACGCCCAGGATAGGGAGCAAAAGGTGGCGCGCAAAAGATCTTGGCAGACTCATATGTAGTAATTGTTGTTTAGATGACATAAGAATGGAATCAAAAAGACGCTGTCGCCACGTACGTTGCAATTGAGCTGTACGCCCCGGGAGGCGTTATGTCGCTTATATTTGTCAGATAAAACGCTGAGTACGTCGTAATTACTGAAGGGCCAGCACTACTTGCAACAGAGACGGACGTCGTAGCATCAGCCGTATAGGCATAAAGAGCAGTGGCATACGGTGCCGTAACGACACCACTCCCACCACTGGCCGAGTACCGCACGCCAAACTGTTCTATTCCAGGTGTTGATGCAGTCGGCGTTGCTCCGATTGGATCGATTACATTGATTCCACTGGTAAGCGCCGCCCCACGGAGCGTCATTAGGTATCCACCGGGTGCGTTGGTTGCGACCATCAAGGTCAGCCCGGCAGTCTCCGTTCCTGTGCCCCCGGAATTGGTCGCAAATCTTGGACCCCCCGGCGAGAACGTTCCAAATTGAAGTGCACTGTCAGAAACTGAAAATGTAATTAACTGGCCGACATCAGCGGTGATGGTGAGCGTTGCCTCTTCTCCCAGGGATATTTTTATTATAAAGGCGTCGTAATTTCCACCAGGGGTTTGATCCTGGCCAAGCAATGTCCCAAAACCGTCACCGTCCGGAAAAGTCGCAGCCGAAGAGTCAGATGCACCGCTCATATACAAGACACCTGCCGCGGTCACAGCACCGGCACCGCCATATCCCCAATCACTGCCACCACCACCAATGTAACCTGAGAAGTTAGCAAACTGCCCCGTAGTATCGAACCTCACGGCAAATGCATCCTCGATGCCACCGTTATAGGTGCTATCGGGACCGTTGGATGGCGTGGGTAAGAAACTAGCCTGAGTACTACCGGTCGACCCACCGAGGTACATATTACCAGCACTATCAAATCCAAAAATTGCTGCTAAATCAGTGGCCGATCCACCAAGATACGAAAGAAAAGTCAGTCCCGTGCCCGCAACAGTCAGCTCCCCAAAATAACCGTCTCGTGCGCCACCTCCATATGATACAAAGGGCCCTGTAGTAGGTAAATCGGTGGATGAAGTTTGCCCGGCAAAAACTACCGAGCCCGTTGGTCGCACTTTTACGCTGATTTCTACTGTTTCTGTTCCCGTACTACCACCCATAAACGTCGCATAGGATAATGAGGTGCCAGCAGCAGCAACCTTAAGCAGAAAATTATCACCCGATCCGTTTGCCGTCTGGTCGAACCCGGGAATATCAAAAGCGTCGTTTAAATTGAGATCACCATCCGGAAACGTCGTCTGGGTCGATCCTGTATGGCCGGCCACGTAGGCATTATTACTGGTGTCTACGTCAACGCGCATAGACCTATCGGCCGCACTACCGCCAATAAACCCCCCGTATTCCAACGCGCTGCCGGTTGCACTCACTCGCACCGCATAACCATCTTCTCCCCCATTCTGCGTCTGGTCGAACCCGGGGACTTCAAACATATCGTCTGCATCGTCATCACCATCTGGAAATGTTGTTGCTGTGGAGGTCGTAACTCCGACAACGTACGCACGATTGCTCGAGTCCACTGCTACACCAAAAGCTTGGTCAATTGCAGAGCCGCCTATGTAGCCACAATAAACTAGAGACGTCCCGGCGGCATTAACTTTACAAATGAACGTATCAAATTCGCTTCCTGCGCTATTAAACGATGTGTCAGGTCCCACCGTTGCTGGAAAGTTCGTGCCGCTAGTCGTATCACCCACAACATATGCATTGTTCGTTGAGTCGAGCGCAAGCGCGTATGACGTGTCCGTACCATCGCCCCCAATAAAACCCGCATACACGAGAGCCGTGCCAGCCAGATTATATTTTGCTACCCAGCCATCCACATTATTTACGGATGTGTCCGGGCCAACTACCGGCGTAAAAGTTGTAGTACCAGGAGCATACATGTCACCTGCCACATACACTCCCGTAGAATCTACGGCAAGTCCGAGAGCTTCTTCGTTCATATCGCCGCCCAACAACGTAGCAAACAATAAAATCACTGGGTCGATGACAAGCGACTGGGCTTTGTCATAGCGGCCAAGTGAAAACCCAATCGAACCCGTTGCGACATCAAAGGCGTATGACAAGTCAACATTTTTTTTGTCGCCATCAACTAATTGATAACTTTCTGGAGCAGCGTCGATGAATTCACTGCTGGGCGTTGTGATGCGCAACTCTCGTGGACTTTTTAGCTGGACCGTCGCGCCTTCATAATGCATTCGTATCAGACTCGGATCAGCATGAGGGTCAACTTCGTAGGTATACTTAAGTTCTTGTTGCGTGACGGCGACTTTGAGCGAGATCCCATCCCATAAGTTGGGATAGATTATTTCTTTACTTGATTTTAGGGTTCGCCACTGATCCTTAGAGCCTTTAAAAAAAGTAATGGGGGCCTCGGATGACACTAGCGAGATCGGGTGTACCACATTTGCGTCGTCAAAAACTAATTTACTCGTGTGGCCGCCCTCCTCTGATTTTTCAATAAAAGTAAATCCCTGCTCATTGAGATAAATACTTTTTGTGGAGCCCTGCACAAAAAAATCTACGCCGCCTTTAATGTATCCGTCATTCTGAATAAAAACCTGCGCCGTATTAGTCAACGAAGTATCAACCTCAGCTTTGGTCTGTTGCGGTTTAGCGCTCAGACCAAGAAAAACCGCTCCCGCCACTCCGCCGACCAGCAGTAGCATGAGTCCATACGCAACAAACTTTTGAGTCCTGTAGTGCACTTAAGATGTTCCTTTACGCATTCTATTTTTCTTACGCGACAATTGGCGCGTCGGGTCCTCCCGGCGATCCAAGCACTGGCCCGCTAGGTATATTCTCTCCAGGCGGGGGCGGCGGCGTTACCGGTGCGGCACCCGCAACTGTCGGTTCGAGCGGAATATCCATGGTCAGGATAGCGGCTTTTTTAGTTTCTATGGGACCGCCGATGTAATCGCTCGGCCGACGTTTTTGCGACGCAGGGAATTTGTAGCCCACCTTGAGTGCATCCAAGCGATACGAGGATGTGCCCACTAAAAACCCAAAGCGTCCTTGACGGTCAGCAACCTGCGTCTCCAATAATCGTTGATATTTTGTATCAAATATACGAACCACAGCATGCGGCAAAGTCACCGCGGTTTTGACGTCACGCGTATGGCCCCAGGTGCGTGGCCGCTTACCGCGGGCCAATCTTCTAAAGATATAAAACACTACGAGGTGTAGGGCCAGCAAAACGAGCGACAAGTTGGTGCGCGTCACCGCGTAAGCGGCCACGCCAATCAGTAACCCTGAGAACGCGACTCCATTGTGTATAGCCATCCTAAAGTGCCGTCGCAGAATTCGTTTCAATGTCATGCGACCCTCGATCGGATCGACAGGAACATTGTGATTAATAAATCCTGCTCGTGGGACATTGATCGTGTCTCCGTAATACAAATTTGCAAAATTTTCGTCAAAGTTTACGCGCCCGAGCAACCGCGATGGAAAAGCAAGCCCAGCTTTTGCCACGGTAACTCGATACGCACCCTGCTGAACCAAAAATCCATAACGACCATCGCGATCGGTGACTTTTGTTCGTATCAATTTACCGGCTACGTCAAAGATACGAACGATCGCCAGATCAATCGGCTGTTTGGTCAAGCTGTTATAGATAACGCCCCACGGCTTTGACCGGCGGCCAAATAATAATTGGATCGGTTCGAGGAAAATGCGCAATAAGAACGGGTACCAACTGACGAGTGAGACAGCCAGCGCGAGGTTGGCAGCGACAAGGAACGCTGTGATCGGATTGATAACGCGATTTACAAGCTCCTCAAAATTCTGCCAGCCGGTGCTCTCAAAGAAACCATCCACGGCCTGTGTTATGCCAGGACCCGTCGACGGCGGTCGCGTCGGGGGCGTGATGGTGTTGGTAGGCGGAACATTCGTCGGAGGCACATTGTTCCCCGGCGGAACATTGTTTGTGCCATTTGTCGGTCCGTTGACATTGATGTTGTTTGGCTGCGGGGGCGTTGACGGAGTTGTACTCGTCGTAGTCGTTGCGGTTGCCGTCGCCGTGGTATTGAGCGCGAGCGTCCCTGTTCCACCTCCGCCGCCGGTCAACGACGCATCAATGATAGTCGGGCTCACAATTACTGGACTGCTAAATACAGTTTGCGCAACACCGTTGGAGGTTGTAGCACTCGCGGGCGTTACTCTGCCGACATTTGCCGCAAACGCGACCAGCGTTCCATCCGGTGCCGGTATCCCAAAAACATCGCGCGGACTCGCCACGATGTCGGCAGACTGGCCACCACTCGGTAACAATTGTGGATTTACGGCGACAATCTGGATTGTGTAGAGCCGTGAGACCGTCGCGGTCGAAGTGTCTGAGACAAACCGCGCCGAGCCAGAAGTGTTAAAGAGATCGTTGTATTCCAGTGTGAGGACATCGTTCGGAATTACTTCGAGCAATTGATTGCCCGCGGCTGGAACATTATCGAGCACCGCGCGGGACGTCTGCCTAAAGTCTCCCGTATCTGGACCAGATTCTGTGAGCGTGATGGATTCTGTGTCGCCACTTGTCGCTCTGATCGTCGCCGCAACCGTTTCGCGAATACTTGAGTCCACATTTTGATCAAGGTCGACAACTTTTAAATATATATTGTTATTGCCAATTTGTGCTTGCGCTATTTGTGGTACCACCAGTGGCACGAACAACATTCCACCCAAAATTCCGAGCATCGTCAGCGCAATTTTGCTGCGGCGCCGTTCCCGCGTGAGGACAAAACTTCCTGCTCCTAGTGCTGCAAGGGCGAGCAATGCGATCAATCCCGCGCCAACTGGCAAAATTGTTGGATCACGCGGTTGCGTCGTGACCGGATTGTCGGTCGGGATAACGCCGGTCTCAACAGAATTGATAAATGCTTGATTGAGAATTTCACTGCCTTGGCCGATCGTGTCGTCCACGAGAACGGAAAAGCCGACTATTTCTGTTTCGCCGGGGTCGAGCGTCCCAAGACTCCAAGTTACGGTTGGTACTCCGGAGTCGTTCGAACCGGTGCCAAAAATAGAACCTGCTACATACGCGGTCCCAAGCGGCATCTCATCCGTGACGGTGACCTGGTGCAGTGCTTGGCTTGAAGTGTTGGTAACGTCAATACGATAGTCGAGTTGATCGCCGGGCAAGACCTCACCGCCGTTGGTATCCGTTACGATTTTTTTGCTTTCGTTTAATGCGGTGGTGAAGTCATAAAACACTGCAGTCGTGGCAGGGTTTCCGGTAAATGCGGCATCGGTAATTGTAACGAGCGCGTCAGTGGCGACAGCTTCGGCGGGAACTGCGAGTGCTTGTACCAGATTTTCGCGTTGAAAAACCTCGAGCGACAAACCTTCGATCGCCTCTGAAAAAATCGGAGACAGTAATACGCCCAACCCCGTGGGAATCGGCCCGGTAAGATCCTGGTCCAACTCGGCTTGCAGTTGAATATATTGCTGTCCGCTTATCACGCCGTCCGCATCGTTTAACGATTCACCATTGACGACACTGGCGGTAGCACCAAACGGAGGCGGAGGGGTGCCGTCAAATAACAAATCGCTTAGGACATCGCTGGATCGCGCACGTAGATCTGTGATCATGTGGCCGAGGCGTGTCAACGAAAATCCACCAAACTCAGTCGTGGTAAAACCGGCGGTGTCGGTATCGAACGGATTAGTATGCAGCGTGCCGGTTGGGCTGCCACTAACATTCCATGCCAAACCAATGCCATTTTGTTCACTGCCCCCCTTGTAATAAAGTCGATCAATCCCATCGGTCGAATCGATCATGAGCATCGGATCTCCAACCGAGACTTCCCAATGGCCAACAAATGTTGTAAGCGCTCTAAAGACAATGTTCTCGTAGGTCCCGGGAGCACCGCAAACAGCAACGTTTTCTGCGGGCAGGGCAGGTTTTGTCCACGGGCCACTGGGTGTGGGACTTTCTGCGCGAGCAATACCTCCAGCCAGGGTGGGATCTCCCGCACAAACACCAGATGCCTCGTAATACATAACATACGTTCCACCCGGTCCGAGCGCCGGATCAAAAGCTACTGTTGGATTTGCTGTTGCAAACCCGTCAACCTCCGTTGCAGCACCGGGAAATACGACGGCATTTAGGTAGACGCCAAGTCCAGGTCCCAATGTTTTGACCCATGTTCCGGTCAAGCCCGTCGGGCTAGTTGCATGGCCGATGGAAAAAATGCCGGTAAAAGGTGCCGCTTCTCCCGCATACCACATGTGATAGGTACCACCGATTATCATTACTGTCGGCTGCTGGTCTTGAGCAAAATCAAAGTCGAGCGGAGCTGGTGCCGGTAAAATTCCTGTGGGTGGCAAAGCGTCGACCACAAAGGCCGTTGGACTTGCCCCGACTGCCCTAAAAATATGTCCAGTTATGGGAGCCAATATGCAATCAACACTGCCAAGCCCGGTAAAATACATGACATAGGGTCCACCAACAGCTGCTGGGTCATATACAACGGTCGGGTCTGTAGCTCCGCAATTATATCCGCTCCCAAGTGCCCCAACAGCAAAAACAGGCCCATACAAAGTCTCGGATGGAAGTTTGCTCCAGTCACGACCGATGGGGCTCGTGCCGGCGACACTAGTCGCCGCATGAATGAGCGGTACAAAAGTGCCCGTCGCCGTCCCCGCATACCACATTAAGAAGTCGCCGGTCGTCGGATCCTTTAGCACCGTCGGGGCGTCCGCGCCCGCGCCGTCTGACGTTGCTGTGACTGGATCGAAAAACGCGTCTACAACGGGGTTCGGTTGAGGCGCAAAATCGTTACGCAGCCAATCGCCTGTCAGATTGCCGCCATCGTCATTTATAAAATATCCTTTCTCGTCCGAGTCGATATTGGTTTGGTCGTCACGCTCAGTAAAACCGGTGAGGTCAGCCGGAATTGTCGCTACGGAATCCGTCGTCCCACCGGACCAGGTCGTTTGATCAAACGTCCGCGTAATTTCTGAACCCAAGTGCGCGTAACTCACAGATATTGGTGTCGCATCGGCTGCGCGCAAAGTCCCATCGCCGCTCCCCGTGTCGGCAAGCGCAGTAGGTTGCGGATCGGCTGGACTGCTACTAAAAATTCCAGTCGAACCTCCTGTTTCCGTCACCGTAACGCTTTCTGTATCAGGCGGCGCCACTGCGCTCGTCAGAGTTACCGCAAAACTATCTGCGGCACCGGTGGTGTTTTTATCCTGATCCACCACGCGAACATAAAAAGTGCCCGGTACCGGTATTGTTGTGAGCGCAGTGCCACCCGCATCCGTAAAACTCACCGGCGTAGGGCTAGTAACAATCGTCGTGTCGCTCACCAACGTGCCAACAATGGGTGAATTGTCCGTGTACGTTGTAATGATGCGGTCGCCGGGCAAGACGCTGTTGATTACTAAGTCGCCAGCGGGACCGGCGGCGGCAGTTGTAGAAATAGTTCCCGTCAAAATGCCGAGACCATTATTGGACAGCGTCAAAGTTTCTGTCTCGCCTGTTCTGGAATTGGTGACCGTAACGGCGGGTGCATCTGACAAATATCGGATCGAACGGGTAAATATTGTACGAAAACTGTTAGGATCGCTTTGGTTAGCAATATTTTCTAAATAATTTGTGGCAAAAACTACGCGCGATGTTCCATCGTTGGTCCGAACCATTATATTGTTGTCAGGTGCCAGCAGACCGCCGGTCGCGGCGTCATTATCTTCTAAGACGGGAATGCCCGAGGCGTTGACCGACAATTCCGTGAGACTCAACTCTTTATAGCCGCCGCGACCGCGATTTTCTAAGTCGCTGATGCTATCGCCAATAGGATCTCCGGCGATCCCATCAAAAAAGACAGGGATTTTTACCGCAAATGGTCCAGCACTGCGAGGAACGGTATCGAAATCGTCGACACCCAAATATGTCTGCATAAAGTCATCGTGGGGTTCGTCAACACCGATAATGCACGCCTCGAGATCTGGACCACCAACACCATCTGCACAGCTCCCGTCTCCCCCGGTGATATCGTCGATGTAGTTATGTGAGAGCAAGAACAGGTCGCCACCAGCACCAAGATAGGCAGTAAGTGCCGCCACTTCTGCGAGACTCAGCGTGCTCGTGGGCCCTACTGGAGGAGGATCCAAAGGGCCAGAATTTCCCGTATTCCAAACCACAATGTCCGCTGCAGCTAAGAGTGGGCCCCCTGGCGGCGCCCCGCAATTCGCCGTATCCCAAAAATTAATTTCTTCGGCGACCAACGCGAGAGGACAATCTACGCTCGGCGCGGTGTAATACCCAACATCGAACAAGCCTTGCAACATAAATCGCAACGTCGCCTCATTGTTGGTAGTCGAAATTAAGGTCGCTGATGCCGCATCATCCGCAACCACATCATCATCCACAATTAGTGCTGTACCACGCCATTCCGTATCGTCGACTTGAATTTCTATATCCGTTCCGACGGCGATAGCGGCGGTTGTTCGTACCGAGGAAGTATCGTCATATAGGGCTGCGGATTGACGTCGCAACCCCAGAGCCACTAGCCCCACAACAACCACAATAAACAGCCCCTGTAGCCCCCTCAGCGGCAGTTGTTTAATCACCTTTTTAGTACGGGAAGTTCGGCGTGTGAGACGCACGGATTGTGTGTTTATGAGTTTTTGACAGTATACCGTATAGTTATAAGAACGACACATTTGGATTAAAAAGACAAATGCCCACGGAGACCTTCCCACCACCCGCCCAGTCCGGCGATTCGACGCCGATTTCACCAGTTGTGCTGGTGATTTTTGACGGATTTGGCCTCAGTCCCCTCGACGAAGGTAATGCAATTGCCCTCGCCCAGCGCCCCAATTTAAAATTTATCGAACAAAATTTCCCAGGTGCACCGCTTGCCGCCGCCGGCATCACCGTCGGACTGGTGTGGGGTGAGTATGGAAATTCAGAAGTCGGGCACCGGACGCTTGGCAGCGGCGTTGTCTTGTACCAAAACTTGCCGCGCATCACGTTGGCCATAGAGGATGGATCTTTTTTTGAAAAACCTGCTTTTATTAAAGCGGCCGAACATTGCAAAAAAAATGACAGCGCTTTTCATATCATGGGGCTGCTGGGCAATGGCGGAATACACTCGCACACCGATCACTTGGTCGGACTGTTGCGATTTGCACAGATGACCAAATTAAAAAAAGTCTACGTGCATTTATTTACGGATGGAATTGATGCACCGCCGCGTTCGTCCTTGCTATTTTTAAAGGAGGTCGAAGATGCTATCAAGAAACATAAAACGGGCGTGATCGCTACAGTGATCGGGCGCGATTATTCGATGGATCGCGAGGGACAATGGAAAAAAACGGCCATGGCCTACGATTGTATGGTCAAAGGCACGGGCGAACAGGCCGGATCCGCTCGCGAGGCCATAGAAAATGCGCACAAAAATAATTTGAACGACGAAAAAGTCTTGCCGACGGTGGTTACGCGGGGCGGACAGCCGGTGGGATTGGTACAACCGGGCGATGCCCTCGTATATTTTAATTTTAGAAATGATCGCGAACGACAAATTACCGAGGCCTTTGCGATGCCGAGCATGGATAAGTTTGAACGCGGGCCGCGGCTCAAAGATTTATTTATTGTGACGATCGTACAATATGAGGAAAGTCTGCCAGTAGAAGTTGCCTTTGCACCCGAGCACGTTAAGAATCCGCTTGCGAGCGTGTTGGCGAATGCAGGGATCAAGCAATTTCATATTGCCGAGACAGAAAAATACGCGCACGTTACATTTTTCTTTAATGGCGGAACCGAGAAGGCCTACACGGGAGAAGTTCGTAAATTGGTCCCGAGTAAACAGGTCGCGAGTTTTGCGGATGCGCCCTTGATGAGTGCCGCGGGTGTCACCAAAGAATTGGTGGCCGCGATCGATTCCAAAAAATATCAATTCTTAGTCGCAAACTATGCCAACTCTGACATGGTCGGGCATACTGGTGTTTTGAAATCAGGCGTCGCCGCGATCGAAGAGCTCGATAAACAAATCGGCATTGTCATGAACGAGGTTTTAAAAGCCGGCGGTGCTTTGTTGATCACGGCTGATCACGGAAATTCTGAGGAAATGATTAATTCGGCGACCGGAGAAGTAGACAAGCAACATTCGACTAATGCCGTACCATTTTATTTAATCGCTGAACGCTATCGCCTACCCCAACCCAAGCTCGAAGAAGAAGTCATGAACTATTTTAATCCACCCGCGGGAGTTTTGGCAGATGTTGCGCCCACCGTGTTGGAGTTGTTGGGCGTACCTAAACATCCGGACATGACGGGGGTCAGTTTGCTGAACGTGATTCAGTAGTCAGCGCGCTTTTAGATTCTGGACACTATTTGTAATCTTCCGACGGTGGACCATCGAATTCTGGTGGCGAACTTTCCGACGACGTGGTCTCAGGTGGTGGTGGCGGCAGATCGTCTGGCATATCAATGCCCGTGTCAGGATCGCCTTTTCCTATAAATACCTCGCGCGGTTTTGCGCCTTGGCCTGGACCGATCCAACCGCGCTCCTCCATTAGATCCAGCAATCGCGCCGCCCGGGCATACCCCACGGACAACCGGCGCTGGAGCAGCGACGCGGATGCTTTTTGATTTTCGATGATAACTTTTTTGGCTTCCTCCAGCATCGGGTCGTCATCCTCAGCACCAGCCGCAAATGCACCAGCGGTATGGCTAGACCCACTCATCGCGCCAATGCGGCTGCTAGCGCCACCGTCCGTGACAGCATCGACGTATTCTGGTTCGCCTATTTTTTCTCGCAAGAAATCTGTAACGCGCTCAACTTCACCCTCGGTAACAAACGCTCCTTGAATGCGCTTTGGCTTGGACAATTGCGCGGTGATGTACAACATGTCGCCATTGCCAAGCAATTTTTCTGCGCCAGAGTGATCGAGGATAGTCCGCGAATCAATCGAGGAGGCGACATTAAACGCCATACGAGAGGTGATATTAGCTTTGATCAAACCTGTGATGACATCGACAGACGGTCGCTGCGTCGCGACGATCAAGTGAATGCCGACCGCCCGCGCCATTTGCGCCAACCTCACGATAGCCGCCTCGACATCATTCGCAGCGACCGCCATCAGATCCGCCAACTCGTCAATCACGACCGCGATGTACGGCAACTTTTGACCGGTCGCGTACGCGTTATATGAAGCGATGTTTCGTTTACCGCTTGCGTTCAATAACTCATAGCGCTTGTCCATTTCCGCAACGCACCACCGCAACGCGGCGATAGTCTTTTTGGCCTCGATGATGACCGGCGTAATCAAATGCGGCAAGCCGTTGTAATGTGTTAGTTCGACCCGCTTGGGATCGACCAAAATCAGCTTGAGTGTCTGCGGCGAGTTGCGATACAGCAGCGACATCAACAACGTGTTGATCGCCACCGACTTGCCCGAACCCGTCGCACCAGCAATCAACAAGTGAGGCATCTTGGCGAGGTCGCCTACGTAGGGATTGCCTGCGACGTCGCGACCAAGCGCGATGGTGAGTGGTTCTTTAGCGGCTACAAAAGGTTCACTCGCTAAGATTTCTCGAAGTCGTACGAGCGCGACACCAATATTTGGCACCTCAAGGCCGACCAGAGACTTGCCCGGAATCGGTGCTTCGATACGCACAGGATGCGCCGCAAGCGCGAGTGCCAAATCATTTTGCAGGGACGTGATCGTCGCGAGCTTAACTCCTTCGGCAGGCTTAAAAGTGTATTGGGTAACGGTCGGGCCAATCGAGACGTCACCCATCTCAACAGGAATTCCAAAATTTTCTAAGGTTCGTCGGATCAGTCGAACATTTGCCTTAATATCCCCCGCGGTCGGCCGCGCCATTTTACTATCGAGCAAGTCCAGCGTCGGCGGTGTGTACGTCATGTCCTTTACTTGTAGGGCAGGCCCCAATACCGGACCACTCGCCAACGCTTCTCCTGGAACATTGCGAATAGTAATATCGGGTTCAGCTTCAGCGGATTGTTTAGCTTTTGTGCCCGCGCCAGTTTCTTTGCCATTATTTTCATCTGCAGACTCCTCGTCAGTTTCTTTGCCGCGAGCTTCATCGGTTTCTTCATCAGACTCATCACCCACTTCGCCTGCATCGCCTCCAGCCTCGCCATTTTCAGTAGCACCTGCTTGCTCTGTCGTGACCACAGATTTTCGTTTGAAAACATTTTGTAGCAAGCCACTTTTTTTTTCTTCTCCAATGCCTTTGACCGTAACTTCTTCCTCTCGTTTGGCACGTTTTGGAAAAAGATTACTTAAGCCCACATCAAATAACAACAAAAGGCCGATCAACGCGACCGCAATCAAGACAACCAGTCCCGCCCAAAAACCAAGGCCTGATCGCAGCGGCCAGGCAAGCAGCAGACCAAACCAGCCACCACCTTGCCCCGCACTCGCCGCCCCGACCATCTCAGACGGTTCGGTCCACAAATGAAAAATGCCAAAGAGTCCGAGCATCGTCACGAGCAACCCAACAGCGCGAGCGCGCAAATGTTCAAATTTGTTTCCTCGTAGCACCAGTACTCCGGCCGCGGCAAAAGCGAGCGGCATGATCAGCGTTCCCAAGCCAAACAAAACGCCCAAAAATCGCCGCCACACTTCACCAACCACCCCCGCAAATTCAAATAAAGAGAACAGCGTCAAAATCGCCAACAAAAAAATCACCACCGCCCAAATCCCACGCCGAGTTTCTGGCTTGAGATTCAAAGCAAAGCGCGGCCTAGCCGTCTCGCTCTTTGCACTGCTCTTCTCCTTTTGATTGTTGTTTTTGCCTTTGGCCATATTCGTAACCTACAGATCATAGCTCAACCAGGCCTCTTTTTTAAGCCCTGGAGTTCTCAAAGGTTTTATGGAGATGAGCACACATAAGGAGTCTGGCGCCCAATCGGTACGAACAACAATGAGACATGTGTCCACGATACGATGCCAGTGATTCTTTTGACACTATGCCTGCCAAGACCTTTCTTAGCATTCTTTTGGCGGTCTTTACACGCAAAACGCTGTGATACGGGAAGCCTACGTAGCCTAGAAAGTCGACACCTTGGTACCATGCCCGCAAATCAATCTTTTTGGGGTGCAACTCCACCTGTAGCCGATCAGCCAAATACTCCCTGATCCGAGGGATCATGTCAGCTAGCGCGTCACGAGACAATCCGAGCAGTAAAAAGTCATCAACGTACCGGAGATAGTTTTTTCCTCGTACTTCCCGCTTCATCCACTGGTCGAGCGGATCAAGATAGATATTTGAGAACAACTGGCTCGTGAGGTTGCCGAGCGGAAGACCCCTACCCGGTGACGTTTCGTAACTGTTAATGATACGACGGATCAACTCTAAAACACGTGGGTCATCAACTTTTTTTCTGATCAAGGTAAGTAATATGTCGTGGTCCATATTGTCGAAAAACTTCCGTACATCGCACTTGAGTGCCCACACCGTTTTTGTGTTGTTGCGGGAGAGCTTCCAGGCTAGCTGCTGCATTCTCACAAATGCTCGATGCGTACCCTTGTCTTGACGGTTAGAGTACAGATCATAAATAAAACCACGCTCAAACACTGGGTTTAGCATCTTAGATACTGCATGGTGCAATACTCGATCTGCGACGCTTGCCTTGTGAATGTGCCGCAGCTTGGGATCGCGTACAAAAAAAGATTGGTAGCCGCCATGCTGGTACTCACCAGCGACCAGTCGCTCGTGCAGCGCAAATAAGTTATCCTCAAGGTCCAGCGCAAAGTGTTCTACGTCGATCTTCTTCTCTTTACCACGTCGGAATTCGTCCCACGCTGCAAAGAGATGCTCGAGCGACGTTAGTCGCTCAAAATTAATTTTTCCATGAGTCCCCCCCCCCAACCCGTCCAACATTTCGATCGTCCATCATACGTACAAGTTATACCTCGATTTATATAATGTTGTCGGGGGTATTCCTAAACGCGATCGGTATACCCTCGGTGCGCGTGTCGATGCTGTGGCGCTCGGGGTGCTAGAGCTACTCTTCCTCGCACAGCGCAAGCAGGGGCAAAGTCGCGTGCTGATTCTCGAGCGTGCGGATGCCCAAGTACAACTCGAAAAAATGCTCGTGCGCGTACTGTACGCTACTCGGGCGATCGATCAGAAAAAGTACCTGCGGCTCCAGGTCCAGTTACAGCAAATCGGCAGAGAGCTCGGGGGTTGGATCAAGAACATTCGCGCAAAAAGAAACTCCGCCGGTTAAAGCGGAGCCAAGACTTCGGGAGAAGACGACGCCGAGGTTCTCGTTGGAGTTGTCAGGCTTCCAGTTGTTGACGTTGGCGCCCTTGGCGTCAAAGTTACCGACGTTGACGAGGTTACCATCGATCGAGCGGCGCTAAATACGTTACGTAATTCCGTCCAGAGCAGCGGCAACAAGTCGTGTGAGTCATCGCCTGTAAAAATTTGTGGCGGCAGGTATACCGACAGAATCCGCACTAGAATCACGTAAGCAGTCTTGTTATTTGGCGAAATGCATCCGTAAATGCATCTTCATGAGCCTGTGTGCATCTTACGACGTTACACTGGGATGTGCAAAAAGAGCCGACGCACTGTCCTAAACGGACAGTGCGAAGATCAAGGGATCAAAGGTCAAGCGTCAAGGTTTCAAAGTCTCAAGACCTGCGGGAGAAGACGACGCCGAGGCCCTCGTAGGAGCGGCCAGGCCCCCAGTAGCCGACGTTGCCGCCCTCGGCGCCAAAGCCACCGACGCTGACGAGGCTACCACCGATCGAGCGGCGGTTTGTCCAGCCGTAGTTAGTTTCTTGTAGGCGTATATCGTTGGCCTGGTAGTACGTGACTTTGTCGAAGAGCGCTTCTGCGGGAGTTTCTCGGTAGCGTTCGTTTAAGGAAAGCCCCGCGAGCACTTCTGCGGCGTGCTTCCATTCTTTCTCTTTACTAGAAATGACGATCTCGGGCAGCTTCTCTG
>CAZCZY010000044.1:0-5850 GCA_964503525.1 uncultured Candidatus Saccharibacteria bacterium
CACCGCCGCCGCCACCAGAAAAGCCGCCGGAAAACCCTGATCCGCCTGAGGCAAATCCGCCACCACCACTGCTACCACCCGGGCGGCTCGCGACCGCGCTAGAGGCGGCGGTGCTCCACGAGCTCAGCGAATTGGCCAACAAAATTGAATTAAAGTGCGTACCACTGGCCGAGTGGTACCAATCCGGCTCACGGTCGGTATAGATATCTTTGAATTTTTCGGCCCACTTTTTCTCGATTCCAAAGACCATCGCATAGGGCAGAAATCGCTCAAATGTTTCTGGGGTCATTTTTTTCACGACATAGCGCTCTGCAGTATCAAGATACAATTTAAAACCACGTGCATGTTCTGTGGCGAGGACCCCTTTTTCTGTTCGTTTGGGGGCAAGTTTTGCAAAAACGCCGATCACAATTGCTGTAAACAAGAGCGGAACACCCAGGCCAAAAAAGTTAAGACCAATAAAACCAACCAAACCAGTCAGTACTGTCCAGGTTGTAAACTTCTTACGGCGCTCGTCCGGACTTGTTTCAAAATACCCGGCCGCCACGACCTCTGCGTACAACTTTTTGACAATGCCAGGTATTTTTACGTAAAACTTTGTCTTAAGCTCGGAAAGTTTTTTCTCGGGACCGCTCTTAAAGATCTCATCAAGTAGCTCCACTTCAAAGGAACGCAGCGTAGCATCGCCGACAGATTCTTTGCGTTTAACTAATTTATAATCTTGCGCAGTAAATCGATTTGCCTTGGGTAGTTCTTCAATTAACAAATACCCACGCACAGCCAGATCAATAATAGATGCGGTGATGTCTTTTAGGTCAGCACTTTCGTCGATGAGTGTGCCGACAACAGCGGGAGTAGCTGCATCGGGCGGCTCATATTCAGCAATAATAGTGCCGCGGCCCTTGGGATCCTTGCCGTGACGTCGCCAGTGTACAAAAAGGCCCAGTCCCACCCAGAGCGGCAGAAACATATATAGGAGAATCAGGGTTACGACGATACCAACCAGTAATTTTTTAGCAAACGTGTCAATCACAGATAGCTTGACTGCCGTTGTTTGTCCCTCGACTACCTCGATTTGGTGGGGTTCGCTCGTAAAACCATATTTTTTAACCTGAACTTGGAATGGACCTGGCCCAGTTAGTTCGCGGCCGAGACGTAGACCCACGGGGGTTGTAAGAACAGTATCAACACCATTTACAAAAACGTCGGCACCGGAGGGCCATGACTCAAGGCGAACAATCCCGGGATTTTTTACAACACCCGTGGGCCACCCCACGACGGTCGTAAAATCTGTACCAGGACCCGTATAGCCGCCCGAGAAGTATGCCGTGCGACCATCGCGCACTTCTTGCGTGGCGTCTGCAACTCTATCCTCGTACAACGCAGTTTTGATATTAGCGGCGCCAACATCTTTTGGTAACACCACAGTCGCCTCGATCGAACCAATCGGCACATCGCGATCATGCGGAATGACATTCCAATACCACTCGTCATGATCTTCAAAAAAACCAATACCGCCCTCCACCGTGTAAGAAATTTTCCATGTTTGCACAGCATTGGTTAGCGCAAAATTTAGCAAAATATCGGTGGCCGGGAATCCCTCCGAGATTGTGGAGCTGACTTGATAGTCCAGATATTCTTGCAGTTCTTGATCGGCAGTCACGTCATACACCGACACATCTGTAATATCATCAAGCCGCCGATGAGGAATTGTTCGGCCATAATAAGAAAAACTACCAACAAACTTGACCGTTTGCGTTTCCTCCACCAGGACGTTGCCGTTGGTTTGGATTTCGTAGCGTGCCTGCCATTTGGTTATTGCATACGATTTTTCTTGGGCGAACGCCGGACGCATGGAGACAAACAGACCCAAAAGGACCATCGGGATCGCGAGCGCATATCGCCATGCAAATTTTATTCGTGAATACCACAACATAAAAAACATTCTAGCACGCACGATTGCTTGCCCTCTAAAAAGAAAAGGCCCAGTCACGATTGACTGAGCCTAGAAATTGCGGAATGCCGCTACTCGTTCCCGACAACGACAAAGGGTAGCTGTTGTTGGCTGGATGCTTCCACCAAGATGGGATCGTCGACCAAGATACCGGCAAAGTACGACGCGGCCTTGACGCCCAGTACATACGCGCGCTGTTCGTCAGCGGTAGCCGACTCGTTCACGATGGTGCTGACGGACTCGCACAGACCCTCGGCGACAATGTATTCAACCGTCGTACGAAACGGTCGTTCCAATGGATCTCCGAGGATTTCGGTTATGATACGAAATTTTCTTACCACCGCACGCCACCTCCTACAGCAAGATTCGGTACGAACAAAACGTGCTATCACGTTTTGACCATGATACGCGCTTGCGCACTTGGTGCAAACAAAAACGTTGACTTTATGGCGTAAAAGTTGTACAATATCTAGAACTACTGGCTTCACGAATTGCACCCGCTAACTTCCACAAGATGAAATTCAAGGGGATGCAGAAAATAATTCTCATTGCGCTCGCAACCGTTACTCTGATGGCTACATCATGGTCGGTTAATGCTCAACTTGCTGGGACTTGGCAACATCCACTCGACGGGTGGACCGTAGACGGATATAAGTTTGGTGAGTTCGTGATGTACCTAAATAAATATCACCTGGCTGACGATGCGTTTGCGACCGCGGGTACACCGGTATTTGCGACTGCCAACGGGACCGTAAAAGCGCTTCACAACTTTTCCGGCTACCAAAATTACGGTGGTCTTGTTTTGATCGAACATCAGAATGTCGACGGTAGTCTTGTCGTGTCACTGTATGGACACCTCGATCCCTACTCTTTTACAGTGGCTGAGGATCAGGACGTGCAACGCGGACAACTTATCGGATATATCGGCACCGAGGATGTAAATGGTGGTTGGCCCGAACATATTCATTACGGGGTGCGAAATGGTAGTTATGTCGCCAGTCCGTGGGTGTATTGGGGTTATGGCGATGGCGCTGCGTTGGCACAATGGTCGGATCCCACCGCATACATCGCGGCACACAATGACGTGATCGAAGTTGAGCGTGTTCCGACGGCAAGCCGTGATCGGTATGAGACAGCCGTTGGGGTGAGCCAGCGACGGTTTGCAGCGAGCAGTTCGGCTAAAACGGTTTTGCTGGCGAGTGGCGCTACACATGCGGATGCCTTAGCAGCAGCGCCGCTTGTAAAAAGTGATGCGGTATTGCTTTTAACTAAGACGAACGAACTTCCCATGACAACCGAGAACGAAATTAAACGTGTATTGCCAGCCGGTGGCTCTATCGTAATTTTGGGTGGCGAAAAAACGATTGGCGCTGCTGTCACAAACCGCCTCACTACATTGGGATTTTCTGTTAGCACAATTGCTGGCGCAAATCGCGAGACGACTGCGACACTTATTGCGGAGAAACTTGGAAATTTGACCACGGCCTTTGTCGTCAATAAGAGCGCATTTGCCGATGCAGTTTCAGTCAGTGGAGTTGCTGCGACGACCGCGACTCCTGTACTACTGACCAACTCCAATACACTGAGTGCCGCTACGCGAGATTTTCTGACAAAAACTGCGAGCATAACAAAAGTTGTAATTGTTGGTGGATCGACCGCACTGTCCACACAGGTCGAACAAGAACTCAAGGCGATTCCGCACGTGAGTCAGGTGGTTCGCCTCGAAGGGCGAGATCGCTACGCAACCAATGTCGCCGTCAACCAGGCGTACGTTACCAACGTAAAAGATATTATTCTCGCCACCGGTCTTGATTATCCCGATGCGTTGTCCGGCGGGGGCTTAGCTGGCAACTCCCAAGGCGCGTTGCTTCTAACAAAAAATTCAGAGCTTCCCGGCCCGACACAATCTTACGCGGCAAGTCAGCGAAATTCTGTCGAACGCGGGTTGATTCTAGGCGGCTCAGCAGCGATCGATCTGGACATGGATCTGTTATTGGCTTCACTGCTAAATGCGCCGATCACGACCGCGGGCATGCCGGATTCTGGCGTGAGTGGAGCCAGCGCCGGTACGACCGATGCTGCATCTGTGAATGGAACAATTTTCTCATTGAGCGGTGCCAAGTTGGAGTCGGCGTCGTCTATTACCGTACCGGTTCCGGCCGGGTTCGTACAAAGAGAAGTAACGCATCGCGACGCGACCATCGTGAGTGTCTTTGATCCCAAAGCGACAGGAGACGTTGCCGACACCGTTGTAGTTACGCGGATAGCAAAAGAAGATGGGGCCTCGATGGAAGAGAAATTACGCGAATGGTTTGGCACTGATATCTCCGTGACGGCGCATGGTGAGTTTGGACTGGCACTACTCGCCCCCCTGCCAGGATTTTCTGCGACCACTACCGCGGTGCTAGAGCGCGGTGACGACTATTTAGTTTTTGAAACGCGCCTGCCTCAAGACCTGGCACTAGAAATTCTTGAGCATCTCGCCGAAAATAATAAACTTACGCAACAATAAGCCCGCGCAAGTCCAAAGCCTTGACG
Organism: uncultured Candidatus Saccharibacteria bacterium; assembly: GCA_964503525.1. Lineage (GTDB taxonomy): Bacteria > Patescibacteriota > JAUYIX01 > JAUYIX01 > JAUYIX01 > CAZCZY01. The sequence goes on from CAZCZY010000044.1 coordinate 4,493, forward strand.
CTGCTCGCAACACCTGATAGTCTCACGTGTTCTGGCTTTTTTAGGCTTTAGTTCTTCAACAATTTTTGGGTCGACACGTACATCGCACAGGAGATGCATCAATGGCAAAAATGACGGGCAGACGCCCGCGCAAGACGCGTAATCTTACGCGCGACTTCATCGACGGCAGGATATCTGTCCAGGAATTCTTTGCACGAGCAATCGTCGGCCAAGGCGGTCGCGCAGAATGCTTTGAAGATAAAATCATCGCAATTCTACCGTCTGGTACTCCACTCCACATCACCGTCACGCTTCCAGAAAAGGAAAAGTGATGCTCCAACTCAGCATCACTCACTCGCAGGCTATCAACCGATAGCCTGCTTTAATTTATCCAATTTTTCCGGGCTAAGATTCTCTAGATCAGGGCCTGTTAGTCCCAACCTATCTGCAGCCGAAACTACTTTATCCTTAATAGCGATGACGTCGCGAGATTTTGCAACATCGCCGATCCATTCTTGATCAAGCAATCCATGCTCGATAAGCCACTGCAATGAAATTCTCTCATGATACGTATCTCTTGATAATTTTTTTGCCTTTCTTGGTGATTTACTTTTTTCTTTTTGGGGCACTTGAGTTACAGGCAGAAACACTGGCATTTTGACACGGGTTTCGGTTTTGACTGTTTCTCCAAGTTTAACGAAAACTAATTGAGCGAGTGTCTGATATGCGGGGTGTGTTCGTGCCATAAATGCGTCGTGTAAATTCCGAGTGTCTAAAACTAGTAATACAATACTCGCGCTTCGCGCTTGCTCTCTGATAATTTGCAATTTTGCCTCTTTTGCTGGTGTCATTGCACTCATATCGCGAGTTTTTAAGTTAATAAGAATTGAATTCGCCCCATACGTCAGGACTAGGTCTACGTTTGTCGGTGTCTTCTTATCCTCAGGAGGTCGCGCATGTGCTATCGAAACAACGTAATCTTCATTGTTTTCCTGCGCTGTCCGACGAATTAGATACATAAATTCAAATTCAGCTCGTATTCCTTCGTCGACAATCAATCCCAGCATGGAAATCATTTCCTCATCAATTCGAGTATATTCAGCCTCTCGCTCATTTTTGTCGCCAAGACGCGTAGCTTTTCTATATTGCAAATCTAGCGACAGCATTCGACCAGAGACATGATCAAATCCCTTATCGCCTTTCCAGGAATTTGTATACGAACGCTCGTATTTTTCCATCGCATATTTTTCGCCAGCTTCAATTTCCTCTCGTTCTGGAAAAGCTTGCCAAGCAGCTGCGACCTCTTCTCGAGATAAGCCAGTCTCGGGTATTTTTTTCGCCTTAGCTAGTTTGCCCAAGGCTGCTTGAAATTTTCCCAG
>CAZCZY010000045.1:0-15130 GCA_964503525.1 uncultured Candidatus Saccharibacteria bacterium
TCAAACAAATGGGCGCGCGCATCATTATGGCAGATCCACACCGCGTCATAATCAACGGCCCAACCAAGCTGCGCGGTCGCAAAATTATTTCACCAGATATTCGCGCCGGGATTGCTTTACTGATTGCTGGGTTAATCGCCCAGGGCACAACCACTATTGGCAATATCTATCAAATTGATCGAGGTTACGAAAAAATTGATAAACGACTCCGGGCTCTTGGTGCCGATATTCAGCGGGTCGAGACAGACTTTTTCTAAGCTGCCAAATCAGCGTAATCAGTCTTATCTGCCTAATCTGCTAGAGTAGATTTTCTATGTTTACAAAGAAAGTAGGTATCGATCTAGGTACCGCCAATACACTCGTATACGTGCCTAAAAAGGGCATTGTGATCAATGAGCCGTCTGTTGTGGCCGTTTCGGTGGATGATAACCGTATTTTGGCGGTGGGTGCGGAGGCCAAGGAAATGATTGGACGAACCCCAGATACAATCATCGCGAGCCGCCCGCTCAAGGACGGGGTTATTGCTGACTACCGGATAACCGAGGCGATGTTACGATATTTAATTGAGAAGGCCACCGGCGGCGTGCGTTTTTTTAGACCAGAAGTCATGGTCTCGGTACCGGCCGGGATTACTTCGACCGAGCGACGCGCGGTTGTTGATGCCACGGTTTCTGCCGGTGCCAAGGCGGCCTACATTATTAAAGAGCCAGTGGCCGCGGCGATAGGTGCCGGGATTCCAATTGGGGAATCGAGCGGTAATATGATTATCGACATAGGCGGCGGCACGTCGGAAATTGCCGTGATATCTCTCGGAGGAATTGTTGCGGTTAACAGTGTGCGCGTAGGCGGCAACAAATTTGACCAAGCCATCATGGAGTATATCCGCAAAAAACATGGACTTGCGATTGGGGATCGTACGGCCGAGCGGGTAAAGATCCAGATTGCATCGGCGCTTCCACTCGAACCCAACGAGGGAATGGAAATTCGTGGGCGCGACATGGTGTCGGGCTTACCAAAAACAATTACAATTACTTCCAACGAGGTGACCGAGGCTTTACAGGAAGAACTTCGTGAAATCATCAAAGCCGTTAAGGCAGTGTTACAGGTGACTCCACCAGAATTATCCGCCGATATCATTGATAAGGGGATGGTGCTCTCGGGGGGTGGGGGATTGCTGCGCAATATTGATCAGCTCCTCGCCAAGGCGACCGGCGTAAATTGTTATGTTGCAGAAGATCCGCTGCTTTGTGTGGCTAAGGGTACGGGCATGGCACTAGAAAATCTGGATGCATATAAGCGCAGTATTTTGTCTACGCGCAAGTAGTGCTTAAGCAACATAGTTTCTCGCGTAATAAGTTTGCTCCGCAATGACACAATACCTTGCACCATATTTGGGATTATTTGGTGCACTATTGTTTGTGGCCGCGATGTCGTTTTTATTGCTGACCGTCGCCATTACCTATTTACGAACAGGAGTGCCGACACTCGCGTCGGCGCGCGCCGCCCAAAAAGCGGTGGCGGTGTATCTTAAGCGAGACGGCGCGCGCCGGATTTACGAACTAGGCTCTGGTAAGGGGGACTTTGCCCTGCGGTTGGCCACGGAAATTCCAGATGCACATGTTTTTGGGCTGGAGCTATCGTTTTTTCCATACGTCTACTCACAATTGTGGCGGTTGATTCATCCTGCACGCGACCGCGTGCGATTTAGGCTGGTGAATTTTCATCGCGTCGACTTACGACAGGCCGACGCTGTCGCTTTCTATCTCATGCCGGGTCCCAACAAGAAACTTCAACCAAAACTCGTACGTGAGCTGCGGAAAGGCGCCATCGTCGCGACGGTTTCCTTCTCGATGCCAGGTTGGAAGCCCGAGGCAAAATTGATCGCCGAGAATTTCAGTAAGACACGTTCGTATATTTATCGCATGCCACCAACATTGGTACACTAATGCCATGCAATCGCTCCGCGAGAGATCACATCCATTCCATATCGGCAATTCCCAAGCGCGCGAACTCCTTTTTGGCTGTATCGCGGCCGGGAGCCCGCATGCGTTTTTGTTGACTGGTCCGACGGGCCTTGGCAAAGCGACGCTCGCTGCCGCAGCCGTTCGCCAGGCCCTTGGTCGGGTACCTCGAAGCGTCGATCTAGATGTCAAAATATTTTCCGGTATCGAAAAAATTGGGATTGACGATGTTCGGGCCATCAGCCATCACGTATCTCGGCGCCCCATTGCCGCCCCCCGCAGCGTCGTTGTAATAGAAGATGCCAATCGCATGACACCTGAAGCAGCCAACGCGCTGCTAGTTACGCTGGAGTCGCCACCCGGCTATGCGCTCCTACTTTTGACTGCGCCAAGCGCCGAGCATGTGTTGCCGACGATTCGTTCCCGCTGCGTTCCAATCGCGCTACATCTTGTTTCAGAAAAAACAATCTATGAGGGTCTGTTGCAATTTGTCACTGAGAATAAAACTGAGAATAAACTCATCACAGAAAAACAAAAACTCAGCCTGGACAAACAAAAACTCGCCGACCTTGCAAAATATGCAATGGGGCGGCCGGGTCGGGCACTATCACGTCTTGTGGCGCCAGAGACAAAAACTTCAATAGCGGACTCAACGGCAGTCTGGGTAAAAAGCGATTTGATTGCCCGCCTCAAACTAGCTGGCACGTTGAGCGCAAATCCACAAACCGCGCGCGATTTTTTGGGCGAACTTATGTTGACCGCACCGGCATCCTTGCGTCCCGGACTGGCAATTGCCGAGCGCCGATTGCGCCGCAACGTATCGTCACGTGCAGTTCTCGAGGCTTTTGCTATGCTAGAGCCATGAAAATAAAAATTGCAGTTCTTGCCATCCCGCTCATCAGTCTAACGCTGGCTGGCTGCGCGAGCCGCGCCAATGCCGGAATATTTCGTTCGACCGATGGTGGCGAGACATACATTGCGAGCTCCAAACTCGATGCAGAAAGTAGTTTGGCTCGTCGACAAATTGTGAGCTTGGCTAGTCACCCCGCAAGACCGCAATCGGTTTTTGCAGGCGTAGTCGATGGAGGCGTGGTGCTGAGTTCGGATGGCGGGCAGACCTGGAATTCGACGTCGTTGCAACAAGGAACTACGCGTGACATCGCCATTCATCCGCAAAATGTAAGCACGGCGTACTTTGCTTATAGACAACAAATTATCCGAACAACTGACGACGGACTAACATTTCAGACGCTCTACGCAGACCCGGCAATTGTCACCACGGTCACCTTAGATCCAGCGTCGCCACCAAATATTTGGGCAGGTACGAGCAACGGTCAACTATTGCACTCGGCCAATGAAGGTTTGTCGTGGAGCGTAGCGGCAAGTTTTGACAGCGCAATCAATGACGTTATTATTTCTCCACTTGGGTCCGCAATATTGGTCGGTACAGACGAAGAAGGTCTCGCTATTTCAGCTGATCGTGGGGTTACGTTTACTGACCGCACGCCAACAAGAGCATCACTTCCCGCGCTCAAGGCTGACATTTCACAAGTCATTGCACTTGCCCAGTCCAGTCAGACTGCCAGTCATATTTGGGCAGCCACGGATCAGGGCCTCATTCGCAGTGCTGATCTTGGGCTTACCTGGCAACTGGTGAGTAATCCGCTAAGCGACTCTGGTGAACTTTTGAGCCAACTCTTTGTCTCCGATGAGAGCAACATCGACATCTTAATTGCGGCTAACAACACCGTCGCCAAAAGTCGTGACGGTGGAGCATCCTGGATTTCTCGGAATTTACCAACTGAGCGAGTTGTCGGTGCGGTTACGTTTGTTGATCTCAAGACTATCGTTACTGGAGTTAGCGGCGAGGGTGAGAGCGTTATCAATAGCGTTCTGTCGCCAAATTAGCTTATTATCCGAGCGAGTTGATAATTGGTGGCAAACCAGGCATTCTGGTTGCCATGACCAAACCAGAAGCGGAAACAAAGATGCAGGCCGGGCTTGCACACTTTAAAGATGAACTGCGAGCGGTTCGTACCGGAAGAGCACAGCCATCGCTCGTTGAAGATCTCAGCGTTGAGGCCTATGGCAGCATGCAGCCCCTCAAGGCGATTGCATCCATCTCGATACCCGAGCCTCGCTTGATCCAGATACAGCCCTGGGATAAAAGTTTAACCAAGGCGATAGAAAAAGCAGTGCAGCAATCTGACTTGGGTCTCAATCCGACGGCAACCGGCGAGGTGATTAGATTGACGCTGCCCGAGCTCACGGCCGAACGTCGCGAGGAGTTAACAAAGCTAGTCGGCGCCAAGGCCGAAGAAGCACGAATTGCGCTACGAAATATTCGTGAAGAATTTCTAAAGTCGGTCAAGCAAGAAGTGACCGACGGTGCCAAATCTGAAGATGACCTGGAGCGCGCAAAAAAAGAGGCCCAGCAATTGATGGACAATTATAACGCAGAAATCGCGACGGTCGTTGAGGCCAAAAGCGAACAAATAACAACGATCTGATGATACTGACGATTCTGGTATTTGTTCTCGTTCTTGGCGCGCTGATTTTTGTACACGAATTTGGACATTTTATTACCGCAAAACGTGCGGGGTTGACGGTGGAAGAATTCGGATTTGGATTTCCACCACGATTGTTTGGGGTTAAACGGGGTGGGACGATTTATTCGATCAACTGGATCCCATTTGGTGGGTTTGTAAAAATTTTGGGCGAAGGGGGAGAGGATTCTGACAAAAAAGAAAGTTTTGCCTCGCGACCTATAGGTGTGCGCGCGATTGTGATCGCGGCAGGTGTGATCATGAATTTTATTTTGGCCTTTGTATTGCTGTGGATTGTAAACATGGCGGGTACAACCACGGCCATTGACGAAGAGACAACTTTGCCGCCGTCTGCGCGCGTGAGCGAGCCTTCGGTCAGTGTCACGCAAGTGGTTGCTGACAGCCCGGCAGAGCAAGCTGGAATCCGACCGGGGGATCGCATCGCATTGGTCGATGGGCAAGTTATCACTGAAGAAGCTCAAGTGGTCGACATTATTTCGGCGCGCGGCGGACAAAAAACACCCTTTGAACTTACGCGTGGAAAAACAACCCTGTCTATTACGGCAACGCCGCGCGCTGATCCACCTGAGGGTCAGGGACCACTGGGCGTCGGTCTCGTAAAAACCGCAACCGTTAGTTTTCCCTGGTATTCGGCCTTTTGGCAGGCCGGCAGGCAAACAGTTTATATTACGGGACAAATCTTTGTCGTATTTGGCGCAGTAATCAAGCAGTTGCTTACCCAGGGAAGTGTTGCCGCCGATGTGGCTGGGCCGATAGGTATCGCGGTGGTCACGGGTCAAGTTTTGGATCTAGGGCTCGTACCGTTGTTGCAATTTGCCGCCCTACTTTCGATAAATCTTGGCATTATCAATGCGTTGCCATTTCCGGCACTGGACGGTGGACGCTTACTATTTTTGGGGATTGAAAAAGTTCGTCGCAAAAAAATTAGTCGCAAAGTCGAAAATGTGGTCCACACGGTTGGCTTTGGGTTGCTCTTGGTCTTGATTGTGGCAATTACTGCGCGTGACTTTATTCGGTTTGATGTGATTGATCGTATTCAGAATTTATTTTAGTCCCATGCCCGAACAAATTGCTTCTCTAAAAAAAGACGTTAACGCTTGGTACAACGACGTAATTCTCAAAGCCGAACTTGCGGATTACGCGACCGTGCGGGGAATGATGATCATCCGACCGTACGGCTTTGATATTTGGCGGCGCGTACAAGAGGTTTTAGGTGGGGCGATTCGAGAGTCAGGTACAAAGGACGCGTATTTTCCGCTTTTTATTCCAGAAAGTTTCTTAAAGCGCGAGGCCAAACACGTAGAAGGGTTTGCACCGGAGATTGCCTGGGTGACTGAGGGTGGTGGTAAAAAGCTACCGGAGCGACTAGCAGTGCGACCAACGTCGGAGACAATTATGTACGACACGTTCTCGCGATGGATACATTCACATCGAGACTTGCCACTCAAGATAAATCAGTGGGCAAATGTCGTGCGCTGGGAAAAACGTACTAAGTTATTTTTGCGGACAACCGAGTTTTTGTGGCAAGAGGGACATACGGTACACGCTTCGCTTGAAGAAGCTGATGCCGAGACAATGCGCGCGCTGCAAATGTATGAATCTTTTTGTCGCGACTGGCTCGCGATGCCAGTGATCACTGGCCGAAAAACCGAATCAGAAAAATTTGCCGGAGCGTTATACACCACTGCGATTGAAGCGTTGCTGCTGGATGGAAAGGGTTTACAGGCAGGTACGTCGCACAACCTCGGGCAAAATTTTGCTAAGGTTTTTAAAATTCAGTATGCAGATGAGACGGGTGCACTACAGAGTCCCTGGCAGACGAGCTGGGGCATGAGTTCGCGCATTATCGGTGGTTTGATTTTAACCCATGGCGACGAACGCGGCCTAGTGTTACCGCCCAAGATAGCGCCTATTCAAGTGGTTATTGTGCCGATCTATAAAACTCCTGAAGAAAAAAATGCCGTGACGGCCGAGTGCGATGCGCTGTACAAAAAACTTACGGCCGCCGGAGTGCGAGTCGAGTTTGATCAACGCGATGGCGTGAGTCCCGGATTTAAATACAACCATTGGGAACTTCGTGGCGTGCCGGTACGGGTTGAAATCGGACCACGTGATCTTGCAGAGAAAAAAGTGATGCTTGTGTCGAGGTTAGTAGAGGGTAAAGCGGGCAAAAAAGCTGTTGATGCCGGATCCGCGCCTGAGTCAATCCAGGATTTACTCGTACAAATACAGACGCAATTGTTAGAACGTGCAACAAAATATCGCGACGAACACACATCGACCGTTGAGTCGTACGACGAATTTAAAAAAGTGATCGAAGAAAAGAAGGGCTTTGTTCGTGCCGGGTGGTGTGGAGATGCTGAGTGCGAGGCGACGATCAAGACAGAAACCAAAGCGACTATTCGCGTTCTACCGTTTGACCAAAAAAATATACCGGACAAGTGTTTACGAGAAGATAAGCCCGCCAAGCACGTCGCGATTTTTGCGCGGGCGCACTAGCCATGTCTGAACGTCCTGGACCGCCAATTGAGGCACTTGGAGAGTTCAAAGAGCGCGGTACAGAACTCACTCCAAAAGAGCGCAAGGACTTGGCAGTCTTATGGGAACGACTTGGAAGCGGGCAGCCACTGGATGTAACCGGATCGAATGATCAAATTGTTGATCGAATATGGTGGGACTCAAAGGCTGGATTTGAAAAAGATGTTTTACCAAAGCTCAAAATTGAATTTGACGAAGAAGCATGGGAGAAACGTAATAATTCTGAAAGTTTGGAAGAACGGGCAGCTCTCGAAGAATCATTTTTAAAAGTAGCTCAAGATACATTACGCAAAAGTGCTCTAAACAAAGCGGGTTGGGGATCGACACCTGGTCTGTCAAAGCAAAATGAGTGGCGCACAGATTGTGTCGGTGTTTCAACCGCGATGGGAATCAGTCTTCAAAAACGTGGACTAGATGTGCGGGCGGCGCGCATGCCAGGACACTTTGCGCTGAGCGTGGGCTTGGCCAATGGTGAGCGACTGCTGGTTGATGTAGGGGGCGGAGCATTTGGAAGGTTGCCGCCCACGGGAGAGCCACTAGGACCCCGGTACTCACTAATCAAACTGGATTCAAAGCAACGACGCAATTTGAAAACTTCTACCGGCATCATAGTCGAACAACCATTGGGTGAAGCCTTTCTTGATTCGGCGTTGGGGAATCTCGACGTCTTGCGTGCGCAAAAACTTTCAGACATGTCAAAGGAAGATCCGGGATGGCGTCAGTGGAAGCGAGAAATAACAACGCTGTTTCGTAAGAACCGCTCGACCTTAATTCGGCAGCGGCACTGGTACGACATCATGCAAAAATTACTACCGGAACAAGATCGTCGGCGCAAAACTATTGAACAAATAGAAAAAGCGGATGCTCCTCGACGAGATGCGCTAGCACTGCTACAAGATATTATGCAAATAATTGTGCGAGATAAGAAATATTCAACCGAAATTATCTCTAGTCTTCTTGATGGCGCGCAACCACATCGCGAACAGATTGTTTCTTTTTTTGAAACCAACGGAGACTTTCCAAACGAGGCTCCCGAACCATTGCGGGCTTTTGCTCTTAATTTACGCGAGGCGATACACACAGTACCCGAAGCGCAGCGCCAATTCATGTATGCCGAGATTTCAGACCGCCTGCACGAGCATCAACGCGCCTAGGTTGGGATATCGCAGTGAAGGCTGAAGCATGCGTTTGTTGGGAAATCAGCAGCCTTGCAATGTTCGCGCCGATCCGGTAAAGCTAGGGGTCTCAAATGAAAATTCTAGACAACTTTTTTGGCTTGTTTAGCCAGGATATAGGCATCGACTTGGGAACGGCCAATACGCTTGTGTATGTTCGGGGCAAGGGGATCGTGATCAACGAGCCTTCGGTTGTGGCCATCAATAAAAATACGGATCAAGTGCTCGCGATCGGCAGTGAAGCCAAGCGCATGGTCGGGCGCACTCCAGGCCACATCGTCGCGACGAGGCCGCTCGTAGACGGTGTCATTAGCGACTTTGAAGTGACGGAGCAAATGCTCAAATATTTTATTGAGAAGGTTCACAAGGAGACGTTTAGTTTTTTTCCGCGACCGCGTGTCGTGATCGGAATTCCATCAGGCGTGACAGAAGTTGAGAAGCGCGCCGTCGTCGATGCCGCCACAAACGCGGGAGCGCGCCAGACTTTTCTCGTAGAAGAGCCGATGGCCGCGGCGATCGGCGCGCGCCTACCAGTCCAAGATCCGGCCGGCAACATGATCGTCGATATTGGTGGGGGCACTACAGAAGTTGCAGTGATCAGCTTAGGTGGCATCGTTGAGTCCCGCAGTTTGCGGATCGCTGGCGACGAGCTTAACGAAAATATCATCCAGTACGCGCGCGAAGAATTTAATCTACTCCTGGGTGAGCGAACTGCGGAGGACGTTAAAATTGCCGTAGGATCTGCATATCCTCTCAAAGAGCCGCTCGAGACAACCATGCAAGGGCGTGACTTGATTACCGGCCTACCCAAGGAGGTTCGCATCCTAGACGAGCAGGTGCGCGAGGCGCTGGCACGTTCGGTCCAAATTTTGGTAAATAATATTAAAGCGACGGTAGAGGACACGCCGCCCGAGCTCGTCGCAGATATTTTTCGGCGTGGGATAGTTCTCGCGGGTGGGGGAGCACTTCTGCGTGGTCTCGACCGTCTCATCGCCGAACAAACTCAAATGCCGGTGCGCGTGGCGGATGATCCGCTGACTTGTGTTGTGCGAGGCTGTGGCGTGGTGCTTGAGGATCTTGATCAATTGCAGGACGTTTTAGTTACCACGCAACACGAAAAGGCACCCCGATAGGTGCGATAAAATATGGCTCGAAAGCGATCGCTTTTTAAAACGGGGATTGCCGCGGCACTTGTGGCGAGTATTTTAGTCGCACTGCATCTGCTTGGTTGGCTCCGTCCAATTGAGTCCGGCGTTGGGTTTGTGTTGGAACCATTTGCTCGCGGTGCACGCATTATTTCGCAACGCGTAGGCAACGGTCTCTCCCTACTTGGTCGCATTGCCGAGCTTGATCAAGAAAATCAACAACTCACGCGCGACATCGCAGTGGCTCGCGCGGATATTACAAAACTAAAAGACAGCCAAGTGGAACTTGACTCATTGCGCAAGCGTCTCGAAGCTCCACTACCACCAGAAATTAAGACCGTTGTGGCCGGTGTCATTGGCCATGATGCGATCTCGGGTACAAAAACTATGACCATAAACCGTGGCTCACGCGATGGCATAAAAAAAGGTGTCGCCGTCCTCGACAGTGGAGGAGTTATGGTCGGTCGTGTGCAAGAAGTTTTAGCCGGACAGGCCGAAGTGTTGCTCCTGGCCGATGATCGTAGCGCACTGCCGACGCTTCTGGCAGAATCTCGCGGCACTGGCATCACTCGCGGCGAACTAGGTCTCGGTCTAAAAATGACTGATATTCCGCAACAAGATACGGTTAATGTGGGCGACACAGTCGAAACATCAGGTCTCGGTGGAGATATCCCAAAGGGCTTAGCGATTGGTGCGGTAGAGGCTGTGGAGACCGCTGCCAATGCACTTTTTCAGGTGGCGCGGGTTCGTCCCTTTGCTGATGTAACACGCCTGGAATTTGTGCACGTGATTACGAGCTTTTAATGTTGACACTCTTTTAATGCGCGGCTTTGTCGTAGCAATCCTGGTTGTGTTTGCGAGTTGGATGCAACTTACGTATCCGAGCGCATTGGCACCCTGGCACGTGATTCCAGACGTGAGTCTTTTGGTTGTCATAGGACTCGCGCTGTATTATCAACCGATCGAACAAGTTTTTTGGTGGGCGTTACTCTCCGGTCTTGCCATTGATATTTGGCATCCCAGTCAGTTTGGTACCTGGACCCTTGCGAGTTTGCTCGTGGCTGCGGTTGCTGTCGGCATCCACCACAGAGTGTTACCGCGACTGTCTCGACCGGGCGTGATTGTGACAGGTGGAATTGCGTTGGTGGCGGGACTGACGTCGCTGTATGTAGTTTCTACCATTGGAGCGGATTTGGGGTTGTGGCATGGTCTAAAACTTTTTTCACGTTTGTTCCTGGTACGTTTTGCCATTGATATGGTCCTGATGTTACCAATCGTGTATGTTGTTCGCCGCTTGGCACTTTGGCTTAATCCATACCAGGGGGGTTTGCGACCGATTGGGCAGCGATAACTCCATTAGTCAGCGATAATTGCAACGCAAACAATGGCTCACCAATTTGACGACGATTTTATACAGCCGGTCCCGCAGTCAGAAGAATTTTCTGACCGCTTTGTGTCTGGGCGCAGTAACGAGCCCCTCGCCTTTGAGGAAGTCTTAAAAAATCCACAAGGCGACGACCATCGCAGAGTTCGGGACAAACATGAGATGCGGAATTTTCGCTGGCTGTACGTTGTGTCCGGAATTTTGCTCGTCGGTCTTATCTCGCGTTCCGGCTTTTTACAAATCGCTCAGGGCGAACGCTACCGGGGACTGGCAGAAGGCAACCGTTTGCGCGCTTTGGTGTTAAGTGCTCCTCGCGGCATTCTTTACGACCGTAATCTTGAGCAATTAGTAGAAAATGTTCCGAGCTACGACCTCGTCATGGTTCCAGTCGACATCCCCACCGACGAACAAAAACGCAGCGACCTCTTTGCAAAACTTTCTACCGAGTTTGGCGTGAGTTCGCAAGAATTAATCGAAGTCTACGACTCAAACGATCACGCGCTCTTTGACCCCATAATCGTGGCCAAGGATATTCCGCGAGATAGCGCGCTGATTTTGCAGGCCAATGTCGCCAATTATCCGGGCGTGAGAGCGGATGTTTCTGCTGTTCGGGAATATAAAAGTGCCGTGGCCTTATCACACGTGGTTGGCTATGTTGGCCGACTAACTGCAGAGGAAGTGGCTGATCATCAAGATTACGAACTTACCGATCAGCTCGGTAAGGCTGGCCTCGAAAATAGTCATGAGTCAAATCTCCGTGGAAAAAATGGCGCACAAAATGTTGAAGTCGATGCGCACGGTCAAATTGTGGCCGTACTGGCGACCGAACAACCGCGAGCAGGTTCTGATCTTGTTTTAGGAATTGATGCTGGCCTGCAAAATGTTTTGTACCAAGAATTGAGTAAAGCTGCGGACCGAAGCAAAAAGTTACGCGCCGCTGCGGTCGCAATCGATCCGCGCAATGGAGAAATATTAGCGCTCGTGTCAGTGCCCGGGTATGACGTCAACGAGTTTGGGCGCGGGATCAAGCCAGAAAAACTTGATCAACTGGTCAATGACCCCAATCAGCCGCTGTTCTCGAGGCCGCTGAGTGGGACATATCCACCGGGTTCGACCTTTAAGCCATTTGTGGCAACGGGGGCTTTGCAGGCCGGGACAATTACGGAGAGCACAACCTACGTCGACACTGGCTCGATTGTTATTGGTGGACAAACGTTTAGAAGTTGGAAGGCGGGTGGCCACGGCGAGGTCAACGTCGTTCAGGCAATTGCAAATTCCGTGAACACATTTTTTTACTCTATCGGCGGTGGGTTTGGCGAAATCGATGGACTGGGTATCAATGGGATCGATCGAATTGCGCAGGCCTTTGGATTTGGTTCACCGTCGGGGATTGATTTGCCTGGGGAGGCCAAGGGTTTACTGCCAACTCCAGAATGGAAAGAGGAAAACTACAATGAGCAATGGTTTTTGGGTGACACCTACAACGCAGCGATCGGTCAGGGCTTTGTCTTGGCGACGCCACTGCAGTTGGCAAACGCTACTGCAGCGGTTGCAAATGGTGGTACGTTGTATTGGCCGCATTTGGTTAAGAAAATTATTAAAGCCGACGGTACAGAGGAGGACATTCCGTCACGAACACTGACCGAGCGTGTGGCCGATGCGGGGATAATCGACATCGTTAGACGCGGCATGCGAGCGACGGTCGCCGGTGGAACGGGCCGCTTGCTCAATGACTTACCGGTAAAAGTTGCGGGTAAAACCGGTACGGCGCAATTTGGCACCAAAGAACCAAACGCGTGGTTTATTGCTTTTGCTCCCTATGACGAGCCGACTATAGCCATTGCAGTTCTCGTCGAACAAGCCGGAGAGGGATCGGATTTTTCGGCGCCGGTCGCCAAAGAGGCTTTGAAGTATTTCTTTAGTCGCGCTACAACTAAAGAATGAAATTATTAGGCAAGCCAATTGCTGATGCCTGGCTTGGGGAAACCAAAGAGCAACTTTTGCGATTACAGAAGGCGGGGCGACCGGCGCCGCAACTGGCGATCGTGCAAGTTGGTGATCAAGCAGAATCCACTACGTACATTAATCGTAAGGTAGCTATTGCAAAACAAATTGGGGTTACTGCAGAGGTACTCCGGCTGCCCATTAGCGCGACGATACAAGACGTCGTTAATCGCATAATGGGTGCCAGTACAAAAGCCACAGGAATTATTGTTCAGCTTCCGTTGCCGGCGCACATTTCTCGCGCGACGGTTCTCGATGCGATTCCTACAACCAAAGACATCGACGGATTATCTCGCGCGAGTCTTGGCGCACTTGTTCGTGACGAATCTGGTTTTATTCCGGCCACACCGCGCGCGATACTTAGAATTATTCAACACACTGGGCGCACGATTGCAGGTCTGCGAGTAGCAATCGTGGGAGCGGGTTTGCTCGTCGGTAAACCTCTGGCAATAGCACTGACCAATGGGGGAGCGACCGTTGTGCTCATCGAAAAAAATGAACGTGACACGGCAGCACTTTGCAAAACTGCTGATGTACTCGTCGCGTGTGCTGGTCAGCCCGGAATGATCACTAAGGAATTTGTGCATAAAAAGATGCTGGTGATTGATGCAGGTTTTACCGTGAGCGACGGAAAATTATTAGGGGATGTTGACCCCGCCGTTGAAGAATATTGTGAGGCACTGACGCCGGTGCCCGGTGGAGTTGGACCGGTCACCGTGGCAGCACTGATGGCTAATTTGTTAGCTGCATGTTAGGCTTCCGGAAACTTTTTAATTGCAAATAGTAATGACCGACAAAATTGTAACGCCAGCCGGCCTTAAGAAATATCAGGACGAGCTAGTTTACTTAAAAAATACCAAGCGACGTGAGGTGGCACTGCGAATTCAGGCGGCCAAAGAGCAAGGTGATCTCTCTGAGAACGCTGAATACGCAATCGCAAAAGATGAGCAGGCTTATGTTGATGGACGCGTCGAAGAGCTCGAGCAAATTCTAAAAACCGTCACGGTTGTCGAAAAAACTGGTGGTGACTCTGTCAGCGTAGGCTCCAAAGTTACTGTAGAGGCCGGTGGAAAAAAAATGGATTTTGAAATCGTGGGAGCTAACGAAGCCGACCCATCCAACGGACGTATCTCAAACGAATCTGCCGTTGGCCAATCGCTCCTCGGTAAAAAAGCAGGAGAAGAAGCAGTGGCCGAGACGCCCGGTGGAAACGTAACGTACAAAATAATTTCTGTCAGCTAGACCGTTCATTTGTTTGGCTAGATGGTAAATAATAAGAGTTTTCCACTTGACAAAAGCGTAAAACACTCTTATACTGGGTATTGACCCTGGTTTTCCAGGGTTATTAAACAAAACCCTAAAACCAAATGGACTTCTCGAGCCACAAAGGCGAACGCAAACCGTTCCAACGGCACGCTGTTCGCAAAGTCGCCGGAGACTCAGTTGTAAACAACCGAGCCGACCGCATCGCACGACAAGTGGTCTCGATCTACGAGCAACTCCAGGACGTGCGGGAGCAGACGGACGATCTCTTTGACCTAGAGATTGCCCAAGGAGGTCTCTCCTGGGAAGAACACGAGCGTCGCATGTTGCTCGAACATCAGCGCACCGGTTTGGTAGATCAGCTCGCGACAGTTCGCGAGCAAATAGCCGGTAATCGTACTTTTTAAAAAGGAGCAGAACGCAACGTCGTTCGCTACATAACTAAGGCTTGGTCTGTACAGTTGATTAGCACCTCTAGTCACCTACACCGACCAAGCCTTTTTCTTTTTGGCACGAACTATCCCGCCTGCTAGACTACGAACCATGCCTTCTATCGCCGAGGATCGGTTAGTCAACGAACGTCTCGACAAACTTGCCCGCTTAAAAAAAGCCGGTGTCGCTCCGTATCCGAGCCATAGTGAGCGCACGCATACCGCTGCACAGTTTGTGACAGACTTTGATGCGCTGACCCACAGTGGCGCAGCAGTTACCGTCGTCGGTAGAATCCGTGCCTTACGTCGCATGGGCAAAGCATCGTTTAGCAAACTTGAGGATGGTACCGGTAGCACCCAAGTATTTTTGCAACAAGACGCACTGGGTTCCGCCTACGAGATTGTGCGCTTACTGGAGATCGGTGATTTTATACAAGTAAGCGGCGCCGCATTTGCGACCAAAACGGGGGAAGCTACCGTACGTGCAGAAAAAATTACTGTACTTACTAAAGCGATTCGGCCACTGCCCGATAAATTTCATGGTTTGAAAGATCAAGAGCTACGATTTAGACGGCGCGAGCTCGACCTTGTCAGCAATCCGAGTGTTCGTGAATTGTTTAGACACCGTGCAAATTTTTTACGATACCTGCGTGACTTCTTAG
>CAZCZY010000046.1:0-3369 GCA_964503525.1 uncultured Candidatus Saccharibacteria bacterium
CAGGTCGATCGAACTAGTGAGCAGATTGTTCAGCGGCATAAATGCCGGGAGGGTTAAGACTGTTTAAATTTTGAAATCGCGGCAACTAATTTGGGTTTATCAAAACCGGTGATCGTCTCGCCCGCAATGAGCGTTACCGGAACCAATGCGTGCCCAGTGAGTTGCACGAGTTCGTCAGCAAAATGTTCGTTGTGGCTGAGTTCTTTTTCCTCAAATTGGACGCCTTCTGCAGTAAGAAGTGCCTTGGCTCGCTTACAAAACGGACAGCCGTCCACGGTATAAATAATCACGCGCTTGGCGCTGGGTGTCTCCATTGCCTAAAACGGTACCAAATAAAGCTGCCCGCGGCAATGATGCCGATTATGCTCATTACTTGGGCGACGCGAACCGGGCCAAGCAGCAGTGCGTCCGTACGCAGCGCTTCAATCCACAAACGCCCCAGCGAATACCACGCCACGTAAAAAGCAAAGACCAGACCGCCAGTTTTTTTCTGCGAAGATGCGGATTGGTTTACTGTTCTGTTTGTTTTGCGATTATGTTTTTTCTCGAACAACAGCACGATTCCAAGGCCGAGCAAATTCCAGATCGCTTCATACGCAAAGGTCGGATGAAATCTTTCAAAATTTTCTAGACCGAGTGGGCGGCGTTCGGGACGAATAAATATGCTCCAGGGTAGCGTCGTTGGACCACCAAAAGCTTCCTGATTTACATAATTAGCAAAGCGCCCAATTATCTGGCCTAAAAACAGGGTGGGTGCCAGCACATCGAGAACCGTACTAATGTCGAGGTTTTTGTGCTTACGACGAGCCCGACTGAGTCCAATCCATGCACCCACAAAACCTCCGAGTAACGCCCCATGAATTGCGAGACCACCTTGCCAGATAAAAAAGATGTTTAGGGGTTGGCCGCTAAATTGATCGAGACTAAAGAGAACGTAATACAGTCGTGCGCCGATAATGCCGAGTGGCACTGCCCAAATAACGAGCGTGTCTATAACGTCGCTCGCGATGCGATACTTTTTTGCGCGAACTCGCGCATAAAAATACGCGACTACAATGGCGAGTCCGAGGATGAGACCGTAATAATAAATGGTGAACGGTCCAAGTGAGATGTGCGGGTTCACCAGATGTCAGTTATTGTGCGAGCTATGCAGCAAGCTCGCCGATCAAATATTGTTTCATTTCTTCTTTTGCCGCCTCGGTGTGTTCAATGCCCATACCGCCTTTGCTCGCAAAGGCCTCGCTCGCATCTTTGCCGGCCCAATCTAAAATCCACTGTGGTCCACCGGGGTGACTCGGTAAGTATTTTGTCACGTCATAGACTTTTCCGTCGATCACAATCCAGGCATCGTTTTCTCCACTATGCTGCCGAACTTCTGCAAGCGGAATTTTTTTGAGCTCAGCCACCGTCGTGGGTGTGGGGCAATTGACGTGGCGGACGATTTTCGAGCTGAGATTTTTCGCGTAGGCGCTCGAGTAAAAATTTCTGTGTGGCTGTTAGCATTTCCGTAATTTCTGCTTCAGTAACGCCGCGCCAGGCCGCCAACTCTTTTACCGACCAGCGCTCGATGGCATAGAGCACAAAGTTCTCGCGCCCTTGACGTGGAAGCGCTGAGAGCGCGGCATAAATGTCGGCCTGGCGCTCTTTCATATCCAGAATTTCTCCGGGCGTAGGAACCTCGATGTCCGCAATTACGTCGATCCGTTGTTCGTCCTTGTCAGGTTGCCAAAAATCTAAGACGTGCTCGCCGAGCGTCCTAAAACCACCTTCTTCTGCCGGATCCTTGACATTGTCCTCAATGGAAGTTTCTCGGCGTTCTCGCTCTTCAAGAGTACCGACGAGGCCATGCAAAATGTCCAAAATTATTGTCTTGAGGTGACGATCAAGTTTAAGTGTTGTTCCAGGCTTTTCTTCTAATATGGCGACGACCGCTTGATCGATAATATCGTACGGGTCAACTTCGTTGGCTGATAAATTGTTGAGCGCGTTGTGATACTCCAGTTCGCGCATAACAAAATCATAGGCGGAGCTCATCTCACTCTCTACAAATTGTTGATACGCTACCTCGTCATTGCCGAGTAGTGTTTTGAGTGACGTCGCAAGCTCTGCGCTCCCATGCAATTTTAATTTTTCTTTTTTAAAGGGTACGTGCGCTTTGGTCATTGAGTTGATGTTATTGAGTTGAAGTTATTGATTTGCTAAGGAATTCTACTACTTGTTGGGCTAGTTTAGGATTAGCCGCGAACATGTTTGTACCATGCGCATCGCCTTTTTCTTGCACAAACGCCGATTTTTCTACAATCTGCGATAGTTTTTTTGAAGATTCAAACGAGTAACTATCGTTTTCTGCAGCAACAATCATAAGCGGCCGTTGCGCCATGGCAGGACCGGCTGGCTCGGTTTTAACGCCACGATAATCTAGGCCGGGTGACAGCAACACCACATTTTTTATGGCGGGATCGCTGCTCGCAGCAACAAATGCCGCATTAGCGCCAATAGACGCGCCGATCATCCCAATAGAATCTGGATCAACGCCACGTTGTTTCCGCAAGCCCGCGAGTGCTGTGGCGACGTCAACTCCAATCCCTGCCCAATCTTTTTCAGAAAAATTTTCCCACGAAATGTCTTTGTCCCCTACTCTGGTGCTCTCGCCATGCCCTCTAAAATCTAAGGCCAGCGATGCAAAGCCAGCCTCACGCAATAACCCAACAATCGGATCAAACGTTAAGCGATCGCGGCCGAGTTGATGCAATAACAATACAGCGGGCGAACGTAGTTTGGTCGCCGGTATAAACGTACCAACTAGAACAAAACTGTCCGAGGTAACAAACGTAATCCGTTCGGCGCGGTCAATATGAGCGGCGTTTCCTGGCGTCATAACAAAAAAGCTTATCATACCGAGCCCAAAGGTGTTACGGTTGAGTTATGGCACCATCATCTGGAACTCAGATCAACCCACGCGAGCGCGAACTAGATCGTCTACTCGCAAAGATAGATCGCGAAATAAAACTTGTGCTGTGGCTGACCCCGCTAAACCTTGCTGAGGAGCAAGAAGCATTTTTATCGGGCAAGAATATTAATCCGACCTTTGAATATAGTACCCATGACGTCGACTTGGATTATTTCATGGGCGAACTTGCTGCACTGACGTTTCCACAAACCATAATTGGCAAATTGTTGCAAAGTAAAGCGCGTGAATTGCAATTGCGTATCGATTTATGCCGCGCGATTGGAAAACAGCACTTGGGCGAACTGTCAGAAAAGGTGTATGGCGTGCCGGACGAACGTACCTTAAAAGAAGCTCACACGATTATCCGCGACCTCCCTGGTACTCCGGGAGATGTGCCCCAGGGAGGCCCGGGCCTCTCG
>CAZCZY010000047.1:0-4129 GCA_964503525.1 uncultured Candidatus Saccharibacteria bacterium
TATGCTTATTTATTTTATAATCGCCAGGATTTGAAGGGCCCAGCGAGGTCGCGCTTGCTCGCTCTGCTTGAGGCTACAGAGCTTGGCAGTGGGTTTCAGATAGCACTGCGTGATTTGGAATTACGTGGTGCCGGAAATTTGCTGGGTGCTGAGCAATCCGGACAAATAAAATCAGTCGGGCTCAATATGTATTTGCGATTGCTACATCGCGCGGTCCAAGAAGTTAAGACCGGCGTCAAAGAAGCGCCGATTCTGGACGTGACGATTGATATTCCTTTAGCTGCATATCTGCCGGCAAATTTTGTTCGGGACGAACGGGAGCGTTTGTCACTGTACCAATATCTTGCGGGCATTACCGATCCAAAAAAACTCGCCCAGGAAATGGCGAGCGTGCAACATGATCATGGTGAGTTACCGACCCAGGCACGAAACTTTTTCCGTTTGCTAAGTTGGAAATTGTTGGCGGCGCAAGCACACGTGTTGTCGGTCACGACTAGTGGGGTGCGATCCGGGCAAATTGAACAGGGTTTGATTAATCTCGAGTTTGTCGACCAACCGCCCTTTGGAAAAATCAACACTGTATTGCAGCAAGTCAGTCCGGCCTGGCAACTCAAGGAAAATGTTTTGAAAATTGCTTTTGGTACGCTCGGAAAAGATTGGCCTGAAAAAGTTGAGGCGACACTAAAGATTTTGGCGACTCCCACCACTCAGAGCGAAAAAACGATAAAAAGCCAATAAGAAAAGAGCCCTCATCGAGAGCTCTTTATTTGTCCTCCAGTTCCTCTAACATTTCGCTGATATTGAGGGCGAGGCCATCCTGTAGGCCTTTTGCCAGGATGTTTAGTGCATCGCTCTTTGAGACTTTCTGTTTCTTGAGCATTGGTCCGAGCTCGTTCTTGAGATCGGTCATCATGTGGCGAAGGCGACCTGCGCAGAAGGCCGTGATGATCTTGTCACGCTCGCAAATCTCGTGCTTTAAGTCTGACCGGGTGGGTGGCGTAGATGCAAAGCCAGCAACTTTTCGTCGAGACAAAGCAGGTTTTTCTTCAGGTTGACCAGGCGCCGGTACCAATGGTTCTGGGGCCTTATTGGCAGGCATATTCTTCCTCCTCGTGCGATCTATAATGAACATGAACCACCGCGAAAGCTAGCCCAAACCTTTTTAATACGCAACAAAAAAGCTCGCAGTAAGCGAGCTTTTTTTGCGCTCTTTTAGAGAGCGACGTCGTGAGACGTCGGAAGAAGCTTAGTAGCCTCCGCCGCCACCGCCACGTCCGCCGCCACCGCCACCGTAACCGCCGCCACCGCCACCACGACCACCACCGGCGCCACCTTGGCCCCGGGGTTCCATGGGACGAGCTTCGTTTACGCGAAGAGTTCGACCGTCGAGCTCTTTGCCATTCCACATCTCGATGCCTTTTGCAGCATCTGCTTCGTTAGCGTACTCAACGAATCCAAATCCGCGCGAGCGGTTGGTTTCGCGATCACGCATGACGCGAGCTGAGGTAACTTCACCGGCCTTTGCAAAGGCCTCTTGCAAGCCCTCGTCTGTGGTGTCGTATGACAGGCCACCCACATATAACTTATTACCCATTGGGTAAAATTCTAACTAATAAACTGCAGGTGACCTTGTATCGATAAACTACTTGGCTAACCTACAAGGGCAGCAGTCTACACGAACTACCAAAAAAGTCAACAAAGTTGTGCCGGGGAGCAATTGTTCATAAGTAAAAGCTGTTTTTAAGGATTTTTTAATGTTCGCTCCGGCAGAGTGTTGGCATGGATATAATTGAAATAGCTCAAGGCTCAAAAGAATATCCCGCACTGCTCGAACGGATCGCAGACCCACCCAAACGCCTCTATATACGTGGTCACCTAGCTGTGCTTGAACGGCCATCTATAGCCATTGTAGGCTCGCGCCAGGCCACCAGCTACGGCCAAAAAATGGCCGAGATTTTTGCGGACGGCCTGGCGCGAGCCGGTTTTACTATCGTCTCAGGCCTGGCATATGGCGTTGACTCTTGGGCGCACTTGGCAGCTGTGGAAATCGGACCCTGCGTTGGTGTTCTTGCCGGCGGGCTGGAGGCGCCACTTATGCAATGGCAACAAAAGATAACCGCACGTATTTTGGAGCACGGCGGAGCGGTCGTAAGCGAAAACCCGCCAACCACACCCGCATTGAAGTACCATTTTCCGCGTCGTAATCGCATTATCGCGGGACTCGCTTACGCCACGATTGTTATTGAAGCGGGAGATAAAAGTGGTGCATTGATCACTGCCAATGCTGCTGCAACCGCCAACCGTTTAGTCTTTGCGCTCCCCGGTGATGTGACACGGCCAACTTCAATCGGGTGCAATAAGCTCATTAGAGATGGCGCAATTTTGGTCCGTAATCCACAGGACGTTTTGGACGAGCTACTTCCGCAGTTATCCCCCAGCGAAATAAAACAAATACAGGCGTGTGCTCCAGCATCTGCTAATTCTGATTTTGTTCGTGTATTAAGCCAAAAGTCTATGAGTTTTGAAGATCTGGCAGTCGCACTAAGCAAGCCGGCACCAGAAGTTTTAGCAACTCTGACAGAGCTTGAATTAGACGGCGCCGTCAAGCGTCAAACCGATGGAAAATTCATTGCAACGAGTTGACAGACTAGCCGCTGGCATTTACGTTTGCTGACATTGTGGCAAATCTAGTTATCGTCGAGTCACCCACCAAAGCCAAAACCATTGGCCGGTTTTTGGGGAAGGAATATGTTGTTAAGTCTTCGTACGGACACATTCGTGATTTACCCAAAAGTAAAATGGGTATTGATATTGAGAATGACTTTGAGCCGGAATATAAAGTCCCGGTCAAGGCACGCAAAGTTGTCACAGAGCTAAAAGGATTGGCGGCAAAGTCAGAGATGGTGTATCTCGCAACTGACGAGGACCGCGAAGGAGAAGCGATTGGCTGGCATTTAGTTAGCGCCCTCAAACTGTCAGAAAAAAAGACAGAGCGTATTGTCTTTCACGAAATCACCAAGAGCGCTATCGATGAGGCCATAAAAAACCCACGTAAGCTCAATTTACACTTGGTTGATGCGCAACAGGCGCGCCGAGTGCTGGACCGCCTCGTGGGCTATGAGTTGTCGCCTTTTTTATGGAAAAAAATAAAATACGGCCTTTCGGCCGGCCGCGTGCAGTCCGCTGCAATGCGCTTGATCGTTGATCGTGAGCGCGAAGTCTTGGCATTTAAGGCAGACGAATATTGGACAATCGAAGCAGCGCTGCAAAAACCCGGTGCAGAGCCGGAGTTTGTCGCGCGCTTGGTCAAACAAAAAGGTAAGACCATAGAAAAACTGGGCATCAAAAATAAGAAGCAAGCTGATAGTATCGAGGCAAAGTTGAAGGGCGCCGATTACATAGTCGAAAGTATTAAAGTGAGCGAACGCAAGGTCTCCCCCGCCCCACCGTATACGACATCGACGCTGCAACAAGATTCGGCGCGTCGCCTGGGTTACTCCGCCAAACAAACAATGGTCCTGGCGCAGCAACTGTATGAAGGTGTCGAGATTGGTTCGGAGGGCTCCGTCGGTTTAATCACCTACATGCGTACCGACTCTGTCAATTTGGCAGAACAGGCGCTCAAAGAGGCCAAGGACGTTTTGCAAAAAGATTTTGGCGCAGAATATACGACGGCCGCTCCACGCCGCTACAAAACTAAATCAAAATCCGCACAAGAAGCGCATGAGGCAATCCGCCCCTCCAGTTTTGCCCGCTCGCCAGAAAACGTTAAACAATACTTGGATGCACGACAAGCCAAGTTGTACGACTTGATCTGGCGCCGCGCTATGGCCTCCCAAATGCCTGACGCCAAGCTCGATGCCACCACCGTGGATATAGCGGCCGGCGATATGCTCTTTAGAGCCAATGGCTTGGTTGTTCGGTTTGATGGGTTTCAACGCGCACTTGGTTCTGCATCAAAAGAAACGCTTCTTCCCAAACTGGCGGAAAAGGACGCTTTGGACCTTAAAAGCCTCAAGGGCATCCAACACTTTACTGAGCCGCCGCCGCGATTTTCGGACGCATCCCTGATTAAAGCCATGGAAGAGTTTGGCATTGGCCGTCCGTCAACCTACGCACCAACACTGTC
>CAZCZY010000048.1:0-13695 GCA_964503525.1 uncultured Candidatus Saccharibacteria bacterium
ACAGGACTGCGCTCTAACCACCTGAGCTAAGCGCCCACGCTTAAGCGAGCCTAGCAAGAGCAGGGGCGGCTTTCAATCATTGAGTTCGTCTAAAAAAATTTGCGAACAGTTTTTGACAACTAAAACGTGACAGTAACGAGAGTAGGCGTCTATTCTCATTTTGTCGGTCGGTATACGCAGCACCGAACAACATATTAAATTTAACGTGGTGAAGCGCTCTTCCACGGAGGGTCTACCCTCATTGAAAGTTCGTGCGGGCTCGCATAGCGAGCTCGGTTGGAACTAACACGACGAATTGTATTGAATTGGCTTGCGCCTAATCAACACGGTTCTCCTAAGAAAGGAGGTGATCCATCCGCACCTTCCGATACGGATACCTTGTTCAAGGTTTTCCACTTGTTTCCAAGTGGCTTGGACTATCTCATCATCCTTTGTTCGTTCCAAAATGGTACGAACAAGGAGCTTGCGTATAGTCTCTACGGAGTCTCCTTAAGAAATTGTGAAATTTCATAAGGGGTTCCCTCGGGGTTACCGTGCTTCAAAGGCTTTGGCAGCCTCAGCGACGGATTCCCCGATATAGCAAGTTTTTTTGCAGCAATCTCTCGCTGCAGTCGCAACAAGTTTACGACTTAGCCCCGATCACCAGCCCCACCTTGAACGCAAATACATGCGCCTTCGAGTGTTGCTGGCTTTCTTGACTTGACGGGCGGTGTGTACAAAACCCGAGAACGTATTCACCGTGGTATGGCTGACCCACGGTTACTAGCGATTCCGGCTTCATGAGGGCGAGTTGCAGCCCTCAATTCGAACTGGGGTCGGCTTTGATGGGATTTGCTTCACCTTGCGGTTCTGCGTCCCTTTGTACCGACCATTGTATCACGCGTGTAGCCCAAGGCATCAGAGGGCCATGCGGACTTGACGTCATCCCCACCTTCCTCCGACTATACGCCGGCAGTTCCCTGTGAGATTTCAACACAGGGCAGGGGTTGCGCTCGTTGCAGGACTTAACCTAACAGCTCACGCCACGAGCTGACGACAGCCATGCAGCACCTGTCTAGCACCCTCGAAGGAGCTCCTGTTTCCAGGAGCGTGCAGCTAGATGTCAAGCCTTGGTAAGGTTCTTCGCTCAGTATCGAATTAAACCACGTGATCCACCGCTTGTGCGGGTTCCCGTCAATTCCTTTGAGTTTTAGCCTTGCGGCCGTACTTCCCAGGCGAGGCACTTAACGCGTTAGCTTACGACACTGAGACTGTCGAAAGTCCCAATGTCTAGTGCCCATCGTTTACGGCGTGGACTACCGGGGTATCTACATTGTGTTACATCTCTTGCGAGAAGACCGTTTGCCCCGGAGGCATTCAGTTCTCCATATCGCTATGGAGGTCGGACTATATCATTACCTCTCTATGTTCGAACTGGGGCAACAAATAAACATCTCTTGGTGACTCATATGATTGCACGAGTCGCTCAAGTAACTTCTGTTTCTCAATTTTCGGCCAAAATCTTGATGTGTGCGTAATATGAACGCCCCTCAAGAAACCGACTCGTTGAGAAAACCTAATGATGTCTCGCTTGGTTTCTATTTTGATCTTGCCGTCTCCAGCCACATTGCGACTTTCAATGCCAAGTGCTTTGAGAAGCTCTTGATATTGCATTCGCAGATGCGGGTGAAAACACGCAAGATACACTCCGCGGATAAGCCATTTAGTTCCGCCACGCGCCCCTTTGCGGCGCGCAACGTATAAAGATACTCCTCCGTCGCAGCTGAATGCTGCTCGCAGGAACTCTTCGGCGACGTTGTTTTGCAAAAGCTGTTGTACCGGTAGATGTGCCGCGGGAAAATCACCGGTGGCATATCGTAATGTTCTAAATGTGCCGAACTCGCCTGTCAGGAGTGTTCCTGACTCTTTAGAGTTGACTACGGCACGAGAGAACCCGTTGCTTGTGCTGATACGAACTCGAGATGCTGGTAGGTCAAAAACTTGCACCATGCATTCCCGAAAAATCGTAATGAGTCGCCATGACTTATTGCTGAAGTAAAACCGCCAGCTGCTCTTCCCTTTTGGAGAAAGACAACCGTCGGTATATAGAAGTCCAATTAATGTTGCTTTACTTCGATTCATAGTGAGGTATTTGGCGTGTAGTCTCTGAGGGTTTTTGCTTAGCGTTGCGCCAAGCAAATCTTCCCTGCTGGTTGTCCGCACTGACACATTATAACGCTTACGCGTAGTGTCAGATACTCGGATGTTCCAGCAAATAGCCAAATTTTTCGCTGTATTTTCACACAGCTTTTCGCTCCAAGATTTCTCTTGGAGGGGACCAGATCGATCCCGTTTGCTCCCCACGCTTTCGTCCACTGGGTGTCAGGTGTTGTCTAGTAGACTGCCTTCGCATTTGGTGTTCTTCCCGATCTTAACGCATTTCACTGCTACACCGGGAGTTCCATCTACCTCTCCAACCCTCTAGCTTTGCAGTCTCGAACCCGGATTCACGGTTGAGCCGTGAGATTTCAGGTTCGACTTACATAGCCACTTGCGGACGCTCTACGCCCAATGATTCCGGAAAACGCTCGAGGTCTCTGTATTACCGCTGCTGCTGGCACAGAGTTAGCAACCTCTTATTCCTGGGGTACAATCAGATCTTTTTCCCCCAGAAAAGCGGTTTACACTCCGAAGAGCTTCATCCCGCACGCGGCGTCGCGTCGTCAGACTTTCGTCCATTGCGAACGATTCCCAACTGCTGCCTCCCGTAGGAGTGGTCTCCGTCATTCTGTACTCCGCAATTACTTGCGGTGTCAGACTATACCTTCACCCTGCACTGCAGGGGTCAGCATGTTAGCCACCATCCGTGATGGTGACTCCAGTCCTTTCGGACTAAGTCGTTACGGGGTCAAATAGTTCTAGATTTTTCTTAAGAACTATCGACTTCCCACGGTATTGACCTTTGCTCTTTATTCATATGCCTTGTGCATAGCACACCGCACATTAAAAAAAGATTAAATAGGCATCCACCGTTATGAGCTGAATTTTACTTGGAGATTACTCTCCAAGGAGACCGGATTGATCTCAGTAGACCTGTGGCCGAACATCCTCTCGGACCGGCTACCCGTCATAGCCTTGGTGGGCTTTTACCCCGCCAACTAGCTGATAGGACGCAGGCTCCTCTCGAAGCGCCCGAAGGCTTTAATTGCACAACCGAAGTTGTGCAGTCACATCCGGTATTAGACCCGCTTTCGCAGGCTTATCCCGAACTTCAAGGCAGATTACCAACGTGTTACTCACCCGTTTGCCACTAGCGAGTAGTTCCCTACATCCGTAGGGCTCGCCCGTTCGACTTGCATGTTTTAGGCACGCCGCCAGCGTTATTCCTGAGCTAGGATCAAACTCTCAAAAATAGAATTTGTTCTGCTCAAAAGACTTGTGATTTTGTCACGAACTAAATCGTTCCGTCCGAGTCGAGCTCGGGCGGCAAAACCATAGTTTCTCTTCTCGAGAATCAAAAACTCGAGAAATTGACGCTTACTTATAGATCTTGTTGACGGGCATAAAGCCCGCACACAAGATCATGTTACTGTCACGTTTTAGTTGTCAAAGACCATGGTCTCTCTAATCGAGACCGTGCCGTGCGGCACAACCGGAGTGTTCAGTTGAGTGCTAATTCTTGCTTTTGAAAGCGCCATTAGCCCGTGCTCGATGGGTCTCTTGATGTGCCGGAGTAATCTGCCGTATGGCTATCAAGACCCACGTTCGTCACGTGAGGAGTAATGTAGTTTATGCGCTGTTGCGCGTCAAGTACGCGCATCCCGAATCTTTCCAGGTGTTAGTCACACGACCACGGCGCATTGCCGCCGCCAGTATTTATGTGACAATCCTTGTAAAAAAGTCCCCTACAAGCTCCATAGCCCACATTATATGCGTAGGTTGTTACATTTGTTGTGATCGCACAAATTCCGATATCACCTGATTTTCCACCAGGAGCCCTGAGATCACTTAAAGGTGGTGGTGGCCCTCCGCCCCCGGTGCATTTCCATGGTGGGCTTCCCGGTAGATACTCACAGTTTCCGTAAAAGCGATTGTAACTATTTCCTCCGCAAGCATTTTGATCTGCGGCCGGTCCATACAGCGTATCATTTGTTGTGCGCGAACAGAGCTTGACGGACGTGCTTTGATTTTTTTCACAGCGTACGTCTCCGATTTTCGAAGGGAGCGGACAGAAATAGGTCCAATTGGGATATTGTTGCTTGCAGGCAGACTTTGTACGGACACCCTTAAAGTCGTTATTTGCACCTGCGTAGCAATTTCCGATTGGCTCACTTGTTATTCGTCCTCGTGCAGCAGTTCCGGCATCGGTATTCGAAAAGACAAAAAGCAATAATCCCCCCGCTGCTATTGCTCCTATTATTGCTAGCCAACCAAGCCACCTTTTCATGACTGATATTCTACCACTGAGTGCGTCGGGAGTGTACTATACGAACAATGTCAAAGGTGTCTCGCGCGCCCAGAGCGCTCAAAGTTTTAGATTCTGTAGTTGTTGGAACCGGTCCGGCCGGCTTAACGGCGTCCTTGTATCTGGCTCGTGGCGACCTTTCTGTGGTTGCTTTTAAAGATAAAGAGGGCAGCAACTTACTCAAAGTGCCACGCATCGCCAACTTGTATGGATTTCCTGGTGGGATTAGCGGACCAGAACTAATCCAACTGGGCGAACGCCACGCCAAAAAATATGGCGCCCAATTACTCAGCGAAGAAGTCTTGAGTTGTAAAGATTGTTCGCTCATGGGACCAGCTGAGCAAAAGAAATATAAGGGTGCAAAGTTCTTGGTTAAAACTCAGAAGGCGTTATATCCCACGCGGACAGTCGTGATCGCAAGCGGCATGCAAATCCGGTCGGGTGGGATAGAAAATGAGTTCAAATATTTTGGTAAAGGCGTGGCAGTGTGCGTGGCATGCGATGGTCCATTTTTCAAAAAGAAAAAAGTTATGGTGGTGGGTGCGGGAAATCTTGCTGCCAACGAAGCGCTTGAGTTGACACCGTTTACAAAAGACATTGTCATCAACACACATGGTGCCAATATTAAAATGGATGCGGGTTTGCGAACACAACTTAAGAAACAAAAGATTTCTATCATCAACAAAAAAATTGCCGCCGTACTTGGCAGCAAGTGGCTCGAGTGGGTGGAATATATGGACGGCTCGCGTGAAAAAGTAGAGGGAGTGTTTTTGGCGATGGGTACGGCGTCGGCGATTGACTTTGCACGGTCGCTTGGGCTGGAGATGGCGGGCAATTCTATCCAAACAAATCAACAGGGACGAACCAACGTCCCCAACGTTTGGGCTGCCGGCGATGTCACGGGCCCGCCGCGTCAAGTCGGTAAGTCCATTGGAGATGGCGTGCGTGCGGCGATCAATATCATCGAGACGATTCGGGGCGGGGCGTACGTCGATCACCGCGAGGACTAACAACGCGGGTGAGGATTGTCGTACGCGGGCGAGGATTGACAAAGTGCAAAAATTCTGCTACAAAGTCCTGTTCGTCTAACGCTTGTTAGACAACATTGTGACGGTGCATAGTTTTGCAACGCTCATAGATCGTACTTTTATAAACGGCGTTACACAGTCGTGGCCAGAAAAACTGTGGCAAGGAGGCCGCATGAACAACAACCTGTCGATCTCGACGCTCGTGTTTTTTGTGATGGATTGCTCGACGAGTATGCGACGATTTGGCGACGAACCGCGTGATGCGCTCAATCGCATGTTGCGAGATGTGCGCGGGGCCCCGGGAGCGTTGGCGACCAGCCTCGTGGTGTGCGGTTTCAACCGCAAAGCACACACTCTCGTCAGCGGCCCGGTTGCCAACATCCTTTCGATCCATACATTGCCATTGGATGCCGGCACGCGATTGTTCGGCACGGTGGCCGACGTGTTGCACGAGGCATTGGTGTTTGTCGAGCATGAGCACCAACATGGTAACCGACCCAATGTATTTATCGCGGTGGTAACGGACGGCGAGGACAATCTCTCGGGTGGCGAGCTTGGACATGTGCAGCATTTGTCTGCGCAGGCACGTCGCGAGGGGTTTCATCTCGAGGTCTATGGCCTCGGAGTCAACGGCAAGTACTTGGCCGAACTCATGGGCTTCTCGGTCGAGAATTCCGTTAACCTGGATGCCTCTGCGGCCTCGGTCTCGTCTTCCATGCACACGGCCACCGGCCACACTACCAAGATCATGCGCCTGGGCGAAATCGTCGCCGAGCGTGATCGCATGAACAAAAAGGCGAACTGAGGCGTGCCACATCGTTGAAGTGCCCCTCACGCTTCGTCTCGTATCTCAAACCCTGTCAGCTAACTGGCGGGGTTTTTCTTTTTGGCGCCGCGCAGTTTTTTTATGCGTTACTCGATCTCGCTTGCTCCGCGCGCCACTTTTTTATCGCGGCGTGGTTGCCGGACAATAAAACATCGGGCACCTTGAGTCCACGAAAATCGGCAGGTTTGGTGTATTGCGGATATTCAAGCTCCCCATTCTCACCAAAACTTTCCTCGGCCAGACTTTCTTCTTTTCCCAGCACTCCCGGAATCAAGCGCGCTACTGCCTCGATGATGACAAGTGCGGCGAGTTCGCCTCCGCTTAAGACATATGGGCCGATAGAGATTGTTCGATCAACAAAATTTGTACGAACCCGCTCATCGATACCTTCGTAGCGCCCGGAGATAAATACGAGCTGGTCAAAGTCAGTGAGCTCGCGGGCCATGCTTTGCGTGAATGGCACTCCTCGCGGATCCATCAGAATGACTTGAGATTTTTTTGGATCGCGTAATTTTCTTGCACTATTTTTTTCCGCTCCTCCAACCAGTGACTCAATTGCTTTAAAAAGTGGCTCAGGCTTCATCACCATGCCAGGTCCTCCGCCAAAGGGCGTGTCATCAACCGTGCGATGCGCGTCCGTTGTAAAATCTCGCAAATTAATCGCGTCTATTTTGATCGCACTAGCTTTTTGTCCGCGCCCCAAGATTGTCGCGCTCGAGTAATGTTCGATTATTTCTGGAAAAATCGTAATGACCTGAAAAAGTTTTGGTGTTTTAGTCACGAACTGATCCTGCCATAAAGGCGACTCAAATCACAAACGCCGCACCCATCGCAAACTGGATAAAAACAAAAACACCGGCACGTGGCCGGTGCTCTTGTGGTATGGACTAAGCGACCCGTGGGTCGCACAGATCAATTAGATCTTAAGATCGTCCATCGGGCTCGAAGGTGCCTCTGCGGCTGGCATTTCACCAGCAGGCGCAGCAGCCGGCATATCTTCTTTGGCACTCGGGGTAGCCGGGCCACCTCGTGAGTCACCCTGTGGGCGCTCATCTTGAGGACCTTGTTCGCCACGTGGCTCGTTCATTTCTTTGAAGCGCTTGCCACCTTCTGGCTCAAGGATTTTTAGGTTGACGCGTGCGTCGTTCTTGGCGCCAATGACGCGAAGCAACGTTCGCACTGACTTTGCAGTCTGTCCCTGGCGGCCAATAACTTGGCCCATGTCCTCGGGGTGGACTGTTAGTGTAATCAACACACCCATCTCATCAATGGTGCGTTCGGACTTAACGGCGTCGGGGTGATCCACTATGGATTTGATCACGTACTCGACAAACTCTTGGTCGGCATATCGTTCTGCCATGTCTGTGTAAGGTTAGGGGTTAGTGCTGATGGGTTCGCCACTTTTTTAGGGCACGAACTCAAAGCAAGGCGCACGGTAGCAGTTTTTATCGTCGGTGTCAAGTTCGGTCGACGCAAGTTCAATGTGGTCGAACCACCCGACTTTTAGCCCTTAGGTCTGCTATTTTTTGGCCTGGGGGGCCTCGGGTGTTGGTTTTTCTACTGCAGGCTTGCCTTCCTCGGCTGGTTTGGCTGTTTCTGCAGCTTTAGCCGCTTCCGGAGGCTTGGCCTGGGCCTTTTGCTTGGCCTCGTGGCGCTTTTTGATGTCTTTTGCGACTTGTTCTTTCCAGGCGCGCTTTCCCTGTTGGGTCTTGCGGGCAGCCTCACGGCGCGCGCGCTCATGCGCCAATTGAGGAACCTGCTCAAGTTTGATTAAATCCTGTTTAACTAACAATTCTGCCGCTGAGATTGTCGGTGTTGCGCCGATCTTCATCCAGTGATCGAGACGCTCTTTGTTCGTGACAACTTTTGACGGATTACTTTTTGGATCGTAAGAACCCAAAATCTCAACCACGTGGGAATGGGGCGAACGAGTTTTTTCTTGGACGACGAGGCGATATGAGGGCCAGTTTTTGCGGCCAACGCGCGCCAAACGAATAGAAAGCATGAGGGGCAGACTAGCCGAGCAGGGCCGACCTGTCAACGAAGCGCGACCACGCTGTCAACACTGTCGAGCTTAACCGAGAGCAGTTTGGAGACACCGTCTTTTTGCATGGTTACGCCGTAGAGGATTCCGGCATGGCGCATGGTTTCGCGGTTATGCGTGATGGTGATGAACTGTGTTTTGGCCGCTAGGCTTTTGATGATGCGCGCAAAGCGGCGCGAGTTGGCTTCGTCGAGCGCCGCGTCCACTTCGTCGAGGATGACAAAAGGGGAGGGCTTGGTCGCGAGAATTCCCGAGAGCAAGGCAATCGAGGTGAGCGCTTTTTCTCCGCCGGACAACATGCCGATAGTTTGAAGTTTTTTGCCGGGAGGTGTGGCCTTGATGTCGACGCCGGCGATCGTGTCGGATTCTCGCAGGCGCTCGACCTCGCGGGTGACTTCATCTTCGGGTGTGAGCGGGGACTCGCGGTCTGTAGCAGCGCGTGCCGTGGCTGAAGAATTCGCGGCGGCGTCTACTGCTGCGTCAATTGCGTCACTTGGCTGTGCAACTTTCCTCACCGGCCGCAGCGGAAGCAATTTTGCCGTACCACCGCTGAACAAAACTTTAAACGCGCGATCAAATTCAACGTTGATTGCAGTAAGTGAGTCAAAAAAGAGTCGGTGAATTTTTTGGTCAAGTTCGTGGATGACCTCGCGGAGCTTGTCAGAGGCTTCGGCCAAATCTTTGGACTGTGTCGATAAAAATTCAAAGCGCTCGTTGGTCTCGCGGTATTCTTGCATGACGGTCTCGTCGATCCCGCCGGCTTGCTCGAGTTTTTTTCTGAGTGCGTCTATTTTGGCTTTGAGTTTGGTGCGTGCGTCAGGAGTCAGAGCGTCTGCACCTCCGCGTGCCAGACTTTTTGCTCGTTCTTCGCCCAAGAATTCTTTGGTCTCACCAAGCAAATCTTCGCGTCGTACATCAAATTTTCCTTTGGCGACATTGAGTTGTCCTTGTTGTTCGATTGTGGAGGCCAACTCGTGACGAACATCAGCCAAATGTTCTTCCGAGGCGAGCGTTTTTTTACGAATGCCAGTGACTTCTGTGTCGAGCTGCGCTTGTTCATGTTGCAAGCTGCGCAATTGCTCGTCCTCTGTCGCGAGGCGCTGTTCTATGTCGGTCAGCTCGGACTTGATCGCTTCGAGAGCGGCTTTTTTTGCGCCGGCTGCTCCGGATTTCTTGGCACCGACGAGTTGTGCTTTTAGATTCTTTAATTGTGTTTGTAACTCCGCAATTTGTTTGGACAAAAACTTATGTTCCGTCTCGCGGGTCGCAAGCTGCTCGCGCGAGCCAGCGAGTTCGGCCAAGATGCCGTCGCGCGCTTCTAGTACACGGTCGAGCTCTTGATTGAGTTGCGTCATGTCGATGGGTTCGGAGCGTTTTACTTTGGCGGCAAGAACGTCGAGCTGCTGTCGGGGTTGTTCTGCAAGTGTCGCCATATCCGCTAACCTGGCTAAATCTGGGGCAGTTTGCACTTTCTGCAGCTGGCTTAACAGCCGATCAAACCCTTGCTGGATCTCTTTAACCAGTTTGGCAATTTCTTTGTGATCGAGCGCACGCCCGGGTCGTTGCTCGGTCAATTTTGCGCGCAGTGTCGCAACCTGCTTGGCGGTTTTTTCGCTTTCACGCTCTGCTTTGCTCACTTGGTTTCGCAGGGCATCAACTTGGGGGACCAGTGTTGCGGCACGGCGCATCAAACGGTCCATCTGTGTTTCTATCTCGGCAATTTGCGCGGGTAGCATGGCCAAGTCGAGGGGCAATTCTTT
Source organism: uncultured Candidatus Saccharibacteria bacterium (assembly GCA_964503525.1). GTDB lineage: Bacteria > Patescibacteriota > JAUYIX01 > JAUYIX01 > JAUYIX01 > CAZCZY01. The sequence goes on from CAZCZY010000048.1 coordinate 10,103, forward strand.
TTCTTGTAGCGATGCTTGGCGGCGACGAACATCGGCCCGCACCTGATCAAACTCGGAAATATTCTGTCGCGCTTGATCAATGCGTTGCTCAAGTAGACGCCGTTGCCCTTCTAGCGCTGCTTGCCCGGCCGCCGCGTGACTTTTTTCTAGTGCCGTGATTTCTGCTTCAAGTTTTTGCCGCTGCGCCGTAATTTTTTCTAGGGCAGTAATATCCTGCGCGGCGGCCGTGTCTATGGCAGCCAGTTCTGCACCAAACCACGTCAGGCTTGTTTGCGTCAGTTCTTTTTCGATCTCCTCGCGCAGTGCGGCGCGTTCTGCTTGGCGCTTGAGACTATTAAGCCGAGGCCGAATTTCTTGCACCAAATCGTCCACACGTATTAAATTGCGACGCGTAGTTTCTAACTTCCGCAGCGTCGATTCTTTTTTAATTTGAAATTGTTTAACCCCCGCCGCTTCTTCAAAAAACTCTTTACGCTCGGCGGGACTAGCGCGCAAAATATCGTCGACTTGTCCCTGGCCGATGACGGCATAGCTGCGTTCGCCTAGGCCGGCTTTGATGAGTAACTCGTGGATGTCCATGAGACGAACCTTGGCCGCATTAATCTCATACTCGCTGGTACCATCGCGAAAAATTCGACGCGAGATGGCAACCTCGGCTGCGTCGACCGGTAGGCGACCGTCAGCATTATCAAAAGTGAGTGTCACCTCCGCCATCGAGTGTGCGGCCCGCATGCCTGAACCGGCAAAAATCACATCCTCACTCTTTTTACCGCGCAACGTTTTGAGTGACATTTCTCCGAGCACCCAGCGCACTGCGTCGGCCACGTTTGATTTACCAGATCCGTTGGGGCCAACGACTGCAGTCACACCAGGATTAAACTCGAGGTGTGTGGGCAGCGCAAAACTTTTAAACCCGTTGAGATCGAGCGCCTTTAAGTGCATGGCAGTAGTCTAAATTAGAACAGCGCAATTACAAAGATCGCGATCATGGCAAAGCCTAGGGCCAGCTGGACAAAGACGCTACCAAAAACGCCAAGGACGCCACCCAAGCCTGCCTTTGCTGACCTCTTAACGCTTGAGGTCGCTACAAGTTCAAAGGCAAACGCAAACAGAAAAGGAAAAATGACAAGGTTGAATAACCCCAGCGGTGTTGGAATAAAAATCGCGAGAATCGTTCCAAGAAAAGCGCCAAATGTTCCCCAGCCGGTGCTGCCCAGTTTTTTGGCCCCAAAATAGGAGGCCAGATATTGCAGCAGGGTCGAGATCGTCGCGATGAGGCCGAGTGCCAACAAGACGGTACCGCTAATTTCTGCAAAGCCCGTAGCTAGTCCATAAATAAGGGCACCCACAAAAATCAGTGGCGTGCCTGGTAAAAAAGGCAAAAATGTCCCAATCAAGCCAACCAACATAAACACAAACGCAACTAAGGCGCCGGCTATCTGCGCCAGATTTAGGTTCGAAAAATAATTACCGACTTGTTGCAGTGCGTCTCTTAGCACTAGTCCCAGCCCTTTTTCTGGAGTGCGTCGGTGGCAGCAGTCAGTTGCGCTTCTTGTTTGGAAGAACCCTCACCGATGCCACTCATTTCTGAGCCCAAGTACACGCCAACCCTAAAACGTTTGTCATGATCCGGTCCAAATGCTTCGAGTACTTTATACATTGGTGTTACATGTAATTCCTCCTGCGCGCGCTCTTGCAGTTTGGACTTGGGGTCGAGGTAGAGTTCGTTTTTAATAATGCCGGCGAGTTCTACAATCAACTCGCGGTTAATAAAAACACGTGATGGTTCAAAGCCTTGGTCGAGGTAAATCGCGCCGACCACGGCCTCAAAAGCATTGCCGAGAATATACTCGCGTGCACGGCCAGTATCTTTGGCCTCGCCCTTGGATAGATACAAATATTGTTCAAAATCGAGGCGCCGAGAAAGCTCTGAGAGTTTTTTAGAATTTACAATCGAACTGCGCCAATTAGTAAGGTCGCCCTCGGGATTAGGATAGGTGCGATAAAGATATTCTGTAACGACCAGTTCGAGTACCGCATCGCCTAAAAATTCCAGACGCTCGTTATGACCGAGTTCAAAATCGGGATTCTCGTTTAAGAAGCTACGGTGCACCAGCGCCTGACGAAGCAAATCGAGGTTCTTAAAGGTGACCCCAATCTTCCTTTCTAGTTGGTGAAAATCTGGAGTGGTTGGCATGGGTTTTATTTTGATGGATCTTTGGCTTCTTTTGCTTTCTTAGTTGGAGTTTTATTGCTGGTTTTATCAGTGGTAGGTTCCGGAGGCGGGAGTGGTGCATCCACTGACGGGGGTGGCGGCTTGACTGGTTCTGGCAACTTGACCTCGACCCCTTTTGCTTTGGCTTCTTCGAGCGCAGCTTTGCGGGCAGCCATTTTTTCTGCGGTCATTTCGTCGGCTTCTTCGCCGCCGAGTTGTCGATAGAGCGTGCCGAGCACACCGTTTACAAATCGACCACTGGCTTCTCCGCCAAATGTTTTTGCTAATTCGATTGCCTCATTGATGGCGACCTTGGGTGGAATTTGTTTATCGTATTGCAACTCGTAAATGCCGATACGAAGTATGTTGCGATCAACTGTTGTGATTTGTTCGAGCGGCCACTCTGGGGCGGTCTTAACAATTTTGGCGTCGATATCTGCTTGGTTTTTGACGACACCTTCAACGAGTCCATACGCAAATTCATCGTCCTTTAGTCCAGGCGCAAACTCCTTAATATTATGCGCAACCATCTCCTTGAGCGTTTCCACCGGTCTCTTGTTGAAGTCCCACTCGTAGAGGGACTGCATTGCAATGGTTCGAGCAAGATGTCGGTTGGCCATGTCGTTGGTCTAGTGTCTTTAAGAACGCCGTGAGCTTGTAGCTGATTGCTTAGCTTGGCGGAGACTATAGCCGAACTGGGCGGAAAAATCAAGCCGAAAATCTCAACAAACAAAAAACCCACTCGAGCGGGTTTTTTGGAAAATCCAGAAAACGTCGGAATCCTTATTTTTTCTCTGGCTTGTCTGACTTGACGGTCTTGCCCGGCTTGGTTTCTTGTGCGGCCTTTTTCTCTCGGTCGGCGGCGGCTTTTAGGGCAGAGCGGCGCTCAGACCGAGTAACTTTGTGTTTAACGTCGAGGACTTTCTCGCCCTTATAATATCCGCAGACGTGACAGGCAACGTGAGGCATTTTGGGAGTCGCGCACTTGGGACATTTAACTAATACTGGTGCCTTTAGACGACTCGCCCACGCCGAACGGCGCATGTGGGTGAGGGCGCGGGGATGACGTTTTCCTGGTAGGGCCATGTGAGTAGTCGTTCGAGCCTACTAGACGACGGCAATCGATGCAACTGAATCGCCCTCGCGTAGACTCATGACGCGTACGCCTTGCGTTGAGCGACCGAGTTCGGACACGGATGCGAGTGATGTGCGGATCACAATTCCGCGAGAAGAGATCGCTACAAAATCGTGCTGGAGGAGTTCTTGGGAGAGGATGCGCGCCGCAACCACCGGACCAGTTTTCTTGGTAACCTTGGCGGTCAAAATTCCTGAACCGCCGCGGCCTTGGACCTTATACTCACCGAGCAGTGTGCGCTTG
>CAZCZY010000049.1:0-26153 GCA_964503525.1 uncultured Candidatus Saccharibacteria bacterium
CCGTCCTTAAGTTTGTCCGTAGATCCCTCAAAGTCGCTTGTGCTCCCAAGGGTAGCGGCTTCCTGATAATTACCCAGTGCATTGGTAATTTTTTCTAAAACATCGAGCGCACCTACGGCGTACTCCTCTTCATCTGCAGTAATGTCTAGTCCGGTGGACTTTTCCAAGTCTTTCACAGTGTTCGCAATGGCGGTCGTATTGTTGGCGGTGTTGGTAGTGCTTTTGAAATTGCTTATTGGGGCTGTGGCCTTTTTGTCATCGCCACCAATTATCACCGCGGCAACAATACCGGCTACCAACAACAAAATTACCACCACCACTAAAATCCAAATCCACAGTTTGCTGCCCTTGCTCGGTGGCTGCAATACTTGTACGGGCTTTGCAGAATCATTGATGGGAGCTTTTGCCATTTCCATTAACGTAGGGTTACTGATTTGCGCTACAGCGTAACATACTCAGAGACGTCCAACACTTGACGTCCTATTAGCCATATGGAAAACTAGGGCGCCTACGAACGAACCTATGAAACCAAAGATTCACCCACAATATTACCCAGAGGCCAAAGTTGTTTGTGCCTGCGGCAACACGTTTACAACGGGATCAACCAAGACCGCCATAGAAGTTGAAATCTGTTCAAACTGCCATCCGTTTTTTACGGGTAAGTCCAAATTGATCGATACCGCGGGACGCGTTGATCGCTTCCGATCGCGCGTGGAAAAGGGCAAGAAATTTGCAGAGGTTCGCAAGCAACGTGAGTCTGATAAGCGCGTCAAGGCCGCTGCAGAAAAAAAAGTAGTCGCAACACAAGCTAAAGTAGCCAGCGAGATCTTGAGCCAGGAAAAATAGACCATCGCGGTCTGGACCGCTAGTATGAGCGCCATGGACCCGACACCGGCAATGGAATCACAATTTAAAACGATCCTTGAGCAGTTCGCGCAAATCGAACGGGATTTTTCTGATCCGGCAACCGTGAAAAATCAACGCGCCATGTCTGAGCTTGGCCGAGAACGTGCACGGCTAGAGCCCATTGTTGTTCGTATCAACCGCCTCCTTTTGATACGAACAGAAAAAGTCGACGCAGAAAAGCTTGTTGCCCGAGAGAAAGACCCCTCAATGCGCGAAATGGCTAAAGAGGAACTCGGCGACTTGGAACGAGAAGAGCAGGCTTTGCTCATGCAGTTGGAAACAGACTTACTCCCCCACGACCCCACCGACGATCGCGAGACGATTATAGAAATACGCGCGGGAGCGGGTGGCGATGAGGCCGGTTTATTTGCGGCAGATTTATTTAGAATGTACTCACTTTTTAGCGAACGACGCGGTTGGCGCACTAACTTGATGTCTGCAAACCGCACCGGCATTGGTGGATTTAAGGAAGTTGTTTTTGAAGTCAAAGGTGAGGGAGCCTTTGGCTTGTTGAAATTTGAGAGTGGCGTACATCGTATCCAGAGAGTTCCAGAAACAGAGAAAAGTGGCCGTGTGCATACGTCTACCGCTACGGTCGCGGTACTGCCGATTGCAGAAGAAGTGGATGTCGTGATTAAGCCGGAGGATCTTCGTATTGACGTTTTTAGAGCATCAGGGCATGGCGGCCAGAGCGTCAACACAACCGACTCTGCCGTCAGAATCACCCACGTCCCGACCGGGCTGGTGGTGTCAATGCAAGAAGAGCGTTCGCAACTCAAAAACAAAGAAAAAGCCATGCGCATTTTACGCTCACGCTTACTTGACCAAGAACAAACACGAGCAGCACAAGAGCGCGGGGCGATGCGTCGCGTGCAGATCGGTACCGGTGACCGTTCGGAAAAAATCCGCACGTATAATGTGCCCCAGGACCGCGTGACTGATCACCGCATTAAGGTTACCGAGCACGGCGTTGACGCCATTTTTGATGGGGGCTTGGGCGAGTTGCTGGGCAAGCTCATTGCAGAACATCGCGCAAAACTTCACAATGCTAAGTAAAGGACCATGAACATTCGTCAAGCATTAATTTCTGGCTCGCAGCTGCTCAATGATTTTAAGTTGCCTGGAGCCGAGTTGGATGCAGAGCTTTTGTTGTCACATGCAGTCTCCAAGGATCGAACCAAACTGTACGGCGATCACAAACTTCCGCTGACTGACTCACAAAAAAAGTTTTATAATGATCTTTTGTCGCGGCGAGCGTCCCGCGAGCCGCTGGCCTATTTGGTCGGCCGCAAAGAATTCTACGGCCTACCGCTTACTGTTAATCGACATGTTTTAATCCCCCGTCCAGAAACTGAGACGCTGGTAGAAATCGCACTCAAACATGCGACCGACTTTGGCAAACCGCGGGTGATCGATGTGGGCACCGGCTCCGGAGCAATTGCGCTCGCCGTTGCAAGTCAGCACAAAAAAGCGCGTATCACTGCCGTAGATATTTCCGCCAACGCACTTGATGTGGCGCGACGTAACGCCAAAGACTTAAAAACCGAACAGCGCATCACGTTTCGTCGATCAGATTTACTGTCGGACGCGGCCGGACCATTTGACCTCGTGCTGGCCAATCTCCCGTACCTCACAAATGAACAGATTAAGGACCTTCCAGCCGATATACGGGAATTTGAGCCCTATCACGCCTTAGCTGGCGGCCCCGACGGTCTCTACTGGTACGAGCGTCTTCTTAAACAGCTCCCTATCGTGAGCCAGGCCGGCACCGTTCTCTTGGCGGAAATTGGCCCTAATCTCAAAGCGGGCTTTGAGGCTGTGGCAAAGCGGCATCTGCCACGCGCTACACTAGTGTTCCACCCCGATCTGGCAGGCCGCGTGCGCGTGGCAGAAGTTCGCCTGTGAGATTGTGATACGATTTTGATATGTCACTCCCACTTCTCGAACCTCCTGAGCCACTGACTGAGCACGAAAAAAGTCTCGTGCTAATCAAGAGCAAGCCGCCAGAACCGACAGGTTGGTATTATTTGTTAGCCGCCATCACATTTTTAGGTGGACTCTGGATGGGCTTTGTTTACCTGGTCAAAGACGGGCAAAAAAACAAATTGTTTGGGATTCGTGCACTTTTTAGTGGAATGTTTTTGCCGGTAGTTGTCGTTGGCATCATTTTGTTTAGTCAGTTTCAACAAAAACAAGCCAGCGCACCTTTGCCTCAACAACCTGGCGTGATACTACCGGAATAATCCGGTAGTGGTCAGATAACCTAAACGCTATTTCTTAGCTACTTTTTTAACCTCTGGCTTGGCCTTGGAATTGTCGCCGCCCTTGGGCTCAGATTTACCTTCTGCTTTGACTTCAGCGCCTTCTTTAGCGCCTTTGCCCTCTTTGTCACCCTCAGTGACATCTTCACCCTCAGCCTTAGGTTTGACACCTTCAATTGCTTCCACGTCCTCAGTAACGGCCTCATCAAGCGCCTTGATTTCTTCTTCTGAGCGAGGTGGGTTGACCGATGCGATCGACATGCCTTGATTTTCCACCAAAATTTTTACACCGGCTGGAATTTTTAAATCCTTGAGGCTGATTTTTTCTTCAAAAGTCTTAAGCACGGATAAATCAACAATAATTTCTGGTGGGAGGTCCTGTGGGAATGCTTCCACCTCAAGTTTATCCGTGGCCTTAACTAATATTCCGCCCAGATCCTTGACGGCAATGGATACGCCGGTGAATCGCAGGGGTACTTCTGCTTTTATTTTTTCGTCACTACGAACCTGATAAAAATCCGCGTGGATCGGAAAACCCTTGACCGGATGGTATTGCACATCATGGATCACGACATTTTTCTTTTCTGTATCGAGCTCGAGTTGAATGACCGTTGATGTACCAGCTTTTTCGTACACCTTTAGAAAGGCTTTGAGGTCGACCTCAATAACGGCTGGCTTAAGTCCGTGGCCATACGTTACAGCGGGTAATATTCCAGCCTTACGTAAATCTTCAGCTTTGTGGCCGGATTTTGTTCGAACAGATGCTTTAAGAGAGATGTTTGCCATAAAAAGTGAATTATTCGGAGAGCGCTTTTTTGTCGGACGTGCGGTTCGACAAGGTGCCGGATAGATTAGTAAATTCTTCGTACGCTTGCAAAATGTCTTCGTGGGAGATGGCGTTGGCTTTGCGTAGACGACGCACATCGGTCGCCGTTAGGTCCGTTACCATCCCAAACGAGCTTAGGCCCAGTTTTGAAGCAGCAACGACAGCTAGAAGCGAGCTTTTACACTGTGGGCAGGTCAAGTGGAACAAAATGCCTTGCTGGCTCTCGTCAAGGATTTCTGCGCCAGTAGGCTTAAACTGCGCGTTGCACAAGGGACATCGACTGGATAACGGAACGTTATGTCCGTTCTCGTGGTCGTGGTCATGCTCTGCGCGATCGTGGCGGTCTTTTGGTGTGTCCATGGACTGCCTATAAACTAGCGTTTTGGGAAGTTTTGTCAAGAAAAGCGTTGCTTCTTTTGGCGAACGTGGACAGATAAAACAACGCCGATCATAAAGAGCGTCGAGAGCAGCGATGATCCGCCATACGAAACAAGTGGCAAGGTGACTCCAGTGACAGGTAAGACGCCTAAGTTTGAGCCTAGGTTTACGATTGTTTGGACCAGAATGAGCATTCCAATTCCGAGTGCCAAAAATAACCCAAAGTTATCTTGTGCTTTTTGACTCGTGCGAAAAATTCTAAACAATAAAACACCAAACACGCCCAGCAAAAAAACCACACCAACAAAACCAAGTTCTTCCGCAATGACTGCAAAAATAAAGTCTGTGTGTTTTTCGGGCAAGAAGTTTAGTTGTGACTGCGTCCCCTGCCCAAATCCGCGCCCGGTAACGCCGCCAGAACCAATCGCAATATAGGATTGACACACATTATAGGCAGCCACGGTTTGACAATTTTCTAGTGGCGCCAAAAAAGTTGTGACGCGATCTTTTTGATAATCACGCAGCAAAAAATTCCAAGCTACAAGTGCTGCAATGACAAACCCGCTAATAAAAATGAGCAGGTGCCAACGCTTGATCCCTACCATGAGTACCATGCCACCCCAAATTCCGAGGAGAATCAAGGCGGATCCGAGATCGGGTTCGAGCAAAATTAAAAGGACCGGAATAAGCGTGTAAATAAATGAGACGAGCAGGTGTCGGAAAAAAGAAAGCTCATCACGATGATCCGAAAAATATTTTGACAAACCCACAATCACAAAGAACTTTGCAAATTCTGATGGCTGAACTCTAAATACTCCCAGGTTGAACCAGGCATGCGCACCACGAATATCTTCTCCTAAAAACAGAACGCCAATGAGCAGAACAATCATGACTATGTAGAGTGAACGCGCCCAAGTGCGATAAATTCGGTAATCGAGACGTGCTGCCAAAATAAGGGCAATGCCGCCCACCGTTGCGGCAATGCCTTGGGTGATCAAAAGTTGCCGCTGACTCTCCAACGACAAAGACGATGAGTATACAAATGAGAAGCCCAACGCAACTAGGATGGCGGTGACCGCAACGAGCAGCCAATCGTAGCGCGAAACTGTTGAGAGCTTCATGCTAGATCGACGTTACCCAACGCGACTGTTCAATTTGTTCGTGCCAAAAAAATGGCTCGCGTTGCGAACTATGGCTCCGGCTGTGGCGTAAATTGTTGGAAGCGCTGCCCACGAACCACTTGGGTTTGCACAAAGGTGTCATTGCGGAAAACGTCAACGTCAGTTTCATAAGTTATCTCGCTGGGTTGGACTTGGGGCAACTCTTGCGGGAAGGTCACAATGAAATCACGACTTTCGGCTGGTTGCAAGGTGTTAATTTCACTGCTATTTAACGCGATCATTTGTCCAGACGTATTGCGAATGATCACAGTAACTTGGATGTTGTCGTACGTAAACGTGGTGCGATTGGTAGTCTTGCTCTTTAAGGTCGCATACGCACCGGGCTGTTTTGTGAGATCAAAACTGACCGTCGTTGTATCGAACTGAGACTCCTCGTAATTTTGTACCTTAAGCCATGTAGCAAGACTTATCGTGAGTTCCGCCCGCGCTGGTTTTTTTAGCGCCAAAATGTTGTAGGCGGTCAGGTATTTTTGCTGACCGGGTAATAGGAAACTCTCTCGACGCGAAGAGGAGTTAATTATGCTGCCATCTTCTGCCAGCAAATGAATAGTGTACTCAAGCGGTGAGACACCCCAATCCTGGTTTGGATTGATGACTTTTAGTGCGACATCGTAGCGGTCGGCACTGGTCGCAATTATGTTTGCTTCGGTAACGTCGATATTGGTAAATGGCGGAATTTCTTCGCAGCCGTCCGGAACACCGTCATCGTCAGCGTCTGCCTGATCGTCAAAACCAGGACACACGTCATTGATGTTGAGGACCCCATCATTGTCATCGTCGCGGCCAGGAATGTTTCGAATGATAACGAGGGCAATCAAGCCGAGTATCACTAAGACGACCAAACCAAAGCCTAAAAATATTGCGGCACGAACTTGTTTTTCGTACACAATAAAGAAGCGTTGTCGCTTGTATTCTTTTTCTACTTCTGGATGAACAACAAAACCTGTCTTGAGGGCCTCAGCGCGACGTTCGGCACGCGCCTGGTCGGCTAACTCTTTGGCAGTTTTTGCATCAACTTTTTTCTTGCGATTAAATAGCGCCATTTCTCCTTTGACTGTAACAGCATAACGTGGTCTGGCACAGGCCACAACTGGAATTTGCACTCAATTTGGTCTGTGCTTTCTGTTATATTGGAGCTTCATGGCCACACCCTCCTTTACCCATCTCCACGTTCACTCGCACTACTCGTTATTGGACGGGCTGGGCAAGGTGGACGACATTTTTAAGGCCACACGCGAAAAAGGAATGGACTCGATTGCCCTGACGGACCACGGAGTTTTGTATGGCGCGATCGAATGGTTTAAAAAAGCTAAAGATCACGGCGTCAAACCGATTATTGGAGTGGAGGGATACATCGCGCCAAACCGGCTCGACCAAAAACGCTCCAAGGTTGATACCCGTCCGTACCACGTGACCTTGATCGCAAAAAATAAGATTGGCTACAAAAATCTGATCAAGTTAGTAACGATTGCCCACTTGCAAGGCTACTACTATAAACCGCGCTTTGATTACGAAACACTTGCTAAATACTCGGAAGGGTTGATTTGTTTGTCCGGCTGTTTGATTGCGCATATCCCGCGCGAAATTTTGTCAGGTAATATCGATCGTGCGGCAGAACTCGTCGGGCAGTATCAGAAAATGTTCGGGCAGGATAATTTTTATTTAGAAGTACAGCAGCACCGCACGCTGGATAAGCAGGGAATTGTTAACGAGCGCATATTTGAATTTGCTAAGCGCTTTGAGGTGCCATTGGTTGCGACCAACGATGTACATTTTGTAAATATAGAGGACGAACCAGCGCATGATGTGTTGCTGTGCGTGCAAACAGGCAAAAAAGTGCACGAAACCGACCGCATGAGTTATGTCGGGCTCGGTGTATATCTAAAGTCTCCACAAGAAATGGCCGAGGCTTTTCCTGATCACCTCGAGGCGCTGTCTAATACACAGCGCGTAGCAGAGCAATGTTCGTTTGAAGTGGAACTCGGCAAAGTACACTTGCCAAAATTTCCGCTGCCGGCGGAGAAAACGCCAGAGCAAGCGCTGCGCGAAGAATGCGAGCGCGGTGTGCAAACACGTTTTGACGTCGCGTTCGCAGCGGCGAGCCAAGAAATCCGCGACCGCGTGGAGTATGAATTATCGGTCATTGAAAAAACCGGATTTGCCAGTTACTTTTTGATTGTTCAAGACTATGTGACGTGGGCAAAAAACCAGGGCATCGTCGTCGGGCCAGGGCGCGGTTCGGCCGCAGGAAGTTTGGTAGCGTACTTGCTCTCGATCACTGACGTCGATCCACTCAAATGGGGACTCTTCTTTGAACGCTTTTTAAATCCGGCGCGTATCGAACCGCCTGATATTGATATGGATTTTGACGATACGCGCCGTGACGAAGTTATTGACTATGTCGCCAAAAAATACGGTCGCGATCGTGTGGCACAGATCATTACCTTTGGAACCATTAAAGCGCGCAATGGCATTAGAGACGCTGGACGGGCCCTAGACATTCCGTACACCTATTGCGACCGCATCGCCAAAATGATTCCCGTGAAGTTTTCGCTCAAGCAGGCACTGGACAACCTCTCGGAGCTACAAGTCATTTATAAAAGTGACCCACAAGGGAAAAAACTTATCGACTCTGCGATCAAACTAGAAGGCGTGGCGCGACATGCCGGCACGCACGCCTCGGCCGTCGTCATTTGCGATCAACCCTTTGAGGAAATGGTGCCGACACAATTTGCAACACGCGGCGATGAAACCACCGAACACATCACCACCCAATTTGAAATGCATGCCATTGGCGACTTGGGATTACTCAAGATGGATTTTCTCGGACTCTCAAACCTGACGATCATTCAACATGCGCTCGACATTATTAAAATACGGCACGCCAAAACCATCGACATTACAAAACTACCGCTCACCGACAAAAAGACTTTTCGCTTGTTGCAAGAGGCCAAAACAACTGGTGTTTTTCAGTTGGAGTCTTCTGGAATGAAACGCTACCTGCGCGAACTCAAACCGACTGAGCTAGAAGACATTGTAGCCATGGTCGCGCTGTATCGGCCGGGGCCCATGCAATTTATTCCAGACTACATCCGACGCAAACAAACTGGCGAACTCCCCGCCTACCTACACCCCACGCTCAAGCCCATTTTAGAAAAGACGTACGGCATCGCCGTATATCAAGAGCAAGTCATGCAAATCGCGCGCGACTTGGCGGGTTTTTCTCTTGGTGAGGCTGACTTGTTACGTAAAGCCGTCGGCAAGAAAATTAAAAAATTGCTGGCAGCGCAACGTGCCAAATTTATGGAAGGCTGTATCAAAAAAGGTGTCAGTCAGCAGATCGCCGAGCAAGTGTTCGCCTTTATAGAACCATTTGCGGGTTATGGGTTTAACCGCGCGCATGCCGTGTGTTACGCCATGATTGCCTATCAAACCGCCTATCTCAAAGCCAATTATCCGTCCGAATTTATGGCAGCACTGTTGCGGTCACATGAGGATGATATCGATCGGCTGGCGATTGAGATGTCGGAGTGTCAGCGGCTCGGCATTGCAGTTTTGCCGCCGTCCGTTAATCAAAGCTACAAGCACTTTACGGTAATCAACTTAGACAGTGCCGGAAAACCCCTGCCCGATGCCAAGGCACATAAACATCTCCCTGGAGTCAAAGAGGGCATTCGCTTTGGATTGGCAGGCATCAAGAACCTTGGCAGCGATACCGTCGAGTCGTTAATTAAGGCGCGCGAGGACGGTGGTCCATTTGCATCGCTTGTTGACCTGATCAATCGCGTTCCGCCCACAACGATCAACAAAAAATCACTCGAGAGTCTGGTGAAGACTGGGGCGCTCGACGAGTTTGGCGAGCGCGCCGCTTTGTTCGAGACTATTCCAACCATTTTACAATTGGCACGAACGATCGCCGAGGCAAAAAACAGTAACCAAATGGATTTGTTTGGAAGTGCCGCAAAAAAACCGCAAGTCAGTGTTCGTCTTGCAACGGTCGAGCCAGCAACCGCTATGCAACGTCTCAAGTGGGAAAAAGAATTACTCGGCTTGTACGTGTCGGAGCAACCACTCGCCGAACACCGCACGCTGATCTCCACTTGCGCTTTTCCTATGGGTCAGTTGCAACTTTCTCATACCGGTCAGCGCGTGCGCGTCGTGGGAATGGTGACCAAGATTCATAAAGTCATGACCCGCGCTAATGAGCCCATGATGTTTGTTCAGATCGATGATTTTTCTGGTTCGCTTGAGGCACTGATTTTTCCATCCATACTGCGCGATTACGCCGATCTTTTTGTTGAGGATGCGATTCTAATTGTGCACGGCAAACTTTCGGACAAAGACGGTACGCTAAAAGTACTGGCCGATTCGGCTCAGCGCTTTGATGTCCCCATGCTCGAACAACTGGGAAGGACTGACCCCATTCGATTGCGCGGAGCAGTACAGCCTGTTGAGATGGCGGCTGCGCCAATGGCAGCGGCTTCGCCGATGTCGAGCCATGCAGCAGTGCCGGTGGCCGCACCAAACTCAATTGAACTTATGCTCGAACATGCGTTTTCTGTAGAACAACTTCGTTCGCTAAAAGTCGCACTGGAGACACTGCCTAAAGGCGACCGCGCTGTGTATTTACGTGTCCCGGACGGAACCAGACACAAGCGGATTCTCACAAATTTCCGGATTGCACACAACGCTACAACCCTCGCAAAGCTCGAAGAAATTGTAGGCAAGGGCCGCATTTATTCGTAGTCGGACTTTTGTTCGTGCCTAGATATGCTTAAATAGCTCAATGGTCACTCTCGGAACAATACAAGCACCACGCCGATTTTTGCGGTTGATCCTGTTTTTGGCGATCGCCAGTTTTTTGCTGGTGGTTGTTGTTATTTATTTTTCCTTTTCCAGAGCAATGGTGACGTTACTGCCCAAGGAGGAACCCGTCGCGATCGAGTACGACGCAGTCATCGACGCCTCTAAAACCTACGACCCATCCAAGCTCGACCAAGTACCAGGACGCATCGAGTCGGTAGAAAAAGAAGGCAGCAAAGAAATTACTAATGTTGGGGAAAAAACAGTGCCTGACATTGCACATGTTAAGGTGACCATTCATAACGAACAAGGTTCGGCGCAAGGCTTGCTGCCGCAAACCCAGCTCGTCAATGCCGACGGCATTAAATTTAGGACAGACGCGGCCGTAAACGTGCCCGGCGGTAGTTCGGTACAAGTGGGTGCCACCGCCGACGCGCCTGGCAAAGAATACAACGTCGGTCCGTCCAGGTTTTCTATAATTAAATTGTCGCCAGAGTTGCAGCGCGTGGTGTATGCCGAGTCAAAAGAACCGGCCACGGGTGGCGAAAAAACCGTAACCACAGTGGTCGAACGAGAAATAACCGCCGCCCAGGATGCCCTGACGAGCGAGCTCGAACAACAAGCGCAAGAAGAGTTGGGCTCGCGTTTACAAGCGACCGAACAATTTATTCCTGAGGCCGTCGCCAAAAAAATTCTGGAGAAAACCGCGAGTGTGGAGCCCGGCGCACAAACTGACAAATTCTCGGTAACGGTTAAAGCGCAGTTTGCAACGGTTGTTTTTGACGAGAATAATTTGTTACAACTTTCGATTGCAAAATTAAATGCGAGTTTGCCGGAGACCAAGGAGCTTGTGAGCTATGATCCCGGTTCGTTTAAATATGAGATTGATTCTTTTGATCAAAAAAAGGGAACTGCCAAATTGAGTGCTCAGTTATCGGGGCTCGCTCGACCACGCTTGTCTAACGATTTGTTTGATAAAGCAGCGATCAAAGGCTTAAACCGTGCGGAGCTGGCAGATCATTTTAAGAAATTTCCCGACGTGGATCGAATTGATGTGCACTTTACGCCGTTTTGGGTTTTGGCGGTGCCAACGATCCCCGAGAATATTACGATAGAGATTGGCACAAGCCCATCCTCTGGCGAAGGTAGTGAACAAAAACCGGTTCAGAATTAACGTTGCCCCAGTTAATACTGCAGGGTCCTTCTTGCTTTTTTTAGATTAGGCCGTCATAGTTTAGACAAAGAGTGCTGGCCTTACTGTGCATTGCGCGCTTTAAGAACCGGAACTTGGGTGGAACCGCGGGCCTATCGCTCGTCCCAAGGCTTCTAACTAGAGGTCTCGGTTTCTATCTAAGTTTAAAAAAACCATGGCACGAACAAAAGTCTCCAAAGAACAAGCAGAAGGAAATAAATTATTCCGCATCCGACACTCGGCGGCGCATTTGATGGCGGCCGCGGTGCTTCGGTTGTTCCCGGGCAGCAAACTCGGTACAGGGCCCGCCACACAAGAAGGATTCTTTTACGATATTCAAACACCGCGGCCGCTCACTGACAAAGACCTCCCCGTGATCCAAAAAGAAATGCAAAAGATTATCAACCAAGGCCATCCCTTTGTCTGTAAAATGGTCGCCGCAAATGATGCGCTGGAGCTGTTCAAAAAAAATAACCAGCCCTATAAAATAGAACTAATCGAGGGCTTGCAATCGGAAGGTACGCAAGAAGTGAGTTTGTACGAAACAGGAGATGTTTTTGTCGACCTCTGCGAAGGCCCGCACGTCGAAGACTCCAAAGAAGTTGGAGCTTTTAAATTGCTGAGCGTCGGCGCTGCGTATTGGAAAGGCGACGAAAAACAGCCGCAAATGACGCGCATCCACGGCACTGCCTTTGCCACAAAAAAAGAGCTCGACCATCATCTCGCAATGTTGGAGGAGGCTAAAAAACGCGATCATCGAAAACTTGGCAAGGACCTAGATCTCTTTGAGATTATCCCCGAGGTTGGTGCTGGCTTGCCCTTATTTTTTCCTAAAGGTGCGGTGCTTCGACGGCTTGTAGAGAATTACATCGTTGGTCTTCAAGAAAGTCGCGGGTACGTTCCCATCTGGATTCCACATGTGACCAAAGAGGAGCTCTACAAAATTTCTGGTCACTTAGAAAAATACGACGCGCTCTATCCCCCCATGCAACTCAAAGGCGAAGCCAATTACTACATCAAACCCATGAACTGCCCGCACTTTATGATGTTGTACAAAAGTCGTCCGCACTCCTACAAGGAATTACCGCTGCGCTGGACGTGCACGACCACAAACTATCGCTACGAAAAAAGTGGTGAGCTCTCCGGACTCACCCGTGTCAGAGCCCTTACGCAAGATGATTGCCATGTTTTTTGTTCGCCAGAGCAAATTGAAGGAGAGATCAATACGATGCTCGATATGGTCGACGAGGTCTACAAAACTTTTGGGTTTACGGATTTTTGGGTTCGCATATCTACACGTGACCCCAAAGATCTCAAAAAATATATCGGCGAACCCAAAGTCTGGGATGACGCCGAGGCGGCACTCGCGCGGTTAATCAAAAACCGTGGCTGGCGGCACGAGGCGGGCGTTGGCGAGGCGGCATTTTATGGACCCAAGCTCGACTTTATTTTTAAAGATGTCATTGGCCGTGAATGGCAGCTTTCGACAATCCAATTAGACCTCAATTTGCCAGCGCGGTTTAAACTTGAGTACGTGTCTGCAGATGGCGCTACTGCACAGCCTGTGGTAATCCATCGTGCAATATTAGGCTCTACCGAGCGTTTCCTCGGTATCCTGATCGAACATTTTGCAGGAGCGTTTCCGCTGTGGTTGGCGCCGGTGCAGGTGGAAGTATTGCCAATATCCGAAAAACAATTGTCCCATGCCACCGCGACGGCAAAGCAACTTGAGGCTGTAGGATTACGCGTTGTAGTCAACGCAGAAAACGAGACTATTGGCCGAAAAATTCGTCGTTCGGAAATGCAAAAAATCCCCTATGTTCTAGTTATTGGTGATAAAGAAATTGCCGCTAACAAAGTGGCTGTGCGTAAACGCGGCAAAGGTGATCTTGGCCAGATGGCGTTGACCGACGTAATTGCCCAATTAAGTGAAGATAACAAGAAGCGATCGCTCACCTAAAGTTATCGCAGTAGTTGGTGCGACTGGTTCGGGCAAGTCTGCTCTAGCGTTGCGGTTGGCACGGAAATTTGGCGGCGTAATAATCTCGGCGGATTCTCGGCAACTCTATCGCGGGCTGACCATCGGAACAGCCAAACCCACCCAGCGCGAGCAACGAGCGGTACCGCACTACATGATTGATGTGATTAGTCCTCGGCAAACATATTCTGCCTGGCAGTTTCAACAAGCGGTGTATGCAATCGTCGCTCGCATATCACGGCGCGAACCTGGACGCCCAATTTTTTTGGTAGGTGGGACGTATTTATATGTTGATTCAGTGCTAAAAGGTTGGGACTTTGCCGGCGCCAAACTGGATACTAAGCTCCGTACGCAACTCCGCAAGATGTCAACAGGCGAAATGTTTAGAGAACTTCGCAATATAGATCCTCAGACTGCGAAGACGATTGACCGGCACAATCAGCGGCGCTTACTCCGCGCACTTGAAGCCGTACACGCAACTGGAAAATCTTTTTACCAAAGTCGTTCGGGCCGACCACCGGCATGGGATGTCCTAATTTTTGGCATAGATGTGCCTCAGAAAAAATTAGATAATCGCAATCGCCTTCGAATTGATCGCATGTTTCGCGCGGGGTGGAAAAAAGAAGTCGAACAACTCGCCAAGAAAAATTTAAGATCTTCGCCAGGATTTTTAGCGCACGGCTATCGAGAGGTGCTTGAGTTAGTCAACAAAAAAAAGACTCTGGCACAAACAAAAGAGCGTATTGCGATAAACACGCGAAACCATGCTAAGCGCCAGCGTGCCTGGTTTAATAAAAATCCACAGATAGCATGGATATCACCGCACGCGTTTTCACTGGCCCAGCGCAAAGTAAAAAACTTTTTGCAAAAAGAAAGGCCGGATCGAGATTGATCCAGCCTATGCCGCTTTCATATTTGGCTAGTTGGCGAACGCCGTGAGAATTTGGATGACCGCCGTATGTTGGCGGTAGTTCTCGGCATACTCCCGTCGCATGTCTGGATTCTTACTGCCCGCAGCGAGGCCAGCCAGACGGACTGCGTTCTCCTCCAGGCAATGAACACAGAAATGCCTATCTGCTGAGGCCATGCGGGCACCCTGCTCGACGATAGAAATTATGGCTAGTTCTGGAAGGTTCGAGATGATTATTTCATCTCGGCCAGCCGTCTTGTTTCGCATTTCGCACCTCCTTGGTCTATTGACCCGTGGCGAACAAAACAGACGGTTTTACCACGTATCTGTACTATTGTCAAGACGCGCGCAAAAGAATGACTTACTAAAGCAAAAAAAGGGCCAAGTCAACGACTTGGCCCGAATAGTCCGCCTATCAAGATGTATTGGAAAAGCCTTCCAATTGCGGCGCATTCCAAGGCCTGCTCCATGATCTCTTCTGCAACGGTGGGATCTTTTTCCTCACTTGCCTTGCGAGATAAATCGCTCGCGTGCTGTCTAAACAAAAAAACGTGTTGCGCCCGCTCGTCATCACCCATGGTCGAACCCTGCTCAAGCAGCTCCATAAGCGCAGACACGGAGAAACGAGGCTCATGGGGCTTTCCAGAATTAATGATAACGAGTGGGTCCGTAAACGCACGCGCCTTCAAGGTCCACCCTTGTTTTACGAGCTCTGCTCGCACAGCTTTAAGGTCGAGATTGATGGTTGAGTCTCCAGCGGCCTTAGGATCCTTAGTGGTCAAAGAACACCTCCTACAAATGAAATATCGCGGATGCCGCGTTCTGTCAATTACTAAGCTAGCCCAGTTTTTTCTTCAATATTTCCTGAATGATCGTTGGATTTGCCTTGCCCTTGGTTTCCTTCATCACCATACCGACTAAATATTGCATTGCACGACCTTTCCCGGCACGAACATCAGCTACTGGTTTGGGATTAGCTACTATTACTTTTTCGGTAAAAGCATCTAGTTCGCTCGCATCGGATATTTGCAAAAGGTCACCGTCACGCGCAACGGTCGAGGGGTCGCTACCGTTCAAAAACATATCTGCAAGAACAGTTTGCGCAGCACTCGAATTAATCTCGTTGCGATACAGCATTTTTAGAAATTCAGCAAAATTTTCTGGTGTGATGCGGACCTTTGCAATGCCGATTGCAGCTTTATTCAAGTGTTTGGTGAGTTCTACCAAAATCCAATTTGCTGCGGCCTTAAAAAGCGCTTTACGATCTTTTGCGCTCACTTTTTCATCTGACGACTTTAGCCAGGCCTCAAGCTCACTCGTTACGTGCTCAAAAAAGCTAGCGGCATCTGGGTCGTTTGTCAGCTGTTCGGCCTGAGCAGTCGGCAATCCGTACTCAGTCTCAAAACGCTTTACTTTTTTCTGTGGCAATTCTGGAAGTTTTTTCCGGATCTCTTGCAAAAAAGCATCATCCGGTTCTAATGGCGGTAAATCCGGTTCGGGAAAATAGCGATAGTCACTCATCTCTTCTTTGGATCTTTGCGACACGGTTTCTTCGCGGTCGTCCAGCCACCCCCGTGTCTCCCGAATCATCTTGCCTTCTCCGCCGACTTCTAAAATGGCCGTGTGGCGTTCGATCTCATAGGTCAGCGCGCGTTCAATCGAACGAAACGAATTCATATTCTTGATTTCTGTGATCGGCGTTTTGCGTCCATCATCCGCAATGACATTAATATTGGCGTCGCACCGCATTTGTCCTTTCTCCATGTCAGCATTTGACACATGCAGTGTTCGCAATATGGTACGAAATTGCTGCGCAAATTGACGAGCCTCTTGCGGAGTAGACATATCTGGCTCGGACACAGTCTCGATCAGCGGTGTTCCTGCCCGATTAAAATCGATCAAACTGTAATCCGACTTTGCTGGGTGTGTCGCCTTGGCCGCATCCTCTTCTAGATGGATGCGAATTAGTCGCACGGTCTTAGGTCCATCGGGGGTTTCCAGTTCTAGTTTGCCGCCAATGCAAATTGGTTCGTCATATTGACTAATCTGATAGCCCTTAGGTAAGTCCGGATAAAAATAATTTTTACGATCGAACTTAGAATGCTTGGCGATCTTACTGCCAACCGCCATCCCAGTCATAATAGCGAGCTCAACAGCGCGTTGATTGGTCACCGGTAAACTACCGGGGAGGCCCAAACAAATCGGACAAACATTAACATTTGGCTCAACGCCGTCCGTTTTATTGGCACAGCCACAAAACATTTTTGTTTTGGTCGCAAGCTGCGCGTGGATTTCTAGACCGATGAGGGTTTTCATACGTTTAAATAGTGGCACAAACGATTACTCTATTGTACCCCAATCCTCAAGCTAATCACTGCCAAATTGTAACCGTGCGATCTAACCCTTGATCGCGAGCTTAATCCCTGGCCCCATGGTTGTGGCCAACGTCACAGACTTAAAGTAACCGCCCTTAACGCCATCAGGCTTGACGCCTCGAATCGCATCCAGTGCAGTTTCAATATTTTTCTTGAGATCTTCGATCTTGAATGACTTTTTTCCAACGGGCATGTGCACAATGCCATACTCGTCATTTTTAAAGTTTGCTTTGCCGGCTTTAATAGCCTTAATCATCTTGGCTACGTCCGGACCGACCGTTTCTGTCTTGGGATTTGGCATGAGCCCGCGAGGTCCTAATATCTTTGCCACCTTGCCAAGCTTAGGCATCATGTCAGGACTTGCCACGAGCACATCAAAGTCAAGTTTGCTGGAGGTACGAATTTTCTCGACTAAATCATCCCCCGCCACGATATCAGCGCCCGCAGCTTTGGCCGCGGCAGAAAATTTATCTGAAACAATGGCAGCTACTTTGAGCGTCTTGCCTGTTCCCGCGGGCAAAGCAGCCGAGCCACGCACCGTCTGATCAGAAAGTTTGGGATCAATGCCTAGGCGCACGTGTAACTCAACCGTGCTATCAAACTTTTCGTCTGATTTTTCTTTTACGAATGCGAGCGCCTCATCTAGAGCTACCTTCATTGTAGGCGCGGACTTGGCAAGGGCAGTATATCGTTTGCTGTGTGACATAACTATTTTTTAACGGTCAAGCCCATGCTGCGTGCTGTACCTGCAATAATGCGCATGGCCATATCAACATCATTGGCATTGAGGTCTTCTTTCTTGACTTCGGCGATTTTTTTAAGATCAGCCTCGGTGACCGTTCCTACTTTGCTCTTGTTTGGTTCGCCCGAGCCTTTTTGAATCTTAGCTGCTTTCTTGAGTAGCTCGGCCGCCGGTGGCGATTTTAGAATAAACGTAAAACTGCGATCTTCAAAAACGGTGACTTCGACCGGGATGATGTTATCCATCCCTCGGGTTTTCTCGTTAAAGTCCTTGGTAAAGTTTGGCAAATTAATGCCGTGCGGCCCGAGCGCTGTAGCGACTGGTGGCGCAGGTGTGGCTTTACCGGCTGGTAGTTGCAATTTTACGATTGTCTTAATTTTCTTTGCCATGATGGACCGTATAGTAGAGTTGAGTTTCTTAGACGAACAATCTAGCGCTAAATCTTCCTAATCTGCAAGAAATCGAGTTCAACTGGGGTCTCGCGACCGAACATGTTGACCAAGACCTTAACTTGACCTTTTTCTTCGTTGACGTTGCTGACCTTGCCATCAAAGTCCTTAAACGGACCATCGGTGATCTTTACCGCATCCCCTGCCTTAACATCGATCTTGTATTTGGGTTCGGCGACGCCCATGCGCTTTTGTAAGCGCTCGACTTCACCACGATCAATTGGGGTTGGAATTGTGCCACTACCTACAAAGCCTGTGACGCTTGGTGTGTTACGAACCACATACCACGAATCGTCAGTCACGATCATTTCGACTAATACGTAGCCTGGGAAAATCTTTTCCTCGACGGTTACGCGCTTGCCGCTCTTAATCTTGATCTTTTTTTCCTTGGGAACGAGCACATTAAAAATCTTATCGCCCATATCAAGCGATTCGATGCGCTGCTTTAAATTGCGCGTGACGTTCTCTTCATACCCTGAATAGGTGTGGAGGACATACCAATTGCGCTCTTTTTTTCCTAATTGTCGTGCCATGTTGGCTAAAACTTCTCGGTTTTAAAAAGACCCCTCCCGGGGCACGACTGATTTATAGCATGGGTCCACTGGGCACGCAAGAAAAAGAAAGGGTCGCAACTTTTGCAACCCTTTATGAAGTACCGCGGCCGCCGGGTGCTTATTTAAGCATCATCCCCCAGTACTCGTGCTCCCCGACGACGAGCGTGCCATGGATATCGCCGCCTGGTTTGACGTCGTGTTCCAGAATCCGCTCGCAGCCGGAAAAATGCTCAAACGAAGACTCGTTTACGACGTTGACGTACTCGAGCCGCTTGCCATCACGCTCAAGCGTCAAACCAGACTCACCACGACCGCCGTGAAACTCGTTGTTGCCATAGGCGTTCCGAAGAACGCCTTTGAGGAACTTGAGAGCTCGCTTTTCGTACCAGCCACCGTAGTTCATGACCCAGACCGGCAGATTGTCCCGCCAGATTGTGGTAAAGCCCCACGACTTGGGACTGCCCGGGACGACACAGTAGGCATCGGTAAGTTTCCATTGGCCATCGATTTGTTCGATAATCCTGAAGCCCGGCCAGTGGTCATCGGCAATTTCTTTCGCCCCATTGACCCAGCCCTTGGCCATGGCTCTGTAAAAGAACGTGCCGACTCGCTCAACGTGCGTTTGCATTCGTCACCTCATTTCGTACCTCGTTTACAACCGAGCGCCGTAGGCTAGCACTGGCCTTTGTCGTATGTCTACCGTGCGAACAACGGCCACCTAGGAGCTTCTTTGACCCAAGCGCTTTACGCGCTCGCGAAACGCTTCCGCTACCACATAAAATGCTGGAAAAGCCATGATGACCAAAACGACACTCGATGACAGACCAAAGATGATGGTGTACGCCAGCGGCTCCCAAAATGGATCAGAGAGAGCAAGAGGCAACAATCCAGCAATCGTGGTAAGCGAGGTTGCCAGCAACGCTCTAAAGCGCACCGACACAGCCATGCTTATGGCTTCCCGGGCCGAACGCCCATCACGGCGATACTCGTTGGCCTGATCAACCAACACAATTGTGTTGTTTACGACCACGCCAGCCAGCGAAATAATGCCGAGCATCACAAAGAAGCTCAATGAGTTATTGGTGACATAGAGGGCCGGAAATAAAACCGGAAATGACAGAGGGATCGCCAAGAAAATTAAGAGCGGCTGCGTGTACGAATTGAATTGCAACACGAGCAAGCCGTACATAACGATGAGCGCAATCGCGAGGGCAAGTGCAGCGGATTCAAAAGACTCAACATTCTCGCCTTCTTGTCCAAGGTCTATTGCGACCGCATCAGATCGTAGACTCAACCCGTCGAGACGCGCTGCCGTGTACTCATCCGTGACAGCTTTTTGTAAATCTAAAACGAGGTTGGTTTTTTCTGGATCAGAAATTTTTGCACGAACTTGTGCAAACCGACTGCCGTCAATTTTAGCTAGCACATCAAAGCGATCAACGACGACTTCCGTGACTGATTCATCGTCTGCTAATTCTTGCGACTCGAGAAATGTCTTGACATCCGCAGTGCCCGCTTTTAGTAACACGTCGGAATCTGCCTTGACGCGTACGATCAGTTGATAGTCATCCACTGGCGGTCCCACCGTCGCTGGCCGAACAGTGATCCGCGCGCCCGGTTGCGTCGCGAAGCGATTTTGCATCGCCTCTGAAATTTCTGGCGCAGTTCGGTCGCGATCAACAACGGTGGTGAGGTCAGCCACGAGCAGCGCGTTTTTTTCGTTCGCGCCAAAATAGGTCACAGCGGTTAAATCTTCCCCAGCCTCATCGAGGAGTTGTTGTTCAAACTCTTGGGTAATGGATTCTGCGCCAACGAGCGTGGTGCTCTCGTCAAAATCTATTGTTACGAAAATCTGGTCCGTATCCTTGGCAGACGGAAAGACAGAAAAATCAAGCTTAGCTGCAAAACTTGCGCCGTATATCACTAGCGCAATTGTCCCCAGGATTATTGCAGCGGTTTTCCAGGGCCTACCAACATAATCATGTACGAGTCGGCTAATGTGCAGACTCAAACGAGCCGCCTGTCGGCCCGGACCATTCAAGGCCACGTCAATCAAGCGGCTGGCTGTGTCACGGGGCTGCCCTGACGGCGGCCGTTTGTCCCGAATAAATATATTCCCGAGCCACGGTACAATCGTAAATGCCAGAAAAAGTGATACAGCAAGCGCAGTAATAACGGTGACGGGGATGAGAATAATAAATTTCCCAAGTACGCCCGAGATATAGAGCATTGGTACAAAAACCAACATGTTGGTCCAGGTACCTGCGATGACCGACGTCCCCACGCTGCCCACGGCCGTATAAATCGCGTCCAAACCCTTGTGTCCCTTTGCTTTGGCACGTTCCATTGCATCGATAACTACGGTGGCATTGTCGACAAACATACCGAGCGCCAACACAAGCGCAAATAAGGAAATGATGTTGAGCGTATAGCCGATCATATACAGAGCAATAAGGACTGCAGCAAAAACGAGTGGGATAAAAATTCCCGCCACGATTGATGCGCGCCAGCCGATCAAACAGAGTGTTATCAATACGCCGACGAGCAACCCAGCACCGGCGTTGCCTTCGAGCTGCGTGAGTTGTTCCAGCACGCTTGGAGACACATCGCCACCGTACGTGACCGTGAACCCCTTGAGATCACCTGTTTTTTTATAGTCACTGACTTTTTCTTTTACATCGTCCGAGAGATCGACTACTCCAGCATCCGATTTACGTACCACGCCAATTGCGGCCGCATTCTCATATCTAAAGGCTTCATCGTCGCGAACCCCAACACGATTAAAGCCAGTCGCGACATCGAGCGATTGCCCCGTCAGTGGATTGAGTTGCGCTTCGATGACAGGAATATTTTCGGCCTGCGCAACGAGCGGACTTTTTTCAACTTCCTTAGCAAGTTCCAGTGCTTTGGCCTGCAACTCTGCCTCAGAGAAATCCCCGCTGATATTAAAAATTAAATCATGCTTGCCATCAAAGGCGCCGGCGTTGATGGTGCGGTAGTCTATTTCAGCACCCTCCGGAAGATGCACGGATTTTTCGATGGCTTTCTGCATTAGCTCCGCTCCTTTTTCTGACGATAGGTCTTCATCAAATTCGGCTACGATCACGGCACCGACTGGCGAAGTAGTGGATGTAACACGCGTAACTTCTGCTAGCTCGGCTGCAGCTTTTTCGATGGGGACGGTAACCTCAAGATCTACGCGACGTGCATCATTTATAAAGTACGAACCCTCCACGATTACTACTGGCACTTCGACGGGCGGAAATCCCTCAACCTCTAAGAACCGCGTATAGGAGAGATAGCCTAAGGCCAAAATACTCAAAAACAGCAGCGTCGTGATGCGATAGTTCTTGATAAACGCCACGCTAAAGCGCGCGACAACAGATTTAGAATTCATGTAAGCACACCACCCTACCTAAGGTGACCACTAAAAGTCCAGCGAAACTACTGCCTGCTACTCGGTCGCTGGTTTTGCTGGTTCGTTCGCCTTTGTATCGCTCTCTCCTTGCGAGTCCTTATCCGAACTTAGGCCAGAATCATTTTCCGATATATTGACCGGTGCGACATTAATAACTTTGCTTTCTGATTCGCGGTAGATGATGGCTCGTGTTGGGTAGATTAGTAGTCGATCTCCATTTTGTGCGTGTTGGTAAAAATCCGGATTGGCTGCGCGCAATTTTTCTACATCAACAATGCTTGCGATAGTTGGCTCCGCATCAGTGGGAACCAAGAAAATCTTTGCCACCGACTCAATGGTGCGCTGGTTGGCTTCTTCTTGTTTTTGCGATTGAAAATCAGGTGAGCGCAGTTTTTGGTTTTGCCAAGCCATATAACCCAGCGCAGCAGCCAGAATCACCACGACGGCGATCAATACAGGTGTTTTCCAACGCTTTTTACCGGTTGGTTTGTTTTGTTGCGTCGACTCCATTCTGCCACCCTAAATCAAACTCTGCGCAGCGTCAAAAAAACGCAGCGGTACAGCTAGAATGTCCGCGCAAAGACTGCCGTCTGCAGTGTGCGCAGTAATGATTGCGGCTCGCTTGTGGATGGTTCCGCAATACCCATTACCGCAAACCAAGAAAACTCAATGTCGGAATCTGCAGGATCTTTTAGTTCGATCGTAAAGCTGTCCTTAGAAATGTCACTAACTTTATACTGCGGTGAAAAATCTTTTGGCGTTACAAATACTTGAGGAGGTGTTGCGTATGCCAAAGCAAACTTGATTGTAACTTTAGTTTCACCTGCCGCGATTTTTGCGCTTCCCGCGGTGTCTTTACCGACGGTGATGTGTCCAGCCAGGGTTACTGCGCCGCCAAATGTCGCCTCGCCATCTATTTGGAGAGAGCCGGCAACGAGTTGACCAGTAACTTCGAGCTCAGGCAACGACTTTATTGCTGTCGTGGCAACTTCTTCAACAACTTTTTCGCTGACATTTTCTCCATCAGGCAGTTTGATTGCGGCCTGCCAGCCCAAAACTGCGTCGCTCACGTCCTGCGATATCTCAAGGCCCCCAGAGCGTGGCGCCAACAACACACTGATAGTTGCGTCGCCCTTGCTGGATGACAATGCGATGCCAATCACTGCGTCACCTGACTTTGCCTTGCGGCCAACTCCGGCAACACTCGATGGTCCCACAAAATCACCGATCGCGATCGACCCATTCTCCCCATTTACCTGTGTGGGGACTTGTCCAACAAGCCCAACCGTTGCCTTGTTTGTACCTGGCTGCGTGACATCTTTTGTCGACTCCGGGACATTACCAACAAACGAAGGTGCCGTAGAAATTACGCCAATAGGCATGTCGCCCATTGTAATTTTACGAACCCCACCTTTTCGCGCTTCATCTACCGTCACAATCGTGCCAGGCTCTAAATAATCACTGGCGCTAAATATTTCTGCTAAGTCTGCGCCAGCACTGCTATAGGCCGCTTCCGAAAAAGTCGCGCCGGTTCCGTCAACCCGCCAGACAGCTTCACGACTCGCGAGAGCGACGTCATCGATATTGGTGTTGAGCGCAATAAAATTAAAGTTCGTACCTGGGGCATTATCGTCATACGTTCCAATTGATAAAAGGCCTGCTGCCTCGTCACCGCTCGAACCAGTCATCGTCATGATCGGTGCTTCTGACTGAATCGCGATCGCAGCACTACCGTTGAGTCCCGTTGCAAATGTTTGAGGCGCTAGATCATCCTCGGCAAAGGTCACTTCTATGCCAATGTTATTTCCTGTTGAGTTGCTGTCCGCCCGAATGGTTCGTCCCGTGCCTGCGTTGAGGGAGAAGATGCCTGTACCAGCCCCCGCTGCACTGGTCTTGCTTACGAGCAAGGCTGTCGTGTCAGCCGATTGAGTGATGGTCGCAGCAGTTGTAAGTGCGGCACCTGTCCTAGTAACCACAAGCGGTGTTGTTGCTGACGTAAATGTCGCGGTCCCCGTGTCACTAAACGTTGCCAAACCATTACCGGCCGGACTGATCAAAACATCGTCGCCGCTGGTGAGCGTGATGTCACCAAGGCCCGGGCCGCCCGCTGCCGTCGTGATTGCAAAATCACCCGTGGCACTCGTCGTCGTAATCGCTCCATCCGCATACCCAGTGGACGAACCAACCGTCAGACCAGAGTCCGTAAAAATCGTACTTTCTATCCCTGCGGTACCCGCGACAAAGAAATCATCGCCACCGGGAAAGAACGCTACATTGGAAAGTGATTCGGCACTGGCCGCTGCACCGACACCTAGGTCATTGCTAAACGTCACATTTCCCAGGTCATCAAAGTTTGCAAAAGTCGTTCCCGCATCTTGTATGAGCAAATCCTCGGTGTCACTCAGGTTAAAGCGTAAATTCCCTTGCCCCTGCGCGCCATCGACAGTGACGATCGCCGCCGTTGCTCCGTAATTGTTGTGCGCCTGATCCAAGCTAACGCCACTGATCGGACCTGCAGGCCCTACCGAACCAACGGCACCGGTCGCACCAGTTGCTCCACTGGAACCTGTTGCGCCGGGTGCTCCCGATCCACTCGAACCGGCCGGCCCTACTGTCCCTGGTGCTCCAGGTGTCCCTGGCAAGCCAGGCAACCCTGGCGCAGCGCCAATCACTCCGGGCTGAACGCTCGTCGGTGCCGCAGGACAAAAGTACACTTCGCCGTTAGGACCACTGAGTTGTGTAAATGGACCGCCAAACGAACCATCTAAATCTGTCACTCCACCAAATTGGCTAATTTGTAGGGCGGCTGAGTTAAAAGCATCGCGCATGGCTTGGTTGTCCCGACGAAGCGTGCAGAGTTCGTACAGGGCACGAGCCACTAAGATCAGCAATATCAAGCAAAATATCGTCAGGAGTCGATGCGTCCAGTTTGAGCGGTGCTCGTGCTTATCAAAACGCTCACCGAGCGGATTGACCGGTTTAGGACCGCCGACCGTTCCGGGTGGCGTGGAGAGTCCGCCTGTCGGAGGCCGCTGAGTTGAAGAGGAAGTGCCGTTCACGTGAGAGTGTAAAGTGACCTAAGTATAATCTAGGTCAGTCTGAATGCAAAACGGGCAGTAACCTCTATCATGCGGCCTTAAGAGCCCCAGGTGCTGTGACCGGGGCAGGACTCGCGCGTAACGGAATGTCCTGAATTACCAGAGCAGGTCTATTGCTTGGTGTAAAGGGCTTACTGCGGTAGCGATCGTAGCCGTTGCGGAAGGTCTCGACTTGATAGTTGCTCCGCCCAACGAGAAAGCCATATCGTCCAGAATCATCGGTAACGACCGTTTCCAACACGCGTGCAAATTTTGTATCCAATATACGAACCACCGCCCGAGAAACACTTTTTGAACTCTTGAAATCATAAACACGTCCCCAGGGTTGACCGTGTTCTCGCTCGGTCAATCGTGCAAACAACAAGAAAAGTACGCACTGCAGCGCAAACAAAACCCAAGACAAGGTTGTCCATGAGTACACCACTACGAGGGCAGAAAATATGACTCCAAAATACGCAAAAAAGGCGTGAATGGCGACGCGCGACTTTCGGCTCAAGGCTTCCGATAGTGAAGCCTTGTCCTCCGGTCCGTCCATCGGCAGGTTAACATCGAGCACGGTTTCTTCTTTGAGACTGACTGCCTCACCCGTGACAATCCGTCCAAAGTTAATATCGGTGGTTTCTCCGGCCAAGAAACGTGAGGGATAGGTAAAGCCAGTTTTGTTCGCCTCAAGTCGGTAATGACCTTTTGGTAAGAAGAAAGTAAAGCGTCCATCGCGATCAGTTACCCGCGTGCGCATTATTTTTCCCGAGTCATCGTTTATTAATCGAACAAGTGCCAAGTCCAGCGGTTTTTTACTCAGACTGTCAAAGACCACACCATAGCCTTTGCGTTTGCGACCAAAAATTGCCACGCCAGGTACCGTAAAGACAAATTGTATAAAACGAACGGCATTAATATACGGCACCGCTAATAAGAGGTTGATAAGTCCGACTGCAAGAGCCAAGGACCCTAAGCCGATGCTCACTTGAGGTGTATATGGTAGCTCAAAGGCAGGATCAATCTGGGTAATTTGTAAGGCTCCGAGAAAGACTCGGCGACAAAGATCTTGGATGGACTGTGCCTGCGTGGGCAGCGCGATA
>CAZCZY010000050.1:0-10782 GCA_964503525.1 uncultured Candidatus Saccharibacteria bacterium
GGCAGATCCAGTTCTGTTGATTCAAGCAGCCCCCGTTGGAACCGAGCATGTGCGTCGTCCTGCATTATTATTTTCCCCTTTCAGGTTTACTAAGGAACAGTTTTGATCGCGTCCGCAGCCACCCAATAGAGCATGAGCTTAATGGCAAGTCAAAGGACAATGCTGAGTGCGAGCGCTTTAACCAGACCCTCCAGACTGAGTTTTTAGACCTTGGTAACTTCTCACCTGATCCCGCAACCCAAAACCGCTCACTCACCGAGTGGCTAATTGAGTACAACTTTAGACGCCCCCACGCTACACTTAATTACAATCCCCCTATCCAGGTGACACCAAAAGCCAAAGTATTGGCTATGTATCCACTCTGCACATTTGCTTGACATGTGGCAGCTCCATACTATAAGCTCGCGGGAGTTCATTGCAGTCAACAAAAACCGTTCACCCTGGGAAGAGTAGGCTGAGAATCATTTGTCAAAAGCGAGTAGGGAATAGTGCAAGCCCTACACAAAATCTTTGCCGAAATGGACCTGGGACAGGTGCCTGATGCAGCAATGTGTCGGGCCGGCATCCTCCGTAATCATAGGAAAATCAAGTCTACGACCGTACAGTCGCAATGAGTTGATAAGCGAGCGTAAAGCTAAACTTGGGTGGCACCATGGAGATCTGACTCTTCATCCCTTTGCACAATTTTATTGTGCGACAGAGATGAGGAGTTTTTTGTTTGTATTGATGGCTGAATATTTTACGAAATGCGCAGCCACCAGCACACACAACGTACTGGGAGTTCTTTCACAGAAAGAAGGTAAACCATGCAGACCTACGGTATCGAACGCGAACGATTCATCGTGAATGCTTCGGGTCGGATCGTTCCGGCCATCGGTGAGCTACTGCCGAGAGTTCACGACCTGGCTCGGGCGAAGGGTGTTTCGACTGATCTGTTTTCGCACGAACTCTTTGCAGGGCAGATCGAGGACAGAACCCCGCCCTGCAAAACCCCGCAAGAAATCGCCGGGGCTCTGGAATTGAACGATGCGATCATGAACGTTGCCGCGCACCAGCTCGGTTACACCCTCGAGTGTTCGGAGATCGTCGATGATGCGCGGTTCACCAGCCTCGAGGTCAACCCTTTTGATGCTCGTCACCAAGCGATCTGGCAGGCCATTCCGCTCGAGCGTAAGATTGCGGCGTCGGTTGTGGCGGCTGTTCACGTACATCTCTCGGTGACCGAGGAGGAGGCGGTCGAACTGCTCAACCTGTGTCGCCCCGAAGTGATCGAGAAGCTCATCAACATCGGTGACCACTCGGGTCGACGTAGGATCACGGTCTACAAGGTCATGGCGCAGACAGAAGGAGCACCTCCGAGATTCTCCTCGTATGCCAATTTGATGGAGTACATCGATTCAAAGGGTGGCGAGAAGAATGTCTGGGACCTGGTCCGCTATAAGCCCTCGACCAAGACGGTCGAATTCCGGATGTTTGGCGCCACGCGTGACATCCATGAGGTACTGGGTTACGTCGAGGCCTGCAAGGCTGTCTTCTGCGACGCTGTGGCAGCTCGCGTGTGAACGGGTAACTAAAGAGAGGGTTACAACCAGTAACCCTCTCTCATTTTTTATGACACTATTAACCAACTACAATAAACAGAATGCGGATATTACTTACCATACTAACTCACGGTGACGAAAAGATTGGCTTGCGCGTTGCACAAGAATTAAGGAAGCTAGGCGTGGATAAAACAACGTTGACGATTTGTATTGCTAACCCAAAAGCATTCAAAGCAGGCAAACGATTTATAGATGCAGACCTCAATCGTTCGTTCCCTGGTAAAAAAAATGGGAACTACGAGGAAAAAATCGCATATCAACTATCTCCGAGGATCAAGGCCGCGGACATCGTGATTGATATTCATTCAACGAGGAGCCTGCTCAAAGATGCAATCATTGTTAGTAAACTGGATAAGCAAACCCAAAAGTACATCCGAGTAATTGGACCGAGATGCGTTCTTTACTTTAAAGCAACAAAGGATCGGGTGCTTATTGCTAAAGCCAAGGTCGGTCTGGCCTTTGAGTACGGCAGAGACAACGAGTCAAGAACTCTAAAAAAGATTGTGTCTGATATTACGAGGCTACTGCGGTACCTTGGTTTAGTGGACGGTCGTATACCTACCAAAAAAGTAGCCACAACGTACTTTGAGGTGGTGGCACCCGTCGTGAAACCGCAGGGTTATTCTCTCTTAACGAGCGTAAAAAATTACAAATTCGTTCGTAAGGGAGAACGTATTGCTAAGAAGAACAATCGTTTCCTGGTCTCTCGGCACGATTTTTTTCCGATACTTTTTGGGAACAATACGTATCCAGAGTACTTTGGATACAGGGCTAAAAAAATCAACTAACCAAAATAAGCTCGAGGAAGTCTGACCTTGTCTTTTTAGAATACGTGGTCTAGTTTCAAAGCGGTAACGGAGGGGCCCTTTTACAACATAGGAGTAGGCCAATGTCAAGCGAAACCATTCCTGTTCAACTCGATTGCGGTCAGGTAGTTGCGGAACGTGAACAAACCCACTACTGCTCGTACATCGCGGTCGCACGGCTGGAATCGCTGATTACGCCGCACGACCCTGAAGGCCAGATTCGGGCCACTAAACACCACGACGAGCTCCAGTTCGTCGCAGTCCACCAGATCTGCGAGATTAGCTTTGTGCTGATCTTGACAGAGCTTCGTCACGTGATTTCTTCCATCAAGACTGGCAAGTATGCGGAGGCTTGCACGACTCTCAATCGTGTCGTGAAGTGGTTAGGGACGGTCACCAAGGTGACCGTGATGCTCGACACCATGACGCGTAAAGACTTCATGAAGATCAGGGAATTCTTGCTGCCAGCGAGCGGCGCAGAGTCCGTCAACTTCCGCTACATCGAGATCCTCAGTGGTTTGCGTGCCGACAGCCCCTACGCCACGTTCGGCCCGGACACGTTCACCTTCAAGCAATCGCTCACACGTGGGCCAGTACCCAAGTCGGCTGAAGGCATCAAGACACGCTGGTGGAAGGATGAATTCGATACTCTCACGCAGGAAAACTCACTTCGCTCGGTTTTCGAGCAAGCACTCTCGAACGATGTGATCGAAGAGGTCTTGGCAAAAGCATCTCATCCGCTCCACGCTCTCAGCAAGCTCCTCATGCGGTACGAGACGGTCTTTCTCACGCTGCGGCGTGCACACACACTGACGGCCGCGAAAGCTATCGGAAGAATAAAGGGGTCTGCAGGGACCGAAGGAGTTGCCTACCTGATTGCTGTTCACAACACGGCGCGGTTCTTCCCCATGCTGCCCGTGCGAGTTGAAGACATCACCATGGACATGATGCCGGCGTAGCTCAATTGGCTAGAGTGGCGGTCTCCAAAACCGCAGGTTACGGGTTCGAGTCCCGTCGCCGGTGCCACAACGAGGGTCAAAGTCAACACGCTTTGGCCCTTTTTTTATTGGGTAATAAAAAAAGAGGGGCCAGACACGGTGTTAATGCCGTTGTCTGAACCCCCATAGAGCGACCATCGCTACGAACTCAGCGCCTTGCCGCGTAGAGCGCACCCATGCGGCGACCAACCTCCGAGGTCGTCTCGTCGAAGATGCGTCGCGCGGTTGCACCGTGGTCGCCCAGGAGCTCGAGCACGAAGTTGGGCTGCGCTGCCAGTTGCTGCCGCCTCACCCGGAAAGGAGCGAGCCTTGCCTCGAGGTTGCCCAACAGGCTGCGCTTGCAGTCGGTGCAGCCAATCGCCGCGCTCCGACAGCCCTCGCTCGCCCAGCGAAGATCGTCCTCGGACGACAGAAGGGTGTGGAACTGGTAGATCGCACACTTTTCTGGCGTGCCTGGGTCGGTCCGCTTGATGCGCGCCGGGTCGGTCGGTGCGGCCATGACCTTGGCGTTCACCTCGTCCTGAGTGTCGCTGAGCATTATGGTCGTGTTGGGGGTCTCGCTCTTGCCCATCTTGGCAAAGCGGCCCTGTTCATCCATCGCCACAAGTCCCGGCACCGAGATCATCTCTGCCCCAAGATCCTCCGGGATCGGAAAGAAATCTCCATACAGCCGGTTGAACTTGGAGGCAATCTGCCTCGTCAGCTCGAGGTGAGGACGCTGGTCCTCCCCCACCGGCACGCACTCAGCCCGTGGACCAAGAATGTCGGCGGCCATGAGCACCGGATAGAAAAGAAGTCCTGCGTTGACATCTTCTGGCTGCTTGGACGACTTGTCCTTGAACGTCGGCATGCGCTGCAGATCTCCGGCGGCAGTGATGCAGGCCAAGTACCAGGCCAGCTCAGCGACCGATGGGACGGATGACTGCGCGTAAATCACAGCACGATCAGGATTCACACCCGCGGCGAGCATGTCGAGCACGATGTTTGGCGCGTGTGCACCGATCAACTGCGCCTCCTTGAAGGTGGTTAGCGTGTGCAGATCTGCGATGAAAAAGTAACACTGGTAGCCGTCGTCGTTCGACAGGGCCGCGAAGTGTTCCAGAACACCCAGATAGTTGCCAAGGTGAAGGTGACCCGTTGCTCGGATCCCTGAGAGAACAACTTTTTTCTTCACGATGATTTCCTTCCCTTTCGAACATTTCAATGTACAGATGCGGCCGAACCTACCAGCGAAATCGGCCGCTGTCAAGCAAATGTGCAGAGTGGGTACATGGGTGACACTTTGGCATCTTGTGTTACGTAGATAGGGGGCTTGTAGTTAAGTGTAGCGTGGGGGCGTCTATAGTTATACTTAATTAATCACTCGGTGAGTGAGCGGTTAGGTCCAGGATGTATCTACACTTATGCAACGAATTAGTGCCACGCTTGATAAAACTTCGGAAATTTCTTGATCGAGGGTGCTAGTTTTGGCAATAAAAAATCGATCATGATGGAACAAGCCTCGATTCGTTGATCTGCATTGCCGCGCACCATTCTTGCCAGTAGTCGATCAATGTTCTTGGGTCGGGCCTTGAAGTCTTTTGCGACTAGAGCAAACTCCTTTAATGGCGGTACGATCGCGTTGTTTATGTGTGCCAGTGCTTCGAAGCACTTGATCGCCGCAACGAGAGACAACGCCTCGGCCCTGCTAGGGTGATTCAGACGAGATGTGGCCTGAAATTTCGCTCGGTAATGAAATAGCTGAATATACAAATCGGCTTTGGCAAGCGTAGAGGCGCGGTATTTTACTCTGAACCGTCGTAACTGTTGCAAGATTTTAGGGTACAAACTCGACGGATCATGGAGCGGCTTGATTCCAATCAAAGAATAATAATCAACGGGGTTTTTCTTAAGTCGCGGCACAAGCCGTGCAAGCATCATAGAATCCACCTCGATGTGTACCTCTTTATAAAAATATCGAACATACTGTCGCGGTTTCTTAACAATTACCACCAGGTCAACATCAGAATATGTGTTGGCGTCACCACGTGCCAAACTGCCTGCAACAAAAATTGCTCGAACATTTCGGTCCTTCTTAAATTTGTCTAGTGCCTGCGCAAGTAATTTGTGTTGGATGGCAGCGGTTGAATCTTTTTGCCCAGTGCGATCCGTTTCCCTAGCTTTCATACAATTGCCTAAATTTCGCGATAATATCGTCTTCTCCTTGCTCGTCGACGATTTCCCAGGCACGCAGGTAGTCGGGCGACTTTTTATCGTGCTCTTTGACGATCGCTAGCCTTTGCGGCACTTTGAGAAATTCGAGATAAATCTTTTTAAGCACTGCGTGCACGACGACGTGGTTCCTGCAGAGCATTGTCTCTGTTGGAAATAGTTTGAGCAGAATATCTTTAGCGGGGATTTTTTGCTTGCTATCGCTGATGAGGCGGTGCAGGAGTTCGTGCGTCAGTATATCAACAAATTCATCAGGAGTTTTTGTGCTACTAATGATCATCGGCGAACTAATCGCGTTTTTGATCCTTCCTACAACAAAGACATCAATTGTGGTTTGATAGAAATCTAACTGTAGGGTTTCCTGCATGTATGTGAGCACTGGCGCTCGCTCGTGCCAGGATATTTTATATTCTTTTATATTGTTCAGGATTGTTTCGGCGTTGTTATACGTCACACCTTCTGGCTGAATGTCTTTTTCTAGTTCCAGCTCAAAAAGAGATCGGAAAAAAGGATCTAAAAGCCGGCTGTACTGGATTCTAATTTCTGGACTTTCTATATTTCTTTGCATAAATAGCGTTTATTGCATTCTATCTTAATAACGCAAATTTGAGACAACATTTTAAAATGACAAGAAGCGGCTGGACCAGCTTTCTTAGTTTGCATTATGCACTACTTGTTAATTTCCCAGTCAAAATACGAGTTGTCCCCAGTCTGCCACAAATTCTTAATGTTTTTTTAATGATTAATGTCGTATCTCTATACTAATTTATAAAATATGCTATTTAACATGGTATATGCCCATAACTCCGAACGAACTTCTAAAGCCTGATCAAAAAGTATGCTTTGTTATGCCGGTTCATGGCCATGATGCTAGGCCATTGCTCGTGGAGATTGTCAAAGAGTTCCCTGACGCAACATTTATCGTAGTGCAGGATGGCCCCTCATCACGCAATTACCAATTTACAAACTGCAAAGTAATTCAGCATACAAAAAATCTCGGCCTCGCTACTTCACTTGTGGATGGGTATGAAGCGTCTACGCACTCACAGGCCGATTATGTGGTAAGGATAGATGCGGACGGGGAATACCCAGTTATTGCGGTAAAACGCCTTTTGCAGGCACTGCTTATGACTCCGGACGCACACGGTGGATTTGTTGACATACGCCGGACGATTCACTCAAATGGCTTAATTGATTTTGCGTTCAACCGTGTCTTTGGGCTAATTGAGGGCTTGTTGATTTACGGTCGGCCATTTGGACAACACTCCCCAGGCTTGCAAATTTATCGACCACAGGCAATTCTTGGCTTTCTAAACCCAGCAAGAAAATTCATCAATCGCAATAATCTTCGATGGGGATTGGATATTTTGACTCTAAAATTCGCGCTTAGAGACGGACGGATCTTGAGACTTCAGATCAGTCCTCAGAAGTGGCGAGAGCGGCGACCTTTTATGAAAATATTAATGCAGGCGATATCTGCAGCCCGAGTCTTGAGCCTAAGCTCGGAACATAATGCTTAGAGTTCTTTACCGTTTCTGCCAGAAAGATAATCTAGCAGTTCGGCCAAAATTTTATTCGAAGGAAAAGTGTCTACTAAATTTTCTAGAGGCCTTGCATGCCAAGAAAGCCTATACTTTCTTATTCTTGACTGATGGACCGTGTCCTGCAGCCGTTTCACACATAGCTAAAAGCCAGGGAGAATTATTGTCTTTCAGCAATATAGGAAACTCTGCAACTTTTTGGCAAGCGTATAAGCTAGCAATATCCTACGATGAAAATGACCTGATCTATTTTGTTGAGGATGACTATGTTCATACTCGTGACGCAATATTAAAACTTACGGAGTGCGATGAAGAAATTGGGAGAGCATCCTATATCACACTGTATGACCATCCAGTCAGGTATTTGAGAAATTTTTCGGGTGGTGTTGATATCCCCCATTATGATTCTCAAATTTACAAAAGCAGTAAACATGAATGGCGGCCACAAGAATCTACGTGCATGACTTTTGCTGCGCGTGTAAAAGTATTGCGTAAAGACTTCGATCTTTTCAAGCAAAACGTCGTAGGCATGGATAAGCCAAAGGACCGTGAGCTCTTCCGTCATTTGCAGGGACTGAGTGGATATGAACGAAATTCAAATAAACACTTACTGATTGGTCCTCTGCCAAGTTTGGCCACGCATTGCCACATGCCATGGCTTGCACCGAGAGTCAAATGGAGTGAAGTGATTGAAAGACCAGACGCAAACAGACTATGAAATACTTTACGCGCCTCGTCATTATTGATGGAAATCTACAAGATACGTTTGGCCACGCTTACGAGTTTGCAGGTGCACTTCGCGCGGAATTAGCACCCTCCATGAAGTTAGCAATCGTTGCTAATAAAAGATCTAGCCTGCGTCTGCGCGAGGAATTGCATGTGGAGCCAGTAGGGGTTTCGGTGAGCACATTCTTTCCCGACGATAAAGGTGGCCATCTTTTACTTAAGGACTTAATGCACCTTAAGGATAAACTTAATTTAGGTCCTAATGATTTGCTTCTTTTTACCAGCGCGCATGCAAGGATCGCAAATGGCTTGGCAAAGTTTTATCACACCATGGAATCTCAGCATGCCCCCAAATCGGCACTTTGGATTCACCAATTGTACCCACCATACCCTGATTATAGTTGCTCAATATTGCCTATAGCGCGCAGGAAAGAAATAGCACAACTAACAACCGCGCTACGCTCCTTGCCATCTGACCTCATACATTTGTTCTGTACCCCATCGAAAAGTTTGCAGATCTCATTAAGTAAGGCCAGTGCGCGTAGAATTGCCCCTTTACCGTTGCCATACCGGGATATCGTAAAAATGCAACCCCCGCCTAGGCATGTTGGCAGAATTCATTTTGGTTTTTTTGGTGATAATCGGTACGAAAAAGGACTATTACGATTGCTTGAGATGCTTGACCAATATCCGAGCCTGCTCGATGGTTTTAAATTTACAATTCAAGTTATGCCCCCACGCGGTTATCCCAGAAGAGAATTGCTAAGACTTAAAAAGCTATTGCGAAATTTAGCTGTACATCCTGAGATCAGATTCATTGACGGGATGATGCCCGGTAAGGTGCTAAACAATAATATCATCAAATGTGATGCGGTCGTCCTGCCGTATTTTGCTGAATCATACGATAAACGAGTCTCAGGAATTTTTATACAGGCGCAACGACTTGGGTTACCGGCGCTCGTGTCTAACAAAACTTGGATGGCAGACGAGATAAAAAAAGGGGGGTCTGGCATAATAATTCGCGGTGATGCTTCCCCTAGTAACATACGGCATGGACTTAGCACATTTGCCGCACGTCATGCTGAATTTGTAGACGGGACCAGGGCTACGTCCAAAACATATGCGGTTAATCACTCTGTACATGCATTTATTAAAGTACTAACAAAGAATTGCTATGCGAAAACCTGAAGTAACTATAGCTCTACCAACATTCAACAGAAGTCATTTTCTTAAGTCGTCAATTCCCAGCGTCCTCTCACAATCCATGACGAATTTTGAATTACTAATTTTGGATGACGCCTCCACCAGGAAAACTAGGGCGGTCGTAGAGTCTTTTCGCGATAAGCGCATACGTTATTATAGGAACCAAAAAAATATTGGGATGCTAGCAAACTGGAATCGCAGTATAAAATTATCACGCGGTCAATATTTGTTGATTCTTGGAGATGATGATGCTCTCGCATCAGATTTTTTGGCGACATCCCTCAAAGCATTTAAACGCTATCCTCGGCTAGGTTTTACTTTTTCGCATTGTAATAAAATTGATCTTAACGGTCATGTCATTAAGCGCTGGGGAAATAATTTTCCTCCTGCTGGACGGCTGACAAGTAAAGAATATCTGATTTCGACAATTCGATTCGAGTCCAACCTTACTAACTCCACAACAACGCTATTACGAAAGGAAGCGCTAGTTAAGACAGGTGGATTTAAAGCAGAATATGGTGCCAATACATTTGACTTCAATAAATGGATCAAAATTGCCGAAAACTTTGATGTTTATTTCATAGACAGAGTACTGGCAAACTATCGAGTGCATCCGGAGCAATTCACTAATCTGCATTGGTACCGTTCTCGACGTCAAACCGGTAAGATAGGCACGTATTTAGAAATAATCGGTACTGCAGCGTATTTGCTAAAATCGCAACAACTGACTATTCCCGAGCGCGCAAATGTAGCACGCAAAGTGGTCGAGATAGATAAAAAACTGTCCGTACTCTTAAAGATGATAATTCCAGAATTATAAAAAACATGATCACAAAGGCAGAATCCGACTACCTCAATAAGATCCCGGAAGCAAAAAAAGCTAAGCTTGCACCATATGATCCTGCGGTTCGAGTCGTAGCAGAAAAAATCAAAGTTAAGGCACAAAGGGCCACTGGATTAGAGGTGTTATTCATGGGCGCGTCAGCGCTAGGCATTTTTGGACAAAACGATATTGATTTATACGTCCTATGTGAACCCACGCTATTCGAGGAAATGAAGTCCAAGATGATATTGGCATTTGGCCAACCCGTCAGTACTAGTCCCGGCTCCATAAAGTGGGCTTTTATTCAGGCAGGATTTGACGTTGAACTTTATCTAACCAATCCTCACTCGGCGCCCATGCGGAGGCAAATCAAAGTGTTCAGCATTATAAAAAATGCCCCCTCATTGCAAAAGGAATATGAGAGCATCAAGCTAGGTTCGGTCGGCGTAACATTTCGGGAATATCAACGGCGCAAATATGAATTTTATAACAAAATACTTGCAACAACTGATTCCGTTACGTCGAAATAAAAATGGCTGACGCGCGTTCGCTATCAGCCTTGGGTTAATGTGTCAGGATTTTGAGCGTCGGCCTTTCTTCGGTAGCCACAATCTCAACTTCCCCACCGATCGGTACGGTAATCCGCGGATCCGTGTGCCCAAATTCTACGTCGGCGATCACAGGTAGACGTGTCAGTTCGGGCTTGGAATTGATGATCTGCCTGAGTAAGTCGCGCGACATCGCTGTCTTACGCTGAAATCGCCCGATCACCAGTCCCCGAACCCCAAAAAATCCGCGTTGCTGTACGAGCGACTGAATGTATCGCTCAAAAAGCTCGGGTGTTGCCGTGTCATCATCTTCGGCAAAAATGAC
>CAZCZY010000051.1:0-1865 GCA_964503525.1 uncultured Candidatus Saccharibacteria bacterium
GGCGTGATCACCTTAAACGGTAAAAAACCGTATGCGGTTATTTTACTCGACGAAATTGAGAAGGCACACCCCGACGTGTTTAATATTTTGTTGCAGATTTTAGAAGACGGACGCTTAACCGATGCAAAAGGCCGTGTAGTAGATTTTAAAAACACAGTTATTATCGCGACATCCAACATCGGCTCGAGCATAATCCAGCAGCAGACGGGTCGTATGGGATTTGACGATGGTGGCGACACGATTGCTGAAGGAAAAGCACACCAGCACGCTCACCTCAAAGATCAGCTCGCCGACGAACTCAAAAAAGTGTTCCGTCCAGAATTCCTCAACCGTGTCGACGAAACTATTGTGTTCCACAGCCTGGATCAAAAACAGATTCGGAGTATCGTCGATATTATGATCAGCGATGTACAAAAACTTTTACGCGCACAAAATATAAAGTTGCGCGTCACAGCCAACACTAAAAATCAGTTTATCAAGGAGGGCTACGACCCGAGTTTTGGTGCCCGACCGCTGCGCCGAGTAATTCAGCGACATATTGAAAACGCGCTCTCAGAAAAACTGCTCGCTGGCGCTTTTCACTCTGGGCAAACCATTGAGGTCGATTTTGCACCAAAAACTGGCTACGCATTTACCGCGTCAACTTCCTCACGACCAACTAAAGAAGTCACTCTCAAGCCAAAAGTTGCGGCAACCAAGTAGACAGCTGCCCGACGCCTGGCCCGGTTGACTTGACAACGCAGAAATTTTCAGCATGATTTGAGTGTGGATCAACCTGAAAAAGCCTTAGCAGAACAACTTTTACGCATAGAGCGCCCATTTTTCCTCTTTAGGCGATGGGTTGTTCTAAGTGGAATGAGCGTTATTACCCTGGGCGCCCTAGGTGGCGTTGGGTACCTCAGCACCTCTATTTCTGGCCAGCCTACAATCCTGCCTCGCATTTTAATTGCTAATGTCGAAGTTGGCGGAAAGACGGTCGATGAAGCAACTCAGTTAGTTCAAGAAAAAGTTGAGCAATTTTCGTCCGAGCCATTTGAGTTTTCGTCTGACATTCCGTCCGACGATAAAAACAAAAAAAAGACCGACTTTGAGGTCACCTCGGAAGACCTCGGACTCGTTTTTGATATTTCTGCCAGCGTCGAACAAGCTTTTGCAATCGGCCATGACAATTCGTGGGCAAACAATCTGCAAGCACAAGTTGTAACAGCGTTCCTTGGCGAACAACTTCCAATGCAAGCCGAGTTCAATAGCGATGTGCGTGACGCTTATTTTGAAACAGGATTTTTGTCGATAGAAAAACCAGCGCGTGATGCACGACTCGCCTACGATAAGGGCCAACTCAAGATTCTTGATGCCCGTGCGGGAAAAGAAATTGTTCGGGCACCAGTTTTTGAAGCACTCGATGGACAAGCGAGCTCCTTAGAACATACTTCTATTACGTTGACGTTGGGCGAGACGCACCCCGATATTACCGTTGACGACTTAGATGCTACGCAAACTTTGGCCGAACAAATCTTGGCAAGCAAATTAAATCTGTATTACAAAGATAAAAACTATAGCCCCGACAAAGATACACTCGGCAGCTGGCTTGAGTTCCATTCTGTTGTCCCAGGCGAAGTCCTTGGCAGAGCGGCATGCGCCTGTGGCTTGCCCACGGCATCTACTAATCCGTTAGACGTAAATCCTGCGGCGTTGGATAAGTCTCCAAAAGACGATCAAAAAGTACCCGCCCTGGTCGTCACACCCTTTGAGCAGGAGCGTCGCGGAGAAAAAACCACCGAGCCATATTATGTATTACTCCCCCCAGAAAATTTTTCAGGACAAACCCTACAGGCGCATGTAGCCGTCGTTGGCATCAACCGGAA
>CAZCZY010000052.1:0-28915 GCA_964503525.1 uncultured Candidatus Saccharibacteria bacterium
CAGCGATCGAGGCAATCATCGACAGCTTGAAAACCCCACTTGCCTGTTTCTACCAGCTGAGCCTCGATCCACGAGACACATTGTGGGTCGCAGCGTGCATCGCGGGACGACGATTCCGACAAATGGCGGATCCAGCTCCTGAGTGGATCGTAGCAATATCGGATTCCTACAACAGGAAACCGGAGTGGGCCACGATCTTGGAGGTTGAACTGGTGCACATGCGGAAGGATACGGCCCGTCGGATCGCCCAACACATTGTATCTCTCCCCAAGCACGGATGGTTGATGTTGCGACTAACTTCCTTGCGAAGCAATCTCCCGACGAGTTATGACTTAGTTTTGTAGCACGGGATGAACAGTGTTCATCCCGTGCCTTATTTAATGATTAAAATATTTTGGTCGCGCCTCGTTATCGCTTCAATCAGGTATTCCTTTGGTACCGAAAAAAGTTTCCTTTTACTGAACCAATCAGTTGGATCAGAAATCTCAAATAACTTTTTGGAGTAACCACTTACTACTACGACATGCCCCCAAGTTGTCCCGCGGCCGTCATGGCACGGCTTTGATCAGAGTATTCTGGGCACTGTTTTTTCCAAAAAAATCGAGAACCATGGCAATACTCGCAACCCCACATTGGTCTGGCGATTGGCAAATAGCGCGGATCGATAATTGGCTCGTAGAATTACGGGACATTTGCCATTAATTATGCCGAACTATTTTTATAATTAATAGCCGTCGTTGGATCAGGTAGGCACCTTACATTAATAAGGAGAAGTGAAGAGCCACACATCAATTGACAGGTGGCTCATCTATAATAATGAAAAATGATGATGATGTTCTAGCTCTGCAATGCGAATGGCAATTATGACCACAGGATAACTAGTTCTTCCAGTGAAGAAACGATGAGATCGGCCTGGGCGACGACGAGGGCTTCATATGAAGCTTGACTTCTTGCGATCCCAATAGTACAAACACCTGCTTGCTTACCATCTAGAATGTCCGAAGTCATGTCGCCAATCACCACTACTTTGTCAGGGGACAAGCCAGTTGCATGAATAAAAGAAATAATGGGCGCAGTCTTTGCCACACAGTCACCCATAATGTACTGAAAATAGTGAGCCGCACCGTTGGCGGCAAGATTCTCCTTTATCGGCTCAGCTGGTGCCCCGCTAATTATTGCCATCAGAATTCTACGGTGCAAGTGTTTTAGGAGTACATGAGCGTCCGGAAAAACTGGGCAAAATCCGAAGTCGGCTCCAGCACTCGACCACTGCAAAATTTGTGCGGGGGACGCGAGGATGCCATTAGCCGCGTAATAGTCGAGCCAGGGGTTAAAAAATGTACGATCAAATTCATCTTTAGTCGGTGGCGTTTTTCCTGCCTCTCGAAAAACATTGATCACTCGTCTGTAGACTATTCCCATCGAGTCGACTAGACATCCGTCGTAATCAAAAACCGCAGCATCCCACATCAACGCACCTCCTACCGAGGAGCCACTCTAGCGCTACCTCTGTGACAATGCAATTTTCACACGTGGATTGCATAAGGATTTAATTGCTCTTTGCGTAATTGA
The DNA here is from genome assembly GCA_964503525.1 of uncultured Candidatus Saccharibacteria bacterium. GTDB lineage: Bacteria > Patescibacteriota > JAUYIX01 > JAUYIX01 > JAUYIX01 > CAZCZY01. Next base: position 1,573 of record CAZCZY010000052.1, read on the forward strand.
CTTAATTTAATGCCTCTACTAGGTTTACCCAGCGGAGGTGCTGGTATGAATTGGTGGCCTAATGATTGGTCAGAAAAACCTACATATGTGCCTTCAGACAGTCCGAAAGCTGCTGTCGCACGAGGTTTTATCACTGTTTTAATCGGCATCGTAACTGTTGCAATCGTTTACATACTGGCCGCTATCATGTGATATCGGCCTCTTCTAATTAGTTAGGTATTTTTCTAGAATAAGTGGGCGATGACATTGTTCACCTATTGACAAACAAAGAAAGAATAATAGGGTTGTGTCAGCACATTACAATCTCAATGTGAGGTACGAGCATGTTGGAAAAGAAAGTTTCTGATCAACTGTTAGTTATAGATAGATTTCTAGACGAAAGAGCTTGGTTTGCGAACGCCTGTACAAAATGTGGAAAGACATTTTACACAAAATATCCCTCGCAAATCGATGGACCTAATTGTGAGTGGGGCGCGTGCGGTGTGGAATCACTACGCTTTCTAACTTTCTCAAAAAGAAAGCAACTGCTTACTCCATGGCAAGCTAGGGACATAATAGCAAACTGCTTTGAGCAGTTTGGTTTTGTTACAGTCGCACCTCAAAATATTTCTAATATTTATGGCACGACGGATCTTATCATCGCTGGTGTACAAGTCTTTGATCCCATCATTCACCGAAAACAAACCATCCGTCTGGAAAAATTGTTCGTGGCGCAACCGTGCGTGCGTATGCAGTTTCAGCATATTGTGGAAATGCAAGAGGGCACGTCGACGGCCTTTGTAAATGTGTGTACCGAAAGAATGAGCGCCAGTTTGAGTGACCATCTGCAGGCAGTAGATCAGTGGTGCACTGCGCTATCAAAATTAGGATTGCATATGAATGATTTTGCCATAGTCGTGCGTACCTCGGAGAAAAACTGGGGCACGGGAGATTTTATGGCGGTTGAACTTTTCTTTCTGTATGGGGGCCTTGAACTCGGAGACGCAGTATATTTTGCAGTTCCTCAAGAGCATCGTCCGCCATTAATGATTAGTGATATAGGATTCGGTCTTGAAAGGATCTTATGGGCGGTCAACAAGACTGAATCGTATTATGACTTACTCACACCATTGATGAGCGACGGTCCAAGGGAGATGTTCGACACGCTGCGTTCGCTAGCCCTCCTTGCGCTTTCCGGTGTTCAGGCAAGCAACAAAGGTTCTGGCTTGCAGTTCAGAAGGTTTGCCAAAGTTGTAGCGGAAAAGTATATACAAGAAGATACCGATCAACTTTTGCAACACTATTATGATTACTGGGCGCACTTTATCACGCCCTCTGTAAGCAGTGATTCTGTTGTTCGTCTAGTTAAACTTGAGGTAGAGAGGTTCTTCAATCTCAGAATTAATGAGCACTTCAAGTTACCGCAACCGCGCAATGAGACTACGGAAGAATATCTAAATCGCCTAGTGTATACTCATAATATTAGTATTTATGAGCTGCGCAAAGCGATAAAAGCATGCAGAAGCTAAACCAGGTTAATGGCACATACTTGTCGGGAGGGGGTAACGAAAAACAGTCATTCCCTCTCGACGAACTTTTTTTTAGACAGTTGCCTGACAACGGACGTCTTTTATATATTCCGCTTGCTTTGCGGAGACACAAACTTTACCAGACCGTTGGATTATGGATGAAAAGCGTCCTTGAATTACACAAGAGGGTCGACCTTAAGTTTGAAGTACTTGATAAATTATCAGGAATAACGTTGGCTCATTTGCGTTTGTTCGATGCGATTTACATCGGCGGTGGTAACACATGGAGTTTAATGAAGGAAATACAAGAGACTGCCTTCTCTGAAGTATTAACAAAATATGTAAGGCTAAATCGCGCCGTGTACGGCGGGAGCGCTGGCGCAATAGTCCTTGGGGAAAGAATAGATACCCAGGATGACAACAATGATGTTGGCTGGGACGATAACTACGGCATGCGTCTTCTCGGTGGATATTCAGTTACTTGTCACTTTAAGCAGCGAGATCGGAAAAAATATAAGAACTGGTCTATCGTCAATAATTTACCAATTATCTGTTTGCCTGATGAAGCAGGATTAATTCTAGAAAATGAAAAAGCAAAATGTATAGGACGCAAACCGTGCACAATATTTTTATCCACTGGAAAAGAAATCACAGTGAGTCCCAAGGTAAAACTCCAACTAAAAAAAAGTGCCTCCGCTTCCAGCGAGGGCACTTGATGCTCTATTAGTAAAGTTTTAGACTCCCACTCACAATTTTGCTTGTAGTTTCGTTTGCATTGGCGAGATTTCTCTCAACAATTTCCTCTACCAGTTGACGCTGTGCAGATGTAATTGTATCGGCACAAATTTCCACGCAGACGGACCAGGGGTCAGAAAGACTTCGCCCCATTTGTGAAGTGAGATAGACGTACGTTTCAAGACCCAAGAGATCAAAGATCTCCTCTGACATGAGTGAGCCGATTGCAGTGTAAATCTTGCCTACGTGGTAGACGGGATTCTTGCCGCAACATGCTTCCATACTCATATGTCTTGCAAAAGGAATCACACCATTGTATCGATTCCCGCGACCGACTACACCCTCATCGCCGCTCTCTATGGCACTTCCACAAAGCGTGAGATAATAATCAGACTTTGCCGGGTTATCCCTTGTATTTAGTGAAACCTTGGCATGCACGGTTTCAAATTGATCAGCAATAAGTTGCTCGATCAGCTTTTCGAGCAATCTAAGCTTTTCAAAATAAAAATCCTTGTTAGGAGTGTGGATAGCAATGAATGGAATACATGCTGTGATGTCTACTTGCCTTCTAACCCGTTTTGCCATGACCTTAATGTCTGTCCCTACATACGGGTGCAACTGCTTGAAACCCTTGCTGTTAAGCGTGTTTTCTACAAGCAGCACGATCTTTTCAGTCACGCTCAATGGACTATATGACACTGATGTGGAGGTGTCATTGGCGCGAAGGCTATTGTCATGGAAAAGGGAAAATTGTCGCTCAGGAATCTCAAAGAAAAACTGGCGTTCATTCTGGGTGGCACCGTCCGCATCGTAAACGACACCCGGGCCTGGTGAAAAATGGGTGTTGTCGACAATGACTAGCCATTGATTCAAGTCGAGAAGGGGCAGGGTTTCCGTTAGATGTTGGCGAACAACCTCGTGCACTATTTCTAGATATGGAATTGTTTCTTGCTGAAATCTCCTGGTAAAACGACAGTTTAGGTAAAGTCTGATCGGCTTTTGCATTTCGCCGCCTCCAAACTTTACCTTAGCTGATCCACCCGAAAGTGCGATCTTGTCTACCATGTGTCTTAGAATGAGTCTGTAGTGTGCCAGGCAGAATTGAGAGTATGATTGAGAAATTCTTTCTGCAATGGTATCGCAAAGTGTATCCGGATGACCGATGCCCTTTCTCTCAACAACCTCGTACTCACATTCTTCTATCCGTTTTTGACCTGATACGCATACCACCAAATTGTTCTTATCCACGATGTGACCTCCTACGTTGTAAGCAATTTTGTTAATGAGCTTACCGGCGGACCGTATGCTTCGTCTTTTTTTTATAATTGTCAAATTATTCTAAAAGAAAAACTCCTGCCTAAGAATTAGACAGGAGTTGTAGGGGGGGCGACCCATCAAAAGCGTTTAGCTTTTGGTTTAATGCATTTGATGCCCGTAAAGTTGTGCAAGACCTCTGGAATCAAGACTGTACCGTCGGCTTGCTGGTTATTTTCTAAGATTGCAACAATTGTTCTGGTTACCGCCACTGCTGTGCCATTGAGCGTGTGGACAAACTCAGTTTTGCCAGTTGAATTCTGTCTAAAGCGCACATTTAAGCGACGGGCTTGAAAATCAGTGCAGTTCGAGACAGAAGTTACTTCTCCGTATCCGCCATTCTCGCCGATAAAAGGCATCCATGCCTCGATGTCGTATTTCTTGAACGCTGGCGTGCCGAGGTCCCCTTTGCACATAAGAAGGACACGATATGGAAGATTCAGCGTTTGGTAAAACTCTTCTTCAATCGCGAGCATCTCCTCGTGCGCAATGCTGCTTTTTTCCGGATGCGCAAATTGGTAGAGCTCCACCTTGCTGAATTGATGCACGCGATAAAGACCCTTGCTCTCTCTCCCGGGACTTCCAGCCTCTGTTCTGAAACAATGACTGACCCCAGAAATCTTTATTGGCAAATCCTCTTCATTAACAAGCGCCTTTGCCATGTAACCACCGATGGTAATCTCTGAGGTGCCAATAAGACTACAGGCTCCTTCCGTGAGTGAGTATATCTGGCTCTCAGGTCCTCTCGGTGAGAATCCAGATGCGGTAATGATTTCATCACGCGCAATCTCAGGTGTGGTCATCGGCGAGTAGCCATGCTTAATGGCTAAATCTAGCGCGAAACGAATGAGCCCCAGCTCAAGGAGAACGGCCTCGTTCTTAAAGAAATAAAACTTTGGGCCTGCGACCTTTGTAGCGGCCTCGAAGTCTAAGATATCCAACCTCTTGCCGAGCTCTACATGATCAAGGGGTTTAAATCCGAACCTTGTAGGTGTTCCGAAGTGCCTAATAGGTACATTATCTTCTTCGTTTTTGCCATACGGTACTTCAGGCGCCGCTAGATTCGGAATTTTCAGCACTTCTTCAGAATATTCCTTTTCGAGTATGGCGATCTCATTTTTCATAGCCGCCATCTTCTCCTTCAATGTGCCAGCCTCGTTTCTTAATTCTTCGCGCGCTGGCTTCTCGGCAGTTTTAAACTGTGTAGCAATTTGGTTTGACCTGTGCTGGGCGGCTTCGAGTAGTTGTCTTTTTTCCTTAAGCTGCTTGTAGGCAGCGACTGTCTTGTCTACATCTGCACTTGCATACCGTTCGCGAGTATTCTGTCGGACCAAATCGATGTTTTGCAGAATAAAACGGATATCAAGCATCGCATTCCTCCTTGATGAGATCGTTTTTTTAACGTACATTGATTAACGACTGGTACGTATTAATACCTATTGAGAGAAAAGTCAACCCTCTTGATGGTGTCTGACGTATAACGTGGTAGTAGTGCATTCACATTTTTAGAGCACCATTTCGATTGGAGATGCGATGAATTTGCTTAAGTCGCTCTGGAACCTGCTTTATTTGCATAACCGACTGGATATTGTGCGATGGAATTGCCGGCAAGAGTTACGTACGGAATGCAGTCACACTTTGATGCATTTGTGCAAGGCCAGATAGTCCTTATCTAAACCGCGACGATTCTGGAAAACTCTTGAAGGCCAACCAGATCTGTTGGCGTAAGGAGATCCATACTTCGCTGTACACAATAAGACCCTCATGTCCCAACTTTGGGAGCAATCAAGTTTTGGGCGGGACATTCTTTCCGCCCAAATTTCTTATTGAGAAAATATTTTCTTGAAGGCTTGCCGTCGACGCGCCGGCAGCACTAATGTTTTTTCTTTGGCACGTTGAATGGGAAGCGTAGCCCGCAACACGGTGCGTCGCTCATCGGCCTCGGCAATACGTAGGTCGCCACCGTGCGCGCTGAGAATCCAACGAGCAATTGCAAGTTCTAGACCCGTGATACCAAAGAGACGGTCGTCGCCTTCTCCGGGTTCGTGCTCAAAGCGCTCGAGCAACTGCTTGTGTTTGGGCTGACCACTCACGCGACCGGGCTTTCCAGACGCGCGTCCGGGCGCCTTGGTGCCGTCCACCGTATCCTCGGACGCAGCCCCAACCGGATCAACAATAATATCGACCAATACATTGCGCCGCTCCATATCGGTCGTCACGGCTAACCCAACTGTTGTAAGGGTCATACGAACCGCCCTGGTGAGCAGTAACCGAAACACCTTAAACAATAATCCCGCGTCGGCTTGCAGCGACAAATTCCGTTCGTGCACAACAAATTTGTCCCACTCAATACTGCGACCCTGAACCGAACAAAATTTCGCCAGCTCATAGACAACATCATCCAGTAAGTCTGCAAGTAAGACGGGCGAACGTCGCAACGTGACTTTGCCGGCGTCGGCACGCGCGAGATCTAACATATGGTCCACAAATTTTGCCATCCACATCACCTCGGCACGAACTGTTGCAAAATCGGCTCCGAGTTTTTCCGTGTCCTCGCCAACCATCCACGTCGCCCGCTCAAGCGCATTTGCCATATGGGTGAGTGGATTCTTGAAATCATGCGCTAACTCATCAAGACGACTGGTAAGATCTTTATCGCGCTGTGTTAGTCGGTCATTAAGTTGAGAAAGCTCGGTGGTTTGAGTGATTACTTGTTGCTTAACTTGTTCGAAGCGGCGTTGTTCTAGATTGCGTTCGCGGGCGAGGTTAAGTGTCACTGACACGGTGCGAACAAACCACTCCAGCAAGCGAAGGTCGGCAATAACCCAAGGGTCGCCGTTAGTTTTTTGTTCCAGTATCAGGAGGCCTGGCGTCGTGGTCGAACCGGGGAGTGAGACGGCAAGGAGCCGGGGAGTGAGCAAGGAAGTTGCACCACGCACGTTTCCAGAAAGATCATGTTCGATAAAGCGCACATCCTGACATCCAATGCTGCGTGTGAGTTCATCACGCGTATGTGCGATTGGATCCGATGCGGAAGCATCTTCAACAATTTCTGCAGCAAGTTTTCGAACACGTTCATCGTAATCAAACGATCCAGTAAAAAGTTGGTCGCGAACTGCGGCGCGAGCTCGCGGTAAAAAACCAGCGACAGCCATCCCAACAAGGCCCACACCGGTTGCGAGTGCTACCAAGTGCATCGTTGGGAAAGTAGCGAATAGTTTCTCGATTCCAAAAAATATTCCAAATGAAAGTGGCAACAAACACAATCCAGCAACGAGCCACGTTACGACTGAGCGGGTTATCGTCACTAGTGCGTAGCGATACGTCCTCATGATTGTGCGCGTACGTCTGTTCGGACAGAAACATCAACTTCAAAAACGGCGCCGTGGGGTGTCCGGTTATACACTTTTACCGTGCCCTGATACGTCGTGGCGAGGCGCTTAACAATGGCAAGGCCGAGCCCACTACCCTTGATGGACCTGGACTGTACGGTTCGGAAGAATGGTTCAAAGATAAGTGCTTGTTCATCAGGTGACACGCCCGAACCTTCGTCAGCAACCGCGATGAGTAATCGACCAGGCGTGACGCGCAGTGTGGCCGTGATTGTCGAATGTTTTGGTGAATATTTAGTTGCGTTCGTAATGAGATTATCGAGGATTTCCTCCAGATGGACTTGTTTCATTGCGACTCGCGTATTGGCAGGATGGCCTATCAAGTGCAGCGTGAGATTTTTTTCGCTGCACTGCATGCGATAGCGCTCTTTTAGGTCGGCGCAAATCATATCGATTTTGATCCATTCGATGAGCGGTGTGTCGAGATTGTTTGAGGCGAGCGTTTGGATTTCTGAAGTAAGGTCGAGCAGACGATCGGTACTATCTGTGAGCGTCTTACCAATCGATGGCGTTACTTGGATCGAACCCTGATGTACTGCGCTCGCTACAAGATTGAGCGGGGTCCGAAGTTCTTGTGCCACCAACTTAAAAAAGCGGGCGCGTTTTTGTAGTTTTTCAAGGAAGGCTTGATTGGCGGTTTGGAGGCGCGCGCGTCGTTGTTCGGTGAGGGTTTCTAATTCTGTTAGGTGATTACGGCGCGCGCGCCGAATCGCTGTCAGTTCAAGATACGACGAATGCAAATTGACCTCGTGTCGTAACGCTCGAAGTTCTCGCTCCGTAAACATAAGATGAAATTTCTTACGACCGACACGGAGGGTGCCCTGAGACGAAAATATCTTTACTGCTGTTCGTTCCGGTCCAGATTCATGAAAACTTTCGGCACGAAGTATTGTCGCCACGTACTTCGGAACGTCGACACTATTAAGAGCCAGGGCAGAACCTGTAAAGCTATCGCTGCCGATCGCTATATCAGAACCCAGCCATTTACTCCATGTTATGCCATAGTTACTTTTAATATTGTTTAAGAAATTATCTGTCGCTGTGACTGCATCAACATTGGACAGCTGCGGAGCATACGATATTTTTCGTAATCCAAAAATACTCTCCAAAAATGCGAGAATAAATAAGGAAGTTAGTACGGTCGCGATTGCGATTTGCGATGTTGTTAACTGTTCGAGGGCACCAAAACGGAATAGAAAAAGAAAGACTAATATTGCAAGGACGCTTCCGGCACTCCAGAATATTGCTATTTGTCTATAAGTCATTGGGGTGGTCAGATTTGTAGCGCCGTAGATGTGCCACAGAGGTCTGCGAAAATTTAGCTTGTGCTGTTTGTGCTACCAATACATTAGCTAGAAGCACGGCAAGAGAAATATCCAAATTTATTATGTTCGTCAACTTGCGAGACTCGTCAGTATCGCAAGAGCAATTGCAGCTATAATCGCACCAAACACCATGGAGCGAGATATGGTAATCCAATTTTTTAACGCACCATGCTTTAGGATTGTATAAGAAAAGGCAAAGGCAAAAAACATCACCGCAAGTGAAGAAAAGATATAGTAGTAGTGCGCTTCTGATCTGTTATAGGACTCAAGAATTGAAAAAAGAATTGCTAGTGTAGATGAAATTAGGAAGCCGCCAAGAATGATTTTTAGTGGTAGCCTGTCTTGTCTAGATGTATGTCTCCATTTTGCAAGAAATATTGCAACCATGCTTACGATAGATATCAGATACGTTGACATGACGACGAAGTAGTAAAAATGATTCGTTGCGCTTTGAAGACGTTGCAGATCACTATCAAAGGTGAGTATTAAACCTGACGGGTGAAGTGAAATGATCGCATTTAGGAGGAACAAAATAATGGTTCCGAAAAGTACAGCGCTTGAAATTATTCGCTTTGTTGGTGGAGGGAACTGTAAAGCAAATCGCGTAAAGAAAAAAAGGACAAAAGAGGGCACAACCCATGAGAGCCTGCCAAGCCAAAGACCGATAGTTGGTCCTGCCGTCCTATCCACCCAGGCATTAATGAGTAACCATATTCCAATAAACACGCATACAAGTGAGACGTCGATGTTGGGGTAGGGGCTCTGCCTTCTACTACGAAAAACGACATACGCGAGATAGAAGCAATATGCAGCTAGAATGCTTATTAGTGCAGCCGATAATTCGCTAATTCTTGGTATGGCTTGCATTGCCAATAATTGCCTGATATTTCATTGTGTGATTGATAGCAGGAGATTTGATGGATTTCAAACATGGCGGGCAAAGCTATCTTATTGGCTTGATGTACAATATATTTGGTATATATGAGTAAAAGGACTACCGACAGACCCTATATAAAGGCAGCCGAGTTCGCGCTATCTAAAACGTGGAGACAGCGAATTTTATTTCTTCTACGATATGGTGTATTGGCTCCATCTAGCCATAATACCCAACCGTGGCTTTTTAAAGTAAACGATAATCTGTTGAGTGTTCGAGCCGATCAGACTAGAAGACTGCCGATAGGAGATAAAACTGGCAGAATGATATGCGAAGGTGTCGGCTGTGCCATAGAAAACATTTGTGTTGCGGCAGAACATTTCGGTCTTGGCACAAAAATAACCTACGATCCGAATTTTGATAAAAGAGGCTCTTCACACATCGCCGATATATTATTCTTTATAAGAGAAAATCAGAAAAATACTGAGCAGATAGATTTATTCGACGCAATTGTTAAACGTGCCACTTACCGTGGTCCCTATCTGCCAAGACATGTCTCTAAAGTATTTCTGGATGAAGCTCGGGCGCTAAATGATAATCCTAAACTTCAATTACATTTTGTTAAAGACGATCCTGACCGGGAGATACTTTCTGAGATTATAGGTGATGGGATGAAGTATTTTATGGCGAGGAGGGATTTTCGTTGGGAACTTGCAGGATGGCTTCGAAGTAATTATACAAAGCAAAAGGATGGTATGCCGGGGTATGGGCACGAAATGTCCATCTTTGTCTCGTTGATTGCTCCATGGATCCTTAGACTGATCGATGTTTCTAGAGTGGAACAAAAAAAAGCTATTCGAAGGGTAAAAAACTTTCCCATCCTTTGCTTCATTACAGCGGCAGAAGATACCCCGGAGGTGTGGGTGCGTGCAGGCAGGTTAATGGAACGGATATTACTTTTTATTTATGCGAGAGGTATGGCTGCATCTATTATGGTTGCAGGTGTTGAGTCAAAGCGCGAAAACGAGCGGATAAGAGCTATGTTACTTGATCGAATGGGTGACAAAGGCACCCCACAAACTTTCCTTGGGTTTGGGTATCCAGAACGAGCCATAAAATATAGCGCCAGACGACCCATTAACGACGTAGTGCATGCACTATGAGAAATTCCCAGAATTTGATAACCACGAATTGGTTCTGCAGTTTGTAGATAAGCAGGCAGAGTATATTGGTATTATTGCTCTCCATAGTGAGAAAATGGGCCCAGCAGTTGGAGGCACAAGGCTTATGGAATACCCAAATGTGTCAGCTGCCGTTTCGGATGCACTGCGATTATCGCACTCAATGACATACAAATGTATTTGGGCAGGTGTACCACATGGCGGAGGGAAGGGCATTATAGTTGCCAACTCAAAAAAAATACGCAGAGGAGAGGTGCTGAAGTCTTACGCACAGCATATTGAAAAACTCAATGGACGTTTTTACACGGGAGAAGACGTTGGAATTACGAAATTTGATGTAAGAAAGATGCTCCAATTCAGCAAATACTTTATCGGTAAACCCGGCTTAGCTGATGATCCAGCGCCATATGCTGCAAAAAGCACATTCGTTGCAATGAATGCGGCAGTACATAATGTGTTGGGCGCGTCTACTATTAGTGGTTTACGTATAGCCATAAAGGGCGTTGGCAAAGTTGGATCGGCGCTAGCAAAAATTTGTATTGGTGCGGGTGCTGAAGTCATATGCGCTGATAACGAAATGGATGCTATGAATAAGCTCTCAAGGGCGTTTCCTGACATTAGGGTTGTAAAACCTGGCGAGATCGATAAAGTTGAATGTGATGTTTTTGCACCCTGTGCATACGGCAATGATATTGATGAATCGAACGTTGATTCAATAAAAGCTAAAATCATCTGTGGGGGTGCCAACAATCAAATCACTAGTCCCGTTATTGCGAAACGTTTGCAAAACCGTTCAATTGTTTACGTACCGGACTATATAGCTAATGCTGGTGGCTTGATAGCGGTCGTGGAAGAATTGCGCCCATCAGGGTACGATCAGTCGCATGTTGAGAGTCTAATCGCTGCCATAGGACCAAGAATAGACGCCTTGTTAAGGGCTGCGGCAGAAGAGAACATTTCCCCTTTGCAAATAGCTGATAAGATAGCAAAAGAAAAATTAACAGCATGAAAAAATTCAACACCCCAATCAATTCCGAGGTTATGCGTATGACTGAGGGGTTTCAGGAAAGTGATGGGCATAAGAACTTCGCATACGACAAGCTTCATCAAGCTCAGCTTAAGGTCTCAGAGAAAACGTGGACGAGAAAGGGGGAGAAAATGGCTCTTACTCTTTTTGGACAAGCCGCAAAAAGAGTCCCAGCATATAAAGATTTCTTACGCAAGAACAAGATTAACCCAAGAAAAATTGGGACCATCCAGGATTTCTCTCAACTGCCATTAGTAGATAAAACTAACTATTTTCGACGATATCCTTTAGCTTCTTTGTGTTGGGACGGATTGCTGCAAAATAATACAATTCTTTCGGTAAGCTCTGGCTCTTCGGGCGAGCCATTTTTTTGGCCTAGATCAAATGGTTTGGAGCTCGAAACAGCGCTCTCGCACGGGAATATTTTGAAGCAAATATTTCGAGCGGACCGAAATTCAACACTTTTACTCGATAGCTTCTCTATGGGTATCTATATTGCGGGAGTTGTTATTCACAATTCAGCATTAAGATTTGCAGAACAGGGATATCCTCTGATTATTGCGACTCCAGGGATTGACATTATCGATACTCTTAGAGTGATAGGTCACGCAGGAAAGTACTTTAATCAAATAGTTATTGCTGGGTATCCACCTTTTGTTAAGGACATAATCGACGCAGGGGCGACAGAGGGAATAAAGTGGAAGCAGTTCAATGTGAAATTCCTCTTCGCAGCAGAAAACTTTAGCGAAAATTTCCGAGCTAATTTGCTCAGAAAAGTTGGTGCGACGGACATGCTCAGATCTAGTGTAAACATATATGGCTCAGCGGAAGCAAGCATTATGGCTCACGAGACACCCTTTACAATTATGCTTCGTCGCATGGCTCACACGAATGGTGCTTGCTACAAGAAATTATTTGGAGATAGCTCCTATATGCCGACGTTGGCGCAATATAATCCATCTCTCAAGTATTTTGAGACCGTCAATAACGAATTGATACTCACTTCCTATGCTGGAATCCCGCTAGTACGCTACAACATTCATGACACGGGTCGCATCACAAAATTTTCTGAATTAAGGGCGGTTGCAAAGGAATATATTCCCAAAAATGAGCGCACTTCTATTTTTTCCTGGCAACTGCCTGCAGTGCAAGTTTATGGAAAAAGCGACCTTACAATTTCGTTTTACGGACTTAAAATTTACCCTGAAAATATAAAAACGACTCTCGAAAATAGGGAAGTTCTGCGTTGGCTTACTGGCAAGTTTGCAATGTTCGTAAAAGATAGGGCCAATGGTACAAAGTATTGGCAGATCAATTTAGAGGTCAAAAGCAAGATGCCTACTGCATCGGATAAGTTGAAATTAAAAGAAGCTATAGTGAAAGCATTACAACGTAAGAACCTTGAATTTAGACGTCTTCATTCCGCATTGGGTGCTCGGGCGTTACCAGAGCTCGTATATTGGCCTAAGGGCGATAAGAATTACTTCAATGTGCAAACAATAAAGCAAAGATGGACAAAAAAGAGCATACGGACTTCTTGAAGGTCCAATTTTTCAAGTCCATGGGTGAGGTGCCGTCCGACGTATTGATGATCAATGCGGTGCCCAAAGCAGTCGCAGAACTTGCAATAATACGAAGACCCGAGATCAAATTTATGGCCTCAGGGCAAAAGGAAATTGCGTTAAAGAAATTTATTCAGGAAATAGGTAATATTCCCACAACTTTTGTCTACTATCCGTGGGTAAAATATTGTGTTCAGATACCCTCCGAAGAACTTTTTTTTGAGATGCGCACTAATCGAAATCGCGATGTAATTTCAACTCATGACCAGCAGCTCTACAGGAACAGTGGAGTGTGCATCCTTGGGCAATCGGTTGGCGCATCAATACTTCATTCCTTAGTACTGACAGGTGGCCCAAAAAGAATACGGATCGCTGATTTTGACGTGGTAGAAATTCCCAATTTGAACAGATTGGATGTACCATTGTGGGCTCTGGGAGGCCAGAAGGTAACGGCTATGGCACGACGTATTTGGGAAATCGATCCATTTGTAGAGCTTGACATTTTTTCCGAAGAAATAACGAGGCATAACTTCAACAAGTTCCTTAACAATGGCTGGAAACCAGATATTTTCATAGATGAAATGGACAGTCTCCCACTTAAGGCACATGCCCGCCTTGTATGTAAAAAAGAAGGCATACCTGTCTTGATGGCAACGAACATAGGCGATGGCATTATTCTTGATGTAGAGAGATACGACAATGAAACTAAAACCCAACCATTTTTCGGAAAGGTTGATGTCAAAGGGATGATGGCACTAAAAAAGGGAGATTTTAAAAACTGGTTGGTATATGCACAAAAAATCATTGGGCAGGATGCACTAAGCACTCCCGTAAAAAAGTCGATAAAAGAGATCGGCAAAAAATTAGCCGGGGTACCGCAATTAGGCACCACCGTCAATTTGTCTGGTGCGGCAATTGCATGGGCTGTACGGCAGATAACGGGAAAGAGGCCACTAAAGTCAGGACGTTATAGCTTCTCGCTTGATAATATGCATTTTGAAATGTGATGACCTCCTCTCTCCTTACTGCAATTACGGGACAGCCCTTCCTGATTACAATGGCGACCGTAATTCCTAGTCTTATCTTGGGCGTCTTTGTGGTATTTCGTGGACGGCGCGAGCAGACTCATGCATTTTTTTTCGCTGCATGCATGCTTATTATTGTTTGGGGAATGGCAAATTTCTTTTCCCTGCAAGCCCAGTCGAGCTTGGCAATTTTGCGCTGGGCACGCATTGTGCTGTTGTTAGCAGTTTTTCTATCATTTGCATTTTATCTTTTCTTAAAAACTTTTGGTCAACGGGAAAAAGCGCTCAATAAAAAGAAAATAGCGCTTTTGGCTACACTGGCCCTATTGACGGCATGTGCAACGCAAACTCCGTATATATTCTCGTCGATTTCTTTTAAAAATGATCAACCAGTGCCAGAAGTTGGCACACTTATTCCGTTGTTGGGTTTTACAATTTTCACATTCTTTCTTCTGAGCACCTTAGAAATTATTTCTAGGTTGCGAAAGTCCAAAGGTATTGAGCGCACTCAATTTATCTACATCGGAGTAGGGTATTTTATCATGTTCTTCTTGCTAATATCCACGCAATTTATTCTCGCAAGTTTTTTTCAGAATACTTCGTTGATCAAATACGGCCCTATATTCACTCTTCCATTTCTTGGATTTGCTGCGTACGCCATTTTTCGCCATCACCTATTTAATGTACGCGTGTTTGCTACGGAAGCTCTTGCAACGACAATTATAGCGATATTCTTTATTAATATTTTCTTTGCGGACTCTCCTGGAGTGCTCTTGAGAAATGTAGTGCTTTTTGTCACTATGTTCCTCCTCGCGGTATTTTTGGTCAGATCTGTGCTAAAAGAAATAAAACAGAGGGAGCAAATACAATCGTTGGCATCCGACCTGCGCGTCGCCAACGTTCGCCTCCAACAACTCGACAAAGCTAAAACAGAATTTCTCTCGATAGCCTCCCACCAACTGCGCTCGCCTATGACGAGCATTAAGGGGTACATGTCGATGCTTTCGACAGGGGATTACGGCAAACTTAACTCCAAGCAAGAAAAAGTTATTGGCAGTGTTGCAGAAAACACCGAAAGTCTGATCCAATTGGTCAACTTGTTCCTCGATATCACGCGAATCGAGGAAGGCCGCTTTGATCTTTCGCCGGCAAAAATTGACATGGGTGAACTAAGCCAAGATGTCGTCGGCCAACTCACACCTCAAGCCAAAACACATAATCTCGACCTCAATTACATCGCACCAAAAAGTAAACCCGGCATCGCCGAAGTCGACAAAGAAAAAATTCGCCAGGTCGTTCTTAACCTCATCGACAACGCTGTAAAATATACGCCCAAAGGAAGTGTCACTGTCACACTGCACGTCAACGCTTCGCCACTTGAAGCACCGTCCGGCCTCCCATCAAGCATCTCCCGCGGCAAAATCCAAGGCGAACGCGTTAGCATTTACGTCTCGGACACCGGCATCGGTCTCAGCCAAGAAGATATCGACCAGCTTTACCAAAAATTCTTCCGTGTTAAAAAAGCTGTACAAGCCTTTACGGGTGGTAGCGGCCTCGGCTTATTTGTTGCCAAAAAAATAGTCGAACTCCACGGCGGTGACCTCGGCGTCTGGAGTGCTGGCCGCGGTAAGGGTTCGACCTTTGCCTTTAGTGTCCCGGTAAAGCTCTCGCAAGAAGTCATCAAGGAAGCCGCAAAATCCGCCATCGGCCTCAAGAAAAAACCGCTCAGCGCCGCCTAGGATCGCTCTGACCGACTTTGCTATACTTTGCACAAAGCAATGCAGCTACCTAATCAAAAGCACTTCACAATCAACAGGCCGCGCCACTTTGTGGCTAAGTTGGTGGCATTAGTGGTTTTTAGCGCGGCCTTTATTCCGCTGGCTGAACTAAAAAGTAGTACACCGTTTGCTGCGTATCTGAGCTTCCTCATTGCGTTGCATGTCTTTTTCTTAGGGGTTTTGTTTTTTGATGTTCGTGCCAGCAACTATAAAAGCAAGGGCTCGTTGTTTTTGCGACTATTGGCAATAACAGGGCTAATTGGCGCGTTGATGGCGCTTGGCCGGTCACCCATCCGTGCAGATATCGTCGCGTTTTTGGGCATCTCGTTTGTACTACATGTGGGACTACTTTCCGCGCTACATCTACAATCAGGTACCACGCACCACGCCAAACAAATTTCACAAAGATATCCCCAGAAAACGGGCCAGCGCCTGGTCTAGTTGTCTGTCCAATCCCACTGGCCTGCGCTATACTCTGGGGCAAACCAACGAAGACCGCGCCGCAAAAACTAACGAACGTAGGGCCGAAAAATAAGCGGCAAAGAAAACCAAACAGTAAAAAGGGAAAACAAATAGAGCACTCCCCAAGAGCTCTTATTTTTTCTGCACCGTCTCCATTTCTGCAAAACTCCCACACTTCCAAACAAAACTTCCATCACTTCCCTCACTTCCCATTTATATGTCCACGTTGACTACCGCGCCCACGATACAATCACTGTCAACAAAATCTGCTCCAGGTGCCGTAGCGCCTGATATCGAAACCGCAAATTGGTTAAATGTGCGTGATTCTTCTTTTGGCTCTCTCGCGGGAAAAGTCGTCGTCGTAAATTTTTGGACGTACGCCTGTCATCACTCCCAGTCACTGTTACGACATCTCTCCATTACGCAGCGCCATTACAAAAACCAACCGTTTCAACTGATTGGCGTGCATACACCGGAATTTTTGTTCGAGTCGGATATCAACAATGTAAAGCGTGCCGTGAGAGATTTTAGGGTGGGGTGGCCGATCGCGATCGACAATGACTACACCAACTTTAATAAATTTCAGATCCGGTTTTGGCCAACGACGGTTGTCATTGATCAAACCGGCAGAATAGCGGGTCGCTTTATTGGTGCGGGTGGATTTCCAGACCTGGCGCGAACTCTAGACCAACTACTGCCGCAATAATCGACTTTCCAGTCTAATGGTCTCGTGGGGCTGCGGCATTGACACGCTACTAAAAATGGCTGTAGGGTTTTCGCATACTGAAAATTGCACACTAGTCATAATACAAGCGCTATAGGCTAATAAACTTGAAGAATGCAAAGCCACATAGTAATAGCATCATACGATGGAATTAGTACGCACTATTGTGGGGTTGGCACAACTGTCCAAGATACAATCTCGACCTTATCGGACTTAGCGAATACAAAAAAATTAAAAGTCAGTTTGGCCTATATTTCAACTGATCCCAGAGGCAAAGTCTTTGATCAAGCTGCCCTAGAAAAGAGTATGGCACTGGTAAACAAGACTGGCGGCAAACTTATTCCACTATGTAATGGCACGGCCGGGTTTACCGATTACGACATGTGGCAAAGTTTTCCTCAGTGGGAATATGCATGCGCGTCTCTTGCAACAGCCTTAAATATTCTCCTGAGAGACGATGAGAAAAACACCGTAATGCTGCACGATGCGCCATTCTTACCATTTCATAAATTTAAGCGACAGATCTTTGGAAAAAAAATAACTTGTTATTACATGCCGCGTAGTTCCGGTCTAAATCATAAATTTGGCGATTCGGATTGGCGAAAGAAAAGGATATTCCTGGAAAACGAAGCCTTTACTGCAATTCGGAGTGATCCGAACTCATCAGTGCTCGCGATTGGTAATAATTTTGGACGTCATTTGACACAGGAGTACGGGCTTACTTTTAGAAGTGACGAATACTTAAGAAATGGTCTCTACTTCAGGAATTTCGAACGGTATTTGAATAAGCAATTTGATACATCGGCGCTCCAGAAATTCGGCATAAAGGTAGATCCGAACTCAAAAATATTATTCAGCTGGGGCAGGGCTTCTATCGCCAAGGGGTTCAAGGAGCTACTACAAGCGTGGCATAGGGCCGCAGATCAATTACCGGAACACGTCATGCTTATACAGGCACCAAACAATTCAGGTGAAGATGATTATTTTAAACTATTGAAAAGCTATGAAAAATATACGCCAAGAACGATCATCGTCGACGATTTC
This sequence comes from uncultured Candidatus Saccharibacteria bacterium, assembly GCA_964503525.1. Taxonomy (GTDB): domain Bacteria; phylum Patescibacteriota; class JAUYIX01; order JAUYIX01; family JAUYIX01; genus CAZCZY01. The sequence goes on from CAZCZY010000052.1 coordinate 19,524, forward strand.
AATCCAGAGATTTGGCAAACTGCTCTCAGAACAAAAAATACAGATATCGTTTGCATACCATCAACGATGGATCCCAATCCACACACACCAATAGAAGCCAAGTTATTTTCCAGCGGGATGAATTATGCGATTATCAGTAGTAGCGCGGACGGAGTTAAGGATACATTTGTAGATCAGGAATGTTTTTGGGTAGATCCCTACAACATAGAGGATTTTTCAAACCAAATTCTTAGAGCGGCTAAACAGAGCCAGAATGAAAGGCAAAGTATGATTCAGGCCAACCTCACAAGGCTCTCTACCTATGATTACTCAAAAACGTTGCGTCTTTTCTTGAAAGAAAAGATATAGATATGATATTTCGTTGGTCATTATGGGGCGAAAGCAAGCCTGAAAATATCAACCTTTTGAATTACAGTCTCGCTTCTTTCTATGAGCAATACGGCAAAGATCATAAGTATGTTGTCTATACAGATAACAGAAACTTTGTCTCGGAGAAGCTCAATATTGCGGCGGATGTGCGACAATATCCTAAAACGGGCAAGTGTGACTATCACGTAGAATCCAAGGCTACTTGGCTTAAGTGGTGTCCTACAGCGCGACTTGATGTTAACGAGGTTGAGTTTCATATCGACGCAGACGTTTTTTTGCTGAAGCATCCTCACGAGATTGATCAGTTTTTAGCAGAAAAAAAGTACAAATTTGCAATCATGGATGAGTATCTTGGTCAACCATATCAACATGGCACTATGCGCTCAAAGGCCTCTGTCGCCACACCTTTTGTAAACGCTGGTTTTTTTATTCAGAAGGCTGGTTGTGATATTTCTCGAGATCTAATGAATGAATATTTGTGGTGGAAAAGAAACATTAGCGCCAATCGGCAAACTCATCATGACGAACAAGGAGCACTGGCCATTGCTCTCACAAAATATTTAACTCGTGGTGAACTATTTATTTTTCCGAAGGATAAATATGCGATCATTAGTAAAATCTCGAATTCCAACATTGATAATCTGGAAAATGTCACTCTATTTCATGCAACTTATCCGACTCACCCTGCCTTTTACCGATTCAGGCATGTGCTGGATGGGATTTTAGGGATTCCTGAATCGCGCCTAGCTCATAAGTCATGAGCGCAAAAAAAATCGTTGCGCTGGTAATGTCTGTTAGGGATGAAGAGTCGATAATTGATTTAAATATTTCCTATAATCTTGACTTAGGGTTTGATTACATTTTTATCACTGACCATCATTCAGTCGATAAAACGAGCAAGATTCTGGACGAATATAAAAACGACCCTAGAGTGATTGTAACTCAAGAAAATGGTCTGGGTTTCGACCACGCTAAAATAGTCAATAAGTTACTGAAATTTGCAAACAATAACTTCAAAATAGACTGGTTCTTTTTTTTCGATGCAGATGAGTTTCTTTCAATTAAAGATAAGACTGTCGGTGATTTAGTAGAGCGCATGGAAAAAAATAATATTTCCTACGCAACAATCGGCTGGGCGAATGCGCTTTTTGACTCCTCGCTCACCGATTATTCATGTTCCGCTGTGCATCCAATTGACACCACTAAATTTTATTTGCCCTGGCCAGAAAAAAATTGGCAGGAAAACGGTCATTTTAGAAAAGCTATTGTAAAAAATCATAGTGATATTGAGGTTGTCGCGGGTGGACATTACGTAAGAACAGAAAACAACCGTGCTTTTTTCGGAGATTTCCATTGGAACCCATTCATTGTGCCTCAAGGCGAAGCACGTTTGTTGCATTTTGAATTTCGAGATAAAGCGGTTGCGCTGTATGAAAAATGGAAGAAATTAGCTGCATTTGAAAATGACTCAACATCGCCTCGTTCAGCACCATGGCTTGAAAGAATCCAAACGATTAAAGGGTATGTTAGAAAATACAAAAATAATCTTGAGTTACTCGATAGGCGATGGTTTTATGAGCACCGTTCTTTTTGGGGAACGCTAATTCCAGACGAACGCATCGTCTACGACGCCTCACTTTCTGCTTGGTATGGGCAATATTTCAGAAACAAAATTGAAAGTGGGATAGTAAAATCCGTGTGTCTGGTTAGAAGCGGACACTTGGGCGATGTGATTATGAGCGAACCAGTCGCACGTTATTTGTCGCAATTTGTACCGAATGTCTATTTGGCTACTAGAGAGAAAAATGTCACCTCTTTACTGAAAACCTACAAAAAAATTTACGATTTTGATCAGCTTAGATTAGGTGCAATCGACTGTGACCTTCTGATTAAGCTGGTGTATGAACGGAGCGACAACAATAAAACATATATCGAGGGATATATGGAATCCATTGGCTATCCGGAAGAAAAAGTTCCGCCCACGCCGCTCGTCAACTGCATTGGAAAAAGTATTATTGATGGAGAATACATGTTACTTGCACCCGCCACAAGCGGTTGGGAGGAGAAAAAAAGGAAGTGGAAATATGAGAAATTTATCCAACTAGCAACAAAGCTTGAGAGGTATTTTTCTGTTAAGTGTGTTCTGCTAGGCGGGCATCATTCCTTTGACGACATGGTTTTACTGATAAAGCACTGCAAATTTTTTGTTGGCAATGATTCAGGCCCCGGAGTCCTTGCACAGTGCTTTAATAAGAAAGCCTATATTATTTATGGTGCAACCAGACCAGGCTATGCACAGCTATCAACTAATGTGGTTCCCATTTTCGACAAATATCGTCACAAGCTGTGTCAGCACAGTCTCAGATCGGAGGAAGTGGAATGCTGCGAAGAATTCTGTATGGACAGATTGACAGTCGAAACCGTTTATGAGCAAATCACAGCTAACCAATGAACGAGCCAATTGCTAGCATCAAAATAGAATTTGTTGAGGGTCTGCTTGGCGTAGTTTTGAAAGAACTTGAAGAATTTCGGCATATTCGTATTGCCAGCAAAGCCAATAATTATATTTATTTAGACAATATGGAGGATTTTGAACCACTGCATAAACTCAGGAGTGTGGCACGAACGTACCTCGTTACGAGAGATAAAAGGTACAACCCTCGGTTTGTTTCACGCCATAAGTCAACCGCTGGTAATCTCATCAGCCAAGTGATAACTGGCAGAAAAAAAATGTTCAGTTCGTTTAGAATACTGTGTGCTGGCCATGATTCTCCTGAAGTGCGGGAAATCGCTGACTATATTGATAGTACCTACGGCCTCCATGAAAGCCCTGATGCCGATTTGAAGTTACACATCATTCATACTGAAAATACGTGGGAGGTTGGAGTCCAGACGACACCAAGACCCCTCTCCGTACGGTCGTACAAGGTCAAAAACATGGTCGGTGCTATGGATCCCACGCTTGCTTACGCAGTGAATTCTTTGTGTGGTTTAAAATTTGGCGCCTCTTATCTAAATATTTTTTCTGGTAGCGCAACTCTCTTAATAGAGGCAGGTCTCAGCTACCCAAATCTAGGAAAAATGGTGGGGCTTGATAACGATAAAAAGACAATTACCTTGGCAATCCAAAACATAAAAAAAGCAGGCTTAATTAAAAGAATTAAGTTAAAAGAAGGCAATATTTTTGACCAGCCACCCTTGGGAAAGTTTGATACTATTACCGCTGACTTGCCCTTTGGTATGCTTGTTTCAAAGAATGAGAATTTGCAAAATCTTTACCGTACTTTTGTTGAATACTGTGAAGGAGCCTTGCGAGCAGATGGCACATTAGTCGCCTATACGAACAGGCATGAGTTGTTTAAAAAGGCAATGAGTAATTCGAAACTTACTATAATTGATGAGTTGCGGGTAAAACTGGTGAGCTCAGTAAAGGCATTTATCTACCCCACGATCTTTGTTTGCAAATATAAGAAGAATGAGCCTGTCTCCCCGCTTTAAGGAACTTAATTTGGGGAAGTTTTTAGCTGCATATAAAAATAAGTCCGTTGACTTCTTTCGTTTTCCAGGCAATTACGGAGATTCTCTGATTTGGCATGGATCACAGATATTGCTCGCATCCCTGAACATCTTACCCAATGAGGTAAACGAACGTTCTTCGCAGAACAACAATATTCTGTTTATAGATGGGGGCGGAAATTTAGTTGACTACTACTCTGATGTCAAGAAGTTTCTGCTGAATAAATCACAGGTATACAAAGAGATTGTGATACTTCCGCATACTATCTTCGGCGAATCTCAATTGAGCATACTTGCTAGCATTGCAAGTAAAATTACAGTTTTTTGCAGGGAAAGAGTTTCGGCTCAATTGGTTTCGCGCAGACTCACCGATGGCCAAGTTTTTCTTTGGCATGACTGCGCATTCTATAACAGGTTTAACCGCGTATTAACGGGTCGTGGCGTTCTTAGCGCATTTCGCCAAGATGGAGAATCGTTACTTCGTATATTACCGAAAGACAACATAGACGTATCAGCCCATGCCTATGCTACTAAGCCTCTTGATGAGCTTATCGCCACTTTACAAAGATACAAAGGAGTAAAAACTGACAGGCTGCATGTTGCTATTTGTGCAACATTGCTCGGAAAAGAAGTTACCTTATTTCCAAATTCTTATTACAAAAACAAGGCGGTATTTGATTATTCGCTGAAACGTTTCCAAAACGTTCGGTTCACTGAAAGTTATAAGAACTAAGTTATGGCGTTTCTCAGTCTAGAAAAAATTACATCCATTTTTGAAAACTACCTTATTAAGGGCGCTAACGCTGAAAGCTCTAAGAGTAGAGTCGCGCAATTGGTAAAAAAAAGTATTCAGATAAATCAAGAACTATGGCGCTTGGAAGACTTAGCGAGAATACAAGGTATGGGTGTTTTCCGAATTGCATCCATTAAACATAAGATTGACGCCGCCAACCAAAAAAGAAATGACTTGATTTACTTAATAGACCTTCAGTTACAGAAACGACTCAATAAAAGTAAGGAAGTGGATGCTTACTACAGTGAAAGCCCTGGAATGATAATCGACCGATTGGGCATCCTGTATATTAAATCAAACGCGATTAGAGAATTACTGTGTTCTATTAAAGAAGAAGAGGTTAGAAGTGATTATTTGGATAAAGGCAAAACGATAGCTCTGCAAATTGAAAAATTGAGTCTATTCCTAGAATTATATTTAAAGGAAATTAATAGCGGAAAAGTTTCTTTGTGGTTATGGCGACCAGTCAAAATATATAATGACAAGAGGATTAGAAAATACATTGCTTATAATGTGCGCGGTAGGCACTCCAAATAAAGGACCTAATGCATTTCGTGGGCGTCGAAATTTCATCTAAAGGATATAGTTTTTCTGTAGGTGTTATTTTGCGCTAAGATACCCAAATGCTTGAACGAGACAGATTATCTCCACGTACCGTTGCCGTCCCAACCCCCAAAACGCTTGAGGAGGCGATGGTCTTGACCATGTCGTATTTTGATGCGCTCGGCATGGCGATGACGACGTTTGAAATTTGGCAGAACCTCATTAGATACCGCGCAAGTTATTTTGAGGTGACGCAGGCGCTGTCAACGGGCCCGCTCGCAAAAATTCTTACGGAAGATCGTGGATACTACTCCTTGCGCCGACCAGAGACAGCCGAGGATGGTGCCGGAAGTATTCACCCCGGTCTCGAACAAATCGAGCAGCGTTTTGAAAAAAATAAGTTGAGCGAATTTTTGTGGCGCCGCGCGCGTAACACTGCTCGGTGGCTCGCAATGGTGCCGTTTGTTCGCTCCGTGTCGGTGGCAAATAATGTCGCACTCGATAATGCACACCCGGGCTCAGACATTGATTTATTTATCACGGTACAACCTGGTCGATTGTGGACGGCGCGCTTTTTGGTAACTGCCATGACCAACCTGCTTGGGCGCAGGCGGTATGAGGAATATGTGGCGCGGAGAATTTGTTTATCGTTTTATTGCACGGACAATGTGATTGACTTTGAGCCGCTCGCGATCAGTGGTGGTGATTTATATTTAGCGAACTGGTTACTCAGTCTGGGGACGCTCTGGCGACATGATGCAGATCCGCGGGAGTACACGACCCCGATCGCGTCAAGATTTTTGCCGCATAACCCTTGGGTGCGCGAGTTATTTCCCCAGCGCGAACCCTCAACGCTCACGCGCCGTCGACAAGTACTCGGGATGACGGCACGCGGTGCGCGACTTGGACAAAAAATGGGGGAGCTGGTTCTCGCTAGCAAAATTGGAGCCGCACTTGAGCGACGCATGCGCCGTAAGCAATTGGCGCATATGGGCAAACAAGTGCCAACCGAGATCAAAACGCGAACGACGCACATCCTCGTGACCGACGACATTTTGAAGTTCCACGAGCAAGATCGTCGCACAGCTTTTCGTGAGAGGGCCCTCGCAACCTACAACGCGGTAATCGGAGGAGAAGTTCCGACAGTGGTACCGCCAGTTTCTGTGGTTGTGCCCAGTGTACGGGTAATCAGAGCAAGCAAGGTCGCTACCAACAAAAAAGAGTATCCACTCGGAATTCCGATAATGAAAATGCGCAAGGTTGCTCCAGTCCATGCAAATGCGATACCGCGTAAGCGCACTCGAGCGCGAGCGCCAGCGAGCGCGTAATTTGTTCGCCCGGTTCGCCTCATGAAACAGGCTAACAATATTAAAGAACGGGCCATCGACAATCTTAGACGGCCGGTCACGTGGCTACTTCTGGCGTGGCTTTTTTCTTTTGTAATTGTACTGGTACGAACGGTCCCGGTCTCAAGCGACGGCATTTACTACTATGCATACCTACGCTCAATTGTTTTGGATCACGACGTAAATTTTGCTAATGATTTGGCGCCGTTTGCAGGGCAGACTGTGTCAGGAGCGTCAATCAGTAATCCGCACGTGATCAAACAACTAGAATCTGGCGTCACCACACCGGCAGGCCGCACACCAAATTTGTTTTCGATTGGTCCGGCCATTGTTTGGTCGCCATTTTTTGTTATCACGCACGGAATCGCAAAAATCACCGGATCGATCGGGTTGACCGGAGCAGTCGCCGATGGATTTACCAAAATCGAACTACTCTCACCCAGTATCGCAACATCTCTATATGGTTTACTCGGGCTACTTTTTGCGTGTGGGTTATTGGTGCGAGCACTTCCGACTACACTAGACGCAAAGCATAAGCAAAAAATTGCCGCAGGTGCAGTCCTCGCAATTATGTTCGGCACAAACCTCTTTTACTATTTAACGTTTGAGGCCAGCATGTCGCACGGTGTCGGTTTTTTTGCCGTGACGCTCTTGATCTGGGCTTGGCAGCGCTGGCGATTAGCAAAGATGGCAACGGCGAGCGCGTGGCAGGGTATTGCGCGTTGGCTGATGATTGGACTGCTCGCCGGGCTGGTGGTCGCGGTTCGCTGGCAATTGCTTCTCGTTGTGTTGGTTATTCCTGGGGTTGATCTGACGGTACGATTAATTCGCGCGCTCGTTCGTAAAAAGTGGTCGGCGGTTCGTGACGAAATACTGCGCGGCGGACTAGTTTTACTTGGAGCCGTCATTGTATTTGCGCCACAACTTTTTGCATGGCGATATTTGTATGGCTCGTGGTTGGTCATCCCGCAGGGTTCTGGTTTTTTGGATTGGACAAGTCCCAACGCACTCGCGGTTTTGTTCTCCACGCGTCACGGACTTTTTTCCTGGACGCCGCTGATACTCGTCGCAGTGCTCGGCGTCGTTCTTGCATTGGTTCGCCGCAAACAAATGGCGACGCTGCCACCGACGCTACCGGCCTACGCCATAGCAATTTTTTTATTGCAGATCTATATCAACGGTGCCGCGATCGAATGGTGGGGAGGGGATGCCTTTGGTGCCCGGCGGTTTACCGACATCAGTATTGTTTTTATGTTCGGCTTAGCTTTTTTATTTGCACAAACGACTACAGTCTGGGCACGACGCGCTTTGGCAACAGTAGTGACGATCTTGATCGTCGCGAATTTGCTTTTTATGCAAGCCTACCGACACAACCTAATTTCTCATGCTGAACCTGTGGCAATTGGGCAGGCTACCACCGCGATCTTCGGCCTATTTCGCTAGCATTGGAAAGTTACTGCGCAAATTGCTTGACACTAATTGAGTCGGCTGCTATTTTTTCCCTTCGTCGACCAGGGTCAGGATCGGACCGCCGCGGCTTGCGCTCGAACTCACGACAGTCTCGGAAGCAAAACCGCACCCTCTAATCGGGGTCCAACGTTGAGGGCTGACCTGGTCGACGTCCTACTTTAAAAAAGCGAAAAAAAGAGAGTTAAAATCCGAGCGGAGGAGGGAGAGGTTCGTAAAATTGACCACAGGGTCGAGTATTTGCGCCTCCCGAATGTGTGCGGGGTCCGTCCATGCGGTTGTGACGAAAGTCCAGCCACCAGCATGGCGTTCAGTGTGTGGGGATGGTCGACTGTAGTTGGCCAACACACTTTGACACAGGAGACCTTCCCAGCGAATCCGTAGTACGTCTGCCAAAAAAAGGGGGCGTAACCGGCCCGTCGGGAGCTTAGTAGCAACCCAGGCAAGGGTTTTCAAATGCGAACGGCAAGCACATTCACCTCTACTGGACTTGCCTGTCCAGTGTGGCCGATATTCCACCATCGGCGCCCCTCCGAGGTTCGGACTAAAAAACAAGTAAACAAGTAGAAAAAATCCCGAGAGCGTCTGCAGATCTATGCGACGCTCTCTTTTCTTATGGGAACTATTTCACCCCGTAGTACTTCTTGGTCAGGCGAACGCCGGTTCCCTATTAGAAGTGCCAGTGCTGTGGGCAGCACATCCAGTTCTAACTTCACGTCGCACCCAGGACGTCACCCCAAAGTTTGCGTGTGCGCGGCCGCAAGCCCCGAGCTTTTTTTACAACACTCCCGATGAGTCGCTTTGAGTACGTTCGCCACATCCAACGGACTTCTGCGTCGTTACCCAAGTCCAAGATGCGCGCAATAATATATCGCGCGTGTTTTTTGGTGTCGATGGTCTTGGGATCCACATCCCAAAATAATGTGGGGCGGAACTTCATACGGGTATTATAGCATTTTTTGGCATATTTTTGAAGGATTTGTTTGGCTCAATCATGCTCTTAGTTGGATAGTGTCCATGCACAAACTCTTGACACGGCCGTTTTTTTCGAGTAATGTTCGCCCCTCGTACATTTTCAAATAGCGAGGTGGATTGAGGAGACACATGAAAAACATTGCTCGTCACAGCGTGGTGCTGATCGTAATCGGTTCGGTCGTGCTTCTGACGGACCTGGCCTGCAAGAAGGCAGGACCCGTCCAGACTACACAGCAGGTCCAATACCGGCAGTACGTCGTCCAGAAGGGCGATTTCATCATCAAGATTGCGTCGCAGAACAACCTTCCGTGGGAGAGCGTCATGCTCATCAATGTGGAGGAGTTGCTGACGCGGGCCAACGAGCGGTGCGGTCGGTTGTCGCC
>CAZCZY010000053.1:0-7415 GCA_964503525.1 uncultured Candidatus Saccharibacteria bacterium
ATAAAAATTTCGCCGGCGGCCGACGTGACGATCGTCGAGAGATTTTCGAGCGCCGACGGTCTCGATATTCTCAATGTTCCAACCACCGCAGTGTCAGTCGGGGCAGGTGCCCGCGTGCGTTGGTATCGCATGTTTCGCGAAGGCGATCAGACCACCACAATCGCACCAGTGTTTGTTCGTATACAAGAGGGAGCGCAAGTAGCTCTTGGGAGTTTCTTGTTTGGAGGCGGCGTGGTGCGGAATGAAATTGATCTCGAAATTGCCGGCCGCGACGCTACAGTCAACCTTTTTGGCGCCACAATCTCTGACAATGCAGAACATCTCGATCAACAAATCACGGTGACGCACTCGGTGGGCCAATCGGAGAGCACGCAGAATTTTGCGGGACTGTATGGCGGAAAAAGTTCGGGCGTTTTTGTTGGACGTATCGCAGTTGCACCTGCTGCTGCTCAAACGCGCGCGCACCAACTCAGCAAACATTTAGTCGTGGCAGATACCGCGCGAGTGGATGCCAAGCCCATGTTGGAAATTAACAACGATGACGTCGTGTGCACGCACGGTATCGCAGTCGGAAAACTCCTGCCTGAACACGTATTTTATCTTCAGTCGCGCGGTATAAACCAGGCGGAGGCTCAGAGACTTTTGGCAGGTGCATTGGTACGAACAGTTACTGAGCGCGTCGCGCACGTGGCAGTACGGGCGGAACTTGAGGCAGCAGTGAGCGCCAAACTCAACAATCTTTTTCCTCAGACAAATGTTCCGCAAAAAATCGACGTTCCGCTGAAAAACGACGTTCCAACTTTAGCGATGCGCACATGACCAATGCTATTCGCGACCAGTTTCCAATTTTTGGTTCGAACAAAAATCTTGTGTACCTCGACAACGCCGCGACGACGCAAAAACCAGCGAGCGTTATCACGGCCATGAACGATTTTTATTCCAAAGATAATGCCAACATACATCGCGGATTGTACGAGTTGAGTGTCAAAGCCACAGAAAAATACAGCGCCGCGCGCGCCAAAGTCGCCTTATTTATTAACGCCGCCCCTGACGAGATTGTCTTGACGCGCGGCGCGACCGAGGCAATCAACCTTGTCGCGGCGAGTTTTGGAGGATCGACCTTACGCGCAGGGGATGAAGTACTTATCACCGCCATGGAACATCACGCCAACATTGTGCCGTGGCAAGAAATCTGCAAAAAAACCGGCGCAGTTCTAAAAGTTTTGCCGATCACCTCGTCGGGCCAACTCGACTTGATGCGCCTCGATCTCGAACTGACCAAGAAAACAAAAATTGTCGCGGTCACACACGTCTCAAACGTTCTTGGCACGATCAATCTAATCAAAAAAATCATTCAGCGTGCTCACGCTGTTGGCGCTCGTGTCTTAGTAGACGGTGCACAAGCAATTGCGCACCTCAACGTTGACGTTGCTGACCTCGATTGCGATTTTTACGTTTTTTCTGGACACAAAATGTACGGACCAACCGGCATCGGCGTACTCTTTGGAAAGCGTGAGTTGCTAAACAGCATGCCGCCCTATCAAACCGGCGGTGAAATGATTCGCGAAGTTAGTTTTGCATCCACTACGTACGCCGATGCCCCAATGCGGTTTGAGGCTGGCACTCCCAATATCGCGGGAGCAATTGGCCTGGGAGCTGCTGTTGATTTTCTCACAAAGCAAAAACAGCTCGGGCTTTTTACCCAAGAGCGCCAACTCACCAATTATTGTCGCGAACAATTAAAAACCATCAAAGGGCTTCGCGTGCTCAGTAACGCGGCTAATCCGCTCGCCACTAACGGTACACTCGGGATTTTTTCTTTTGTGATCGAGGGCGTGCACCCGCATGACATTGCGCAAGTGCTGGATCAGCAGGGCATTGCGGTTCGTGCGGGACATCACTGTGCTATGCCGCTACATAAAAACCTCGGTTTCAGCGCATCAACACGTATTTCCTTGGCCGCATACAACACGACGGAGGATATCGACTGCGCACTCGCAGCGCTTCGATCTGTCACTACAATGTTTCAAAAAAATGTTGACGCCAATGTCTGATCTCGCCGAACTCTACCAAGAAATGATTCTCGACATGAGCCAAGTGCCACTTGGTTTTGGCGAACTTCCGAATGCTACGCACAAAATCCGCGGCTACAATCCTCTGTGTGGCGATGATCTCTCCATCGAATTTATTCTGCGCAAGGAACCTATTACGGGCACTGTCGACGTCGCGCAAGCAATAGAAAAAGTGCAGTTCACCGGTCAGGGTTGCGCGATTTCAAAAGCGTCGGCGTCTGTATTAACCAAGCTGGCCTCCGGTTCTACGGCAGCAGACGCGCAGAATCTGGCGCATGCATTTGGTTCGGCCATTTTACATCACAAAGATTTTACGCAGTTACCGCTAGAACTCCAGGCATTTTCGGGTGTTAGTAAATTCCCCATGCGCGTAAAATGCGCGACGTTGGCGTGGCACGCGTTGCAGGAAGTATTACAAAATCCCACCGCACACGAGCGTAACCATCAGTCTGATGCCAAAAACTGATGCCAAAAAATAAGTTTTTAGAAAAAGCCGTCGTCGATGTCATCAAGACGTGCTACGACCCAGAACTTCCAACCGATATTTACGAACTCGGCCTTATTTACAATCTTCAAGTCAAACCATCCGGTTTAGTCAAAGTGATCATGACGCTGACTTCGCCCACCTGCCCTGTCGCAGAAACCTTACCAGTGGAAGTAGAAAAAAAGATTAAAAAAATTCCCGGCGTGTCGGAGGTCAAGTTGCGGATCGTATGGGATCCACCTTGGACGCCGGAGCGCATGTCCGAGGCCGCCAAACTGGCCTGCGGGATGATGTAACTTGAGCGAAGCCTCAGTCAACTTATTCAGCTCAAGGCTTGACAGAGTTCTACTTTTTCGCTAGGCAGTCTTTGATCCTTGGCGAAAGTGTTCTGTGCTAGCACAGCCACACCTGGGCAGTCGGGTTTGATCGCCACTGGAGGTGTATGGACAGATAGCCTTTGCCATACCTCCTGAGCAGACTATGACACTGGCATTAGTCCTCGTCTCGAGTATGTCATTCCAACCGCACGTCGCTATTTGGCACGTGCGGTTAATCTTTATGGTGCCTTGACATAGAAAAGGCCTCTGCTAGTATGTGTATGATTAACACTAACAGTGAATATGACCGCTCCTACCAGTCACGCCAAACAATATATAAAAATAGCTGCCGATAACTGCATCTTCACAGTTCGTGAAGGAAAGTTACAAGTTTTACTTATCCAAATGAAGAAAAAGCCATTCACGGGACGTTGGGCCTTACCCGGCGGTTTGATTGGCAATAGAGAACGATTGCTCGCGGCCGCGGAGCATGTTCTCAAGTTACAGACGGGCGTCACCGGCGTGTATCTCGAGCAACTATTTACCTTTGACACACTCGATCGCGATCCTTTTGGCCGAGTGGTTTCGTCCGCGTATATGGCACTTGTTCCAGATACTCGTCGCGAACTAAAACCCAATCCTAAATACTCCGCCGTGCAATGGCTGCCGATCTCTAAACTTCCCCACTTAGCCTACGACCACGACTCTATCGTTGCGTATGCAATCGAACGATTGCGCGCCAAACTTGAATACACCAATGTGGCGTGGTCGCTCTTACCGGCAGAGTTTACGCTGACAGAATTACAGCAAATCTACGAGACGGTCTTAAATCGTCGGCTCGACAAACGTAACTTTAGAAAAAAGATTCTAGAGCTCAAACTCCTAGCAACCGTATCCCGCAAAGCCGCCCGCGGCGCACATCGTCCCGCACAATTGTATCGGTGCCGTTCGCGCAGACCGCAAATTCTACAGGTTCTATAGCTGACTCTTGTGTTTACTGCTTGAGGGGACTCGAGCCGTAAACGTGAGTGTCAGAGCTCGTTGCGCCGGCTCACTCGATAGTGTACTAATTACACTAACAAGGACCCCATTGTTCGTTACCAACCAGAAAGGACTAATATCATGCGTCTACCCTTTGGATTTTCTCTGTTCCGCTCGGCTGGTCCGACCGATTTTGTGATTAAGTATCGCAACGGTCGACAAGTTGCCAGTGGTCACGGTCGAACCTTCTTGGTCGGCCCGCGTACCACTATTGCGCTCGTGCCCACCGACTTACAATCCTTGCCATTCAGTTTTACCGAATTGGCCAATGACGATCAGCAAGTGGTGGTGACGGGCGAACTCAAGGCGCTGTTTGTACCGGAGCGCGTGGCAAGCCTGTTCGATTTTTCGGTCAATGTGGAGAATGGTGGCTTTCGCAAGGACGGCATGCGCCGTTCGCACGAGACGCTCACCAACTCACTGCGTGATCATGTGCGGCAACTCGTTCGTGGCCTGTCACTGGCGGATGCACTGCGAGCCGCAACGTCATTGCAAAACCTACTCCAAGAATTGGTTACTAATAACGCGGCAACATTTGCTGTACTTGGATTCACGGTACGAACCGTCACTGTAAACGACGTTCGTCCCAGCAATCACGGCCTAGCGGCCGCACTGGAAGCGCCGCAGCGGGAAAAGATTCTCGCGGCGGCGGACCGTGCAGTCGCTGAGCGACGTGAGCAGGCAGCCGAGGATGATCGACGTATTCGTCAATACGAAGCCAAGACCGAGCAAGAGCTTGCGCGTGAGCGCTCTGCTCTGATCGAGGTCGAGAACGAAAACAAGCTGGCCGAGGCTGCGGCGGAATCCGAGGCACGCAAGAAACTGCTCGAACCGTACGCAGATCTGGAGCCGGCGATGCTCGTGGCACTCGGCATCAAGGATCTGGCGCGAGGCAATGTCGGCGAGGTCAACTTTACGCCGGAATTGCTTGCAGCGCTTGGGCGCCGCAAGCGGTCTCCACGGGTTGATCCTCCTGCTGGTCCGACGCCGAAAAGACCAGTAAGCCCAAAGCCACCGACCACCCCCGCTGCTCCGTCGAGCCAACCATTGACGGCGCGCGAAAGTGATGTGCTCGATGATGCTGGCTTTGAGGAGGAACAAGATTCGGACGAAGAGGATGACCTAGATGACGAGGAAGAAAGTGACGACGACGGATTCACTGAAATGATGAGAACGCGTTAGGAGACAACTCAATGCACATCGATAGAATCGTACTGGTCACCAAACGAACCGCCTTGGAAGAGCTCATTGCTCGACATGGTTCGGTTGGACAAGCGGCGTTTTTTCTCAAAAGCCGCGGCGAGGATATCGATGAATACAGGGCTGCACATGACGCACATGCTGCAGCCCTGCTTCTTCTCGAACAATCTTTGCCTCGGAAAATCGCTCGCACGCATCTGATGCGAGAATGGATTGCAAACTTTCTGTTTCGACCAAAAGATCTCATGATCGTGGCGGGGCCGGATGGATTGTTCGTCAATCTAGCTAAGTACTTGCAAGACCAACCCGTGATTGCGGTCAATCCAGATCCTGCGCGTATTGATGGCGTCATTATGCAACACCGACCCGATCAAGTTGGACAACTCGTCGAGGGGATCGTTAAGGACTCGGCAGCAATTAGTGAAATCACGCTGGCAGAAGCTCAGACCAATGATGGTCAAAGCTTACTTGCAGTCAATGATTTCTTGATTGGTCGTCGAGACCAGGTCTCTGCTCGTTACTGTATTGATTGGAACGGTAAGCGCGAACGCCAATCGTCAAGCGGTGTATTGGTTTCAACGGGACTGGGACGAACCGGCTGGCTTAAGTCCGTATTTGCAACAGCGAGCGGGCTCGTTGGCTGGTCAGTACAACGCGTCTTGCCAGGTCCAACCGAACGCGCATTGTTCTTTGTCGTACGAGAACCCTTTGTGTCGGGCTACACCTCGGCCACAATCGTGTGCGACCGAATCGAAGCGCACGACCGTTTGGTTGTGATATCCGAAATGCCAGAAGGTGGCGTGGTGTTCTCGGATGGGTCACCCGATCATGCGATCGACTTGCCCGCAGGAACATCGCTGACCGTTGGTGTTGCCAAGCGTTGTGTACGGCTTGTCGCAGTGGAAGCCGCTAATACATAGTCAGCTTGAGTAAAATATTCGTATAACCGTCGTTGGTCAGTTTCCAGCGGCGGTTTTTTCTAGTACAAAATTTGACAAAACAAAGATAGCACGATATAATATAAAAAATAAATAAAAACTTCCTATGTCAAAACAACCAGAACGTGGCTATAGGCCTTCTATGGCCGAACAGTTACAAAAAGTAAAAGCACAACAATTGGCGCTAACTCAGGCTCGACATAAAGAGCGCTACGAGGATGTACTTAAAGGTCGCGAATATCGCATACCCAACAACCAAGTTTTCGAAACCAAGCTCAAAGGTGTCGACTCGATGACAATTATGGCCGGTGGTAAACCCGAGAGTAGGGTCGGCCGCTATGGGATCATATTGCTCAACTACAAGGCCGGCGGCAAGCCAGCGCATGTGAGTTTGCGCATAGAAAAAGATGGCAAACTAGCGGATCCTTTGCCACGCGCACTTTCTAACCTTAAAGAAGACTCTGTAATTGATGAGGCGTTAGATCGGATCGAGGCGATGGACTTGGAGCACCTGGTCATGCTTGACCATGATATTTTACGCCCCGGCGAAGCTTTACCAACGGGTATTGAATCTGGAATTGACCCTAAACGAACCGGTACCAGTGAATCACGCATCGAACCAGAGCGCCTCGAGTTTCTAAAACAACTCAAAGGTAAATTGTTCACCGCTGTGCCGCGCGTGGGCGGTTTCCATCGCTACCAAGTTACTGGGTTTAAAGATTTTGCACTGCTCGAGAGCCAATGGCTGGGCAATGCTGCCTACTTTGTGCCGTTTAAAGAACCGCTCTCACCAGAATATGATCGTAAGAATTTTGGAAATCTTTCTGACGAACGTAAACAAGAACTAATAGAAAACTTGCCCTGGCCGATTGCCACGCCGTTTTCAAAATCTGAAATCTTAGCGACCGAAGGGGCGTCGCGAATTATCCATCATCCTAAAAATTGGCGCGACGATATTAGTAACGAAGTGTTCCGTCGTCAGACGTCTCAGTAAAAAACAAGGCCACCGTTGTGATGGCCTTGGTTGGATTATTTGTTGCGTGCTCTAGCTGATTGAGATCCCTGCCTCTTGGTAGAGCGGGAGCGCGCGCACCCAATAGGTGTTGCGCGCGATTAGGGTGGCCTCTTCGATCGCCGCAAATATCTGAGGAAACTCCTCAGGCGAGAAGTACTCCGCGTCGATCGTTAGGCCCAGAATGAAGCGTTCGATCAAGAAAGGTTCACGTGCCAGTAGGTCGGGTCGCGTGCGCGCACAATTGCTGAAATACGATAGCCAGACTCGGTACTTGGTTGTGTAGCGGCGACGATAGCGTTCGTCGTACTTTAGTCGCTCAACATGTGACTGGACCTTGTCTAGGTATTC
>CAZCZY010000054.1:0-6243 GCA_964503525.1 uncultured Candidatus Saccharibacteria bacterium
AAAAGGCAACGATGCAGGCCAAGATCGCGAGCCAGAGTGCTGCGATGACGATGAGGGCGGGGCCGAGCTGGTGCAGGCCAAAAAAGACGATTGACCAGAGTGCGTTGAGGACGAGCTGCAGACCAAAGAGAGAAAAGGCGAGGGTTCGCGCGGGCTTTGTGGGGCCTGCGGGTTTGCTGTTCCAGACGCGGAAGAGCGCCACGCCCATGAGCGTGTAGAGCAGCGACCAGGCCGGGCCAAAAACCCAGTTGGGCGGGTTGAAGCTGGGTTTAGCGAGCTCCGCGTACCAGGTTGGGATTGCGCTTACGGTAAAGAGTGAACCTATGCCGGCCGCGGCAAAGGCGAGCGCAAGCGAGATGAGCAGTTTATAGATGGGACGCAGGCCGTTGGTCTTCACTCGCTAAGCGTAACATAACGAAGCTTCACGTTTTCTTAAGCATTGGGGGCTACCGTGTCCCAATGGTTGTTTTTCATGATACGGGACAAGCCACTGCATGTGATGCCCGTATTGATCAATTACGAAACGAGCTTGGGGTATCCCGAAATTATGAATTTAAATTCAATACGACAAGAAAAGAGTTCAGGAGCGCCTTTTACAAGGCAGTTCAGCCATTTACATTTTTTTATTACGGGATTGTAATCGACAAAAACGATAAAAATGCGGAGCCTCTGCTTGCCGACCGGAAGATGTTTTACCGCTACGCTTGTGGACTGGTGCGAGAAAGCGCTAACGCACAATTGCGGAATGCGACCGTAGTTGTGGATGGAAGTGGATCGCTAACCTTTCAAAGACAGCTCCGGACATATCTGCGACGCAAAATACCGTTACTTATCCGCAAGCTGAAACTCAAGGCCTCCCGTGGCAATAACTTATTGCAATTAGCAGATATGATTGCGGGTGCTGTGCACAGAAGTTTAGGCACTAAGTCTGACAAGCGGCTGTACCGACGCATGCTCGGCTCTCACGAAATCAGCGTGCGAATTTGGCCATAAACAAAGATCCGCCGTCTCTATCCCTTGCGGGAAAGCCACAACATAGTGACAGTTCGAGACGACGGCAATTCCACCGACACATATAGCGTGTTTTGGCGTATATGCCAATCCACAGTAATTTAAGGTATTTTCTACACGTGCTTACTTTTATCACCGGCAACTCAAATAAACTGGCAGAAGTCCAAGCCATACTGGGACCAGTAAAACACGTGAGTCTTGATCTAGAAGAAATCCAAGAACTAGACCCTCGCAAAGTTATCGCCCACAAACTTGAGCAAGCACGGAATAAAGTGGGCGGCCCCATTATGGTAGAGGATACCTCGCTGTACGCTGCCGCGTTTAAACTTGAATTGCCGGGTACTTTTATCAAGTGGTTCATAAAAGCCATTGGGCTAGAAGGCATATACAAAATGATTAAAAATATGGGGAACACGCAAGCCATGGCGATTACCTTTGTTGGCTACACCGACAGTAAAAGCGCGTCTCAATTCTTTTTTGGAACATTACGTGGCGATATCGTCGCGCCACGGGGACCTCAAAAGTTTGGCTGGGACCCGATCTTTATGCCTCACGGCTCTAATAAATCACTCGCCGAAATGACACCTGAGGAGAAAAACAAGATCAGCATGCGGAGCGAAGCGTTAGGGCAGCTCAAGCAATACCTCAGCAAGCACTGACATCGGCCGGACCCGGAGAAAGTTCGTCCTGTTCACCTATTGACAGAATCTATCACATGTGCTATGATGAAAAAGTTAATTCATTAACTTCCCACACATATGAAAATCCTCAACTGGATCGCTTTGATCCTCTTGATCGTCGGTGGCCTCAACTGGGGTCTCATCGGTTTTTTCCAGTATGACTTGGTCGGCACCATCTTTGGTAGCATGACCATGATCACACGTGTCATCTTCGGCATAGTTGGAATCGCTGCTGTCTATGGTGCGTATGCTTTTCCGATGTTGATGCGCAAAATGCAGAGCGCGCCAAAGGCGTAACTCACTAAACGCCAGGCAAAAACCAACAAAGCAGCTCGAGTAAGGGCTGCTTTTTGGTTTTCTCAAAAGTCATTTATCTGATAATTTTTTTTGTTATGCCTAATAAATTTCTACAATCTACACCCAGAAAAAGCACCGACCCTCGGTGTCTTGGGTGGTATGGGGCCAGCCGCGACTGCCAAGTTGTACCTGCAGCTGACACAGGAGCTCACCATCGACGGCAACCGTCCGCGTATTTGTATATGGAATGTGGCTGTCAATGAAACAGCCGAGCAAGACTTTACCGAGAACGGTGGCAGCCGCGTACATTTCAGAGAGAGATTGCTGGAGGGAGCGCGAGCACTTGAGCAGGCTGGTTGTAGCCACATCATTATTGCCTGTAATACGGCGCATCTTTTTCATGCCGGAGTGCAGCATGCTGTCTCGGTACCCATTCTCAATATGATTACGGTAACAGCGGATGAAGTTACGGCTCGCGGCTGGTGTTCCGTCTTATTTCTCGCTCCATGAATGCAACTGGATGAAGAAACAATTCGTGAGGAGGGACCGGAGTCGATTGCAATTGCCAAACCTTGGGTGGAAACGCCAATCGACTTTGCGAAAGTAAAAGTTCACATCAATAAAGCCATCGCGATTTTCTCGGACAATGATCCGTTTGTACCTCTTACTCAAAAAGATTTATTTGAGCGCGAACTTGGCGCAGAAATAATTGTTGAACACGCTATGCGGCATTTCAGCATGTCCGACAAGATATTTAGTTTGCCATCAGCCTTGAGTGCAGTTCGGCGCGTAGACGGTGTCGACAAGTAGCACTGCTTGACCTGGCTGGTGCGAACTGCTAGAAAAACGGGCTTTGTTCGTTTATAAATTTGTGTAACAACACAACAGACAAAGAAGCGGAGGTGATCGATGACCGAAGAAATTCGGCAGCAGAGTCGCAAGCCCTGGGGGTGCATGCTCGCCGTGTCGATTGTGATTACAGTTCTCACCGCATTCTTGGCAAATCACTATGCCAAGACACTCAGCCGGGAGCGCCAAGTTTTTCAAATCGAAGAGCGTGCCAAGCAGGCCACCGGTCCATGTGGTAGCGACGTTGTTCTGGTAATTCGGGTGCCAGGGCAAGATGTGCGCTTTGCCATCGCGGGGCGGATCGTGACACCTGAGGAGTTCGCTGAATATGTCAATCACACGCGCAAGCAAAGTAAGGAGGTACACCGTGCAGAATGTACATACACCGAGTAAGAACAAGAAAAAGAGGGTTACCATTGCGCGGCCGCGAGTGGGAGTCTCGGTGTTTATTGATCGGGATTCGCCAAGAGGAATGCAGATCCTACTGGGGCTTCGACAGGGGAAGCATGGCGACAGCACCTGGGCTTTGCCGGGTGGTAATCTCGAGTTCGGAGAAACATGGCCCGCCTGTGCACGCCGCGAGGTCAACGAGGAAACCGGTGTGCTCGCGAGCAAATTTGAATTTGTCGGGGTCACCAACGATCTTTTTCTCGATCACGGCCTGCACTACGTCACCATTTTTCTGCACGCACGTGAGTGGCGTGGCAAGCCCCATAATCTCGAACCCGATAAGTGTCGCGAACTGAAATGGGTTACGGTGGACGAACTGCCGGCACCGCTTTTTGGTCCACTGGAGACGTGCCTTCGGCAGTGGAAAATCCTTCCAAAAAAACTGGCGAAGAAAAAGGCAGTAAAGAAGCAAGCAGTAAAGAAGTAATCAAAGCGCCGATCGAATCCTCGATCGGCGCTTTTCTGTATTCGCCTGTTTGTGCTGCTATGTTCGTACTGGCGTCGTTCTGCCAACTTAACGGTAGCCGCTCTCAATACCAATCTCGACCGCGTTATTGATCGCAGTTGTGCCGCCACCGATAAATGTTCGCCTAAGCAAACTAGAAAGCGTAGACAAATATGCAGCGGTCTCAGCCGGAATCGAATCTGACTTAACGAGCAAGATGGGCATCACATAACTGGCCGTGATGCCTGACAAATCTTCATAGCCGGCGAGGGGGCCCATCACCAACGCATCAGGGAAATTTTGACCCGAGGCAAAGGCGGCCATAGTCGGCGCCGGAAAGAAAAATGCAGCAATAGTTGTAGCGGTGCTGTAGCGATTGGAGGCGCCAAGTCGCGTGACGGTGGGTACCTCGGCATCGACTTGTGCTGCTACTGTTGCACTAAGCGCGGTGGTACCGCCGGCGAGATAGGCTTCAACAACCGTCGGGGCATTATCTAGGTAGGTTCGAACATCAGGGTCGAGACTGTCAGACGATGACAAGAAAATTGGCATAAAGAACGGATTAAAGGCCGAACTCGCGGCAACTGCCGACACGACCAGCGCATCAGGATAATCCGTACCGCGCGCAACAAAGACTTTTGTCGGTTTGGATCCACGGATAGTATCCATGGCTTTGGCAACTTCTACCGACGTTTTGTACCGGGACAAACCGGCCGCCCGAGTCGTATCGATGTCTGGATCGATCGCTTGGATGGCGGCTTCTACACCAGAATTGATAACGGAGAGTCCACCCACTATATAGACATCGGGCTCTATATCATTGACGCTATCAAAAATTCGAGCGATTTCCGTTTTTGTCGCATCCGGGAGTGAACCTTTCTTTACAAGCAACAGACATGTTCGCAAAATTCCGGCGAGCGGACCCGCGACAATTCCATCGGGAAAGTTTTCGCCACTTGCAATGACAACCGCATCGGCACTTTTGTCACCATGATTTTCTTGGCACGTTGCAGCTGCAGTCTTATAGCGGTCGGCACCAGCAAAACGTGTAGCAGGTTTTCTAGCATCAGTAATTTCAATACCGTAGGGGTTAGCCCCACCAGTCAAACTGATGACGGCACTCTCGGTGAGCACCCCAGTAAAATCATAGTTGATCACAGAAACTTTATCGGTGGCACCCAAGGTAACAAAGGCACGCTTGCCGATCGACGAAAAAGCAATTTCTTGCGGTGCATCTGCACTAGCTCCACCGCCGAGTCCACTGATTCGTCGCGTTTCTCCATACGGGGCTTCTCCGGAGAACTCTACGACGCTATCGCCGGTACCGCTCCCCGGTCCACCGCCGTCGGTGACGAGCCAGCGATATGTTCCCGCAGCTGGAATAGCCGTCTCTTGTTCAATTGCCCATGGCCCTGCCACAAAAGCGGTGCTCGTGGTTGGAGTCGTCGTGACATTTGTAGAATCATTAAAAAGTCTAAATGCCTTATTGGTAGTGTCAGCAATCGCGGCTTGATTGACGGTTCCACCATACGCAGGTCCAATCCCGTGCGCACTGCTCGCACCAGCTGGAATAATGCTATCGAATTGCTGCATTGTTGTTGGATCATACGAGCGCACTTCTCCCGTGGACGCATTATTGGTCACCCAAACTCGAGTTCCAGATTGATCGCGCGTATTGTTGAGTGCAATGTCCCACGGTGCAAAAGGTGCGGTCGCCGGAGATGACGCGATCACTGTTCGACTGCGCGTATCAATTTTGTCGACACGTAAATCAGTCGCCACGTATAAATAATTTCCATCACCGCTGAGCGTAATCCCTTGCGGCGAACCAGTTACTGGGATCGAGTATTCCAGAAAATCAAAATTTGTATTGATGACATGAATTAATTTTTGCGCAGAATCAGACACGTAGAGATATGGTCGTAATGTATCCGCGATGAGCTCTTGTGGTTGTGCGCCGGCACCCAGATCAATCGGTGACGAACTCAGCGGCGTCAGTGTTTCCGAGTCGTACACGGCAATGTTGTCAAGATCTTTTTGACCGATGTAGACTTTTTCGTCAGTACCTATGCCGGTGGCACCGATGCTAGCGGCACCCACAGACGACTTGCGAATCAGATGGGCATTATCGTATGTTCGTGCAAAGGAAATTGACGGAAGAGCACCAGCAACAAGGCCAAGGACTAGACTGATCGAGAGTAGGCGCCTGAGGTTCATATGATGGTAGTTAACAAGTAGATGCAAGTAGTGTACTAGATGACGGTCGCGAGAGCACTGCGCAAGATCAATGCGCGGCTATTCTCCCATGACGGCTTTTGGCTTTGCGGCCAAAAATGTAGTCACATCCATGCGGTTACCAAAGTAATTATGGTGAAAAATTTCCACATCGCCAAAGTATTTTTCCAAGGCACCCTTAGTTTTGACGTATTCAACGGCGATACCAGGCTTGTCTTCTTTAGCGTAATTAGTGCCCTCGTACAAAACCGGCGTCAATAATATAAAAACCGAATG
>CAZCZY010000055.1:0-12176 GCA_964503525.1 uncultured Candidatus Saccharibacteria bacterium
CGACGAATCGCCCAATGCGTTTGCGACGGGACGTTCGCCCAAGACTGCTTCGATAGCATTTACAACTGGACTATTACGCACATTGAACAAGGCAGAACTCGAAGGTGTCACCGCGCACGAACTCGCCCACGTTGGCGATTACGATATTAGATATATGACGCTAGTGGCCGTGCTGGTCGGATTTGTAGTGATCGTGTCCGATTTCTTTTTGCGGTTTTCTTTTTGGGGTGGTGGCCGGCGACGCAGCAGTGATCGCGATAGTCAGGCCGGTACAATTTTACTTTTGATCGGATTGGCACTTGCAATTATCGCGCCGATTTTTGCGCAGCTTATGAAGTTTGCCATTTCGCGCCGGCGTGAGTCGCTCGCGGATGCTAAAGGCGCTGAGATTACTCGCCAACCAGAAAAGTTGGCCGACGCATTGATCAAGATTGCTAAAGACGATACGCCGGCGCGGTTCGCCAATGCAGCCACCGCGCACTTGTACTTTGCGGACATTTCAAAACTAAAAGGCACAACTCGCATTGCCCGTCTTTTATCGACACACCCGCCCGTTGAAGAACGCGTCAAAAAACTCTACGAGATGGCCGGGCTGACGCCACCTGTTCTCAATACCTGACCGGTCCAGCTAGTCGGGCCTAGTCAGGAGCCCGCCTAGTCAGGAATAGATACCTGGTCGAGGGCTTCGAGGACAATGTCAGTGGCAAAACCGCGGCTAACTAAAAAGCGCGCAGTTTTTTCACGCGTTGCACGTGGCTTTGTTTGCACGAGTTTTTGGGCGAGCGTTTTTTCCATCTCAGGTGGATAATTTTCGGACAAGCCCGCCGCGATATCCTCCGCCGAAAACCCTCGCTGTTGCATCTTGAATCGCACCCCGCGGCGCCCCATCGGTCGGTACTCGACAAACCAGCGCACTAAATCTCGCGCGAGCTTGGCGTCGTCAAGGTATTTTTCGTTTTTCAACCGCGCGATCGCTTCCGCAATCTCATCCTGTGAAAACTTCTTGCGCGCCAGTTTTACGCCAAGCTCGCGCTCAGCATGTGGACGCCTGATCAAAACACGTAAGGCCGCCTCGTAGGCCGTGTCATTCATGTCGGTAGTAATGCAATGCACATATGGCAATAGTACCGCATCTCGTGTCAACAGAATGTAAAATATTTGTTCGCTCCTGAGTCTAGACAAGGAATCAAAAAGTGGGTAGCGTGGAGTCTTAATAAACCATGGAAACACACTCGATTACTGCAAAATTTTCTTCGCGGCTCAAACACGTTTTGAGCGAGGCTGAGGATGCGGCGGAGAGCTTCCACCACAGCGTGGTCGACACCGATCATTTGTTGTTTGCGCTGCGTGTCCACCCGGGATCGGTCGCTGCGGAAATTTTGAAGACTTCCAACATACGCATCGAGGCCTTACGCATGGCTGTGCTCAATGATCATAAGTTACGCACTTCGGGTGGTGCCAAGCAATTGAGTTACACCGGACAAGCACGCCGCGCCATCATCCGCGCAACTTGGACCGCGGGACAAAATAACCATCACTTTGTCGGGACCGAACACTTACTCGCCGCACTCCTTGCCCAACGCGAGAGTAAGGCCAAAAAAGTTTTGGCTGATCTTAAAATTGATCTGGGCATGGTTCGTCACCAACTAAAATTAGTATTACGCGGCACGTCGCACTTTCCAGAAATTGCGGAGAACCTACATTTGCGCGTCGCCCCCAATGTTACTAGTGCTAAAAATCCCACGCCGCGTTTAGCAGAGTTTGGTTGGGACCTCAACGCACGCGCACTGCAACACAAAATCGATCCCGTCATTGGTCGCGACACAGAACTCTCGCGAGTCATCGACATCTTGGGCCGACGTACCAAAAATAACGCGGTGTTAGTTGGCGAGCCGGGTGTTGGAAAAACCGCGATTGTAGAAGGCCTCGCGCATAAAATCGTCACCGGCCAAGTCTCTGCCACGCTCGCAGACAAACGCATTGTGCAAATCGACCTCACAAGTATGGTCGCCGGGACTTCGTATCGTGGCGATTTTGAAGAACGACTGCGACGGTTGCTAGAAGAGGTAGAGACGGCTGGAAATGTGATTTTGTTTATCGACGAGATCCATACGTTGGTGGGGACCGGGAGTGTGAGTGGTTCGTTTGATGCGGCCAATATGCTTAAGACGTCGCTCGCGCGCGGAGAGATCCGAGTGATTGGTGCCACTACGCCACAAGAATACAAACAGCACATTGAGCGTGATGCTGCGCTGGAGCGACGCTTTCAAGTTGTCCCCGTGCCAGAAGTACCAATCGAACAAGCACACAAAATTATCGCGGGGCTCTTGCCGCTGTACGAAAAATTTCATGGCAGTACCGTGGCGCCAGATGCCGCTGAGGCTGCCGTGACATTGTCGGCCAGGTATATCAACGACCGATTTTTGCCGGACAAGGCTATCGATCTCATCGACGAAGCGCTCTCGAGTAAAAAAGTGGAGTTACTCAAAACCTTTGCGCGCAAAACACCAGCCGTGCACGAACAAGTACACGTGTTGGCTACAGAAACCGACGAGCTTATCCAGGCCGAGCGCTACCCTGAGGCATTGCGGACCCAGCAGCGCCTGGCGCGCCTACGTGTTAAGGCCGAACAGCAACCCAAACCTACCCTGCCCAGTGCGGTGGTAACGCGACCAGATATCGCACGTGTCGTCGCGCGTATGACGGGCATCCCGGTGGAAAATTTGTTGCACGCCGAAGGAACGAGCGGGTTTAGCGTGGCTAATCTTGCCACCAAACTCAAGCGCCGCATCGTCGCGCAAGAATCAGCCATCACAGCCGTAACCTCGACGCTACTGCGTGCTCGCGCAGGGTTGCAAGATCCGGAACGACCGCTTGGCACCTTTTTATTTCTCGGGCCCTCGGGTGTTGGCAAGACCGAACTCGCCAAGGCACTTGCACAAGAAGTGTTTAATCAAAAAGATTCGCTGATTCGGTTGGACATGTCGGAGTTTGGGGAGAAATTTACGGTGTCGCGCTTGATTGGTTCGCCGCCCGGATACGTGGGCTATGGAGAAGGCGGACGTCTGACCGAGGCCTTGCGACGGCGTCCGTATAGCGTCGTACTTTTTGACGAAATCGAAAAAGCCCATCCCGATGTATTGCATTTGCTATTGCAAGTTTTTGAAGATGGTCGGCTGACCGATGCAGCCGGAAAACTCGTGAGTTTTAAGAACGCGATTATTATCATGACAAGCAACATTGGTAATCGGTATCGCGGCCGTGGCGAAACGATTGGGTTTGATGATTCTAAAGTTGACGATGCAAAACCGGATGATTTACGTCTCAAGCGCGCCTTGCAAGATCAACTACCACCAGAATTTTTGAGTCGCATCGACAAAACGATTGCTTTTCATCCGCTCGAACAAACGCATTTGGCCAAAATATTTAAATTGGAGTTTGCCAAAGTGGTGCAGCGACTCAGCGGTCGCGGAATGACGGTCGAACTACAGCCGACCGTCATTGTAGCTGCGCTTAAAACAGCCGATCCAAATTCGGGAGCGCGCTTTGTGCGCGGGTATATCCAAGAACATATTGAACCCCGTCTGGCAGAGGTTCTCGTCACGCCTGACCACGCTAAGAAACTCACGGTGGAAATGCGGGGTTCGTCTATCCATATTGGTCATATTGACCACATCGGCCATATCGGCAACATTGTCCACAGCGCAACCGCAAAAGTTTAATCAAAATTTAATATCGCATCTGGTAGTGCTGGTGAGATGAAAACCGCCGTCGACATCGGCAGGATCGCAAAAGTTGGCAAATTCGCTCTCAACAAAACCTCGCACATCGTACTTGAGTACATCAGCCCAACACGGTGTGTTTCTTGTGAAGCTGCAGGAAATTCTATTTGTCGCAGTTGTCTTTTGAATTTGGGCGAACTGCCGCCGCTTGTTTGTTCTGGCTGTGGCGCGATTAGTCAGGCGGGGCAAACCTGTGGACTGTGCCAAAAACTGCAGGCACCGATCGATCAACTCGTGAGCGCTTTTTTGTACGAAAATCATCACTTTCATCGCGCGCTCGCGGCGTGTAAAGAAAAAGGAGATCGCGACGTCATGCCGTATTTGGCGGCGCGCCTGGCGCGCCGCCTCCAGGCACTGAGTGCAACAACTATCAATGACCTGGCACGAGAATGGAAAGATTTTATTGTTGTCCCCGTCCCTGCCACGCGCCGCCGCCAAATCGAACGTGGCTTTAATCAAGCCGAGCTTTTGGCGCAGTGCATCGGGCGGTTGCTACATCTGCCTGTTCGTACCAACATACTCCGACGGCTCGAACCAAACGCGCGCGTTGGCGATCAACAAAAAGAGCTTTCAATTCTCGATCGTCGCTCAAAACTGGCTGGTACGTATCAACTACACGCGCCCGCGTCACCCATGCCAAAAAATATTCTCCTGTGTGACGATGTCGCCACCACCCTCGCCACACAAGAAACCTGCGCGCAGATCTTGAGGGACGCGGGCGCACAATGCATCGTGGGCGCCGTCTTAGCCCACGCGCAATGAGGCGAGCGGCAAGCGCGATTGACGACTTACACAAAACTACGTTACGCTCGCACAGCAAAAGCAAATACGCGGTGAGGTACTCAAGTGGTTGAAGAGGCGGGTTTGCTAAACCTGTAGGGCGCGGTTCCACCGTGCCGCGAGGGTTCGAATCCCTCCCTCACCGCCAATTTATAATTTTTGTTTCTCCCACAAGTCAAAGAAGCGTCCTTTAGCAGCGTACAGTGCGTCAAAGGAGCCATCTTCAATAATTTTGCCTCCCTCCAAAACGATGATCCGGTCCATTTCTTTAACAGTCGTCAGGCGATGTGCAATTACTATTGCGGTTACGTGCTGAAAAAATTCATGGAGTGAGTCGCGAATTTTTTCCTCAGATTCTATATCGAGATGTGATGTAGCTTCGTCCAGTAGCAAAATCTGTGGGTTTTTGAAAATTGCGCGTGCAATGCCGAGCCGTTGACGCTCACCGCCAGAAAGACGCACGCCTTTTTCGCCAATGATGGTATCGAGTCCTGCGGGTAACCTTTCCAAAAAATCATCTATATGAGCTGTCCTTACTGCGCGACTAAGCAGGCGTGCATCACGAGTTCGACTCGGATTTGCGAGTGTAATATTATCCTTGAGAGAAAAATTAAAGACTTCAGTGTCTTGCAAGACTACCGAAGCAAACTTGAAATAATTTTTCTTGCTAATCTGTGTGAGTGGAAGATTGTCAAACGCGATTGTGCCCGTGTAGTCTTCATATTCTTTTAGCAAGAGCTTGAACAGCGTCGATTTCCCAGCGCCGGAAAGACCGATTATACCGATACGTTCACCCCGTTGTATATCAAAAGAAATGTTGTCCAGAACTTTTCTTTGACGATATGAGAAAGATACATTCTTGACCGAGATTTTTTTCCAGTCTTCTCGCATGTACAATTTATTTTTTTCGAGATCAATCCCGATGGGTTCACGTAATATTTGTTTCATACGCCCTACAGCAGTTCTCGCTACAACAACCTCTTGGGAAACGTTCGAAAACTCTCGCACGGATTCCCATAAATCGCCAAAATAGCCATTAAAAAGAATCAGAAACCCGACTTCGTAATGTCCTTCCGCGACGCCAAATACTATCAGCATAAGCGTACCCACTTTATAGAGCATGCCCCAAAACGCGAGTAATGAATTATGGCCCTGAAATCTGAAAATACGGTGAATAAGTTTTTCGAACAAATCACCAAATCCTTTTTTTAGAATTTTGTAAATAGAATCCGCCATGCCCAATACTTTGACGGTTCGAATATTATTGAGCGCTTCAAACATAAGCCCGTTCATTTCTTCTTCCTGAATATCAACATTTTTTACGGCGGTTGCAACTCGTCGTAATAGGAACTGAGAAATCAAAAGATACGTAATGATGAAAGAAATGACGATGACACTAAAAAACAAGTCAAACTGGATCAATATAATAGTTATGCCAACAAACCTAACTCCAATTTCAATTACATTTGAAACCCAAATGCGCAAAAGCTTATTTAATCCCTCACCGCCATGTTGAATACGTTTGAGTTTATTCCCCGTGTTTTCTTGTTCGTGCCAAGCGATATCAAGAGAAAACATATGCCTAATGCTTTGTAGCTGTGCATCAATCGATATTTTTTCGGCCACGCGATACATAATCGCCCGGCCTATAAACAGACCGATGGACCGCATGGCAGACGCGGCGAGCCATAGGCCCAACAAGATGAGCGGTTGCGTCAGGGACGCACCGGGTTGATAGTTGGCAAAAAAACTGACAATACTTGCAAAAGCAAAAGCCGGGTAAAGCGAGACGATATCGCTCAGTAATCTAAATGTGCTGCCAATAATAAAACGACCACGATACGGCCGAATAAAAAACGCCAAATCTTTTACTACGTCTACAAAAGAGTAATGCGCGATGGTATCGATTTTTTTCACAAACATAAATATAAGACTCCGCTGGCGCATTGGCAAACGGAGTCTTAGTATTTGTGGTGGCCCGGATGAGATTGTACTTTCGGAAACACGATGGTATTTCCGGCCGCGATGCCAATTGGCGAACGTGTTAGTCCCGGATTAACCGCAATGCAATCACGGTTACAGTTGCGACACACCCACAATCTTCCCCCTTCAAATCGTACATGTATAAAACCGTCCTTTGACCGACAATATGGACAACCGAGATCGTACAGATCATGCCAGCTGATCGCGATCATGTGATCCTCCGTTTGCAAAGATCGGAACGAAAAAGAACGATCTGACAGCCTAGCAAGGATCCAACGGTTTACCAACCGCTACCCTGCTAACAACCGCAGATATAACGCCTGTAATGTCAGGCCAATTTTTTTGAGATCATTATTGCGCGCCAGAATCAGTGCACCATTCGAGATTTTCTTTCGCATAGCCGCATCCGCGATCAATTGTGACACAAACTTTTCAAAATCAGCTTCTGTTTTTGCAATCAAACAGTTCTCACCATGCACCAGCCACCCGCGATACACGGGTAGATCCCTCACAATGATC
Organism: uncultured Candidatus Saccharibacteria bacterium; assembly: GCA_964503525.1. Taxonomy (GTDB): domain Bacteria; phylum Patescibacteriota; class JAUYIX01; order JAUYIX01; family JAUYIX01; genus CAZCZY01. The sequence continues at coordinate 7,065 of CAZCZY010000055.1, forward strand.
GGGAGACCGGAACTCGCTGCCTCTAGTATTGCCATGCCTTGATTTTCTTCGTACGACGGAAAAACAAAAATGTCCATGGCTGAGTAGTAGGCCGTTACGTCGGGTACAAAGCCCGTAAAGAGGGTGTTCTTGGGCGCATGCTGCGTCAGTCGTTTGCCCTGCGAACTAAAAAACTTTCCAACCCACACAAACTTTCTGGGCAGTTGAGAATTGTCACTCGTGCGTGCCAATTCCAACCATGTGTCTAAACCTTTGCGTGGCATGACCAGTGCAACGGTGCCAATTACGGTTTCATTTTGTGGTGCAATTATTTTTCTGACTTCTTGACGTTTTTGTTCGTCACGAACAAACTTTTTGCTGTCAACACCATTGGAGATGACAACGGCGCGTTCTTTGGACACGCCATAATGAGCAATCAGTAGGTCGCGCGTATAGTGCGATGGGCAAATCACTCGGTCGGCGGATCGATACGCGGAACTCAAGTAGCGACGATAGAGCGGGGCGATCAGCCGTATTCCCGGAATAACCCCGCGAGCATCCTCCACCGTTGTGTGCGCATACAGCAGGACTCTAATGTTCTTGCGCTTGGCTCGTCGCATCAACCAGCGTGACTTAAGCCATGGAACATTCAGTTGCAAAACATCGACGTCGAGGCGCGGTCCTTCGACAACCTCGATTTTTACGTCGGCAGTGTCGTCCTGTGTCACTCTCTGCAGCGCACGTAATTGATTTCTAAACGAACTCGCGAGTCCAGTGCCCTGCTTTTTAAATAGTTTGCCACCCCGCCAGCGAAAGAGTTCGAAATAAAGTGCGATGCGCATTCCGTGAGAGTTTAATAAAGCGTCTATTACTTCTTGCTGGAGAGTTGTTCATAAAATTTGACCAATCGCGTGACGACAGTGGTTACATCAAAGCGTTGCATGGCGTGTTTGCTGTATGCGCTCATTTTTTGTCGCGCGGCATCATCAGCAAGAACTTTTTCAATAGCTGCGGCAAATTGGTCCGCCTCCTCTGGTTCAACCAAGATGCCGCTTTTTTGATGCTCGACGATTTCCGGAATTCCTCGTGCTGCATACGCGACGACTGGCAAGCCCGCCGCCTGTGCTTCGATAACAGAAATCGGTTGGTTCTCGGTGAGACTCGCAGTAACGAAAACATCGGCAGCACCGGTGACCTCAACGAGCGCTTGGCCGGTGAGTAGGCCGGTAAATTGTAATTGTCCGGCGATGGATAATGCCTGAACATGTTTTAGCAGATCGGATCGAACAGGCCCCTCTCCGACGATGAGCATTTGCCAATCTTTGTGCCGAAGAAGCACGGGCGCCACCGCGTCGAGCAGCGCGTCAATATTTTTCTCGTAGCTCAAGCGGCCAAAGTAGATAATGGTTTTTGATTTGAGTCCGTAGCGGTGGCGCCCAGCATCTCTCAGCGACGCGCTCGCAGCAAATCGCTGGATATCCACTGGATTTTCCAGCGTTACAACGGGCGGTCGAACTTTACGACGCTGTAAGTCTTCCGAGAGTGCTCGAGATGGCACCGTTATTAAATCCCCTCGATTGTACAGCCAGGGTTCGTACTTTTCGACCAAGAAATTGTTTAAGCGGGAAAATAATCCCAGATGTTTGGCATAGTCAACAAAAAAAGTATGCGCTGTCCATACGAGTGGCCGCCGTATTACTTTAGCGAGTGCTGCCGCTTCAGCGCCCATCGCAAAAGGTGAGTGGGCATGGATTACATCTGGGCGATCTTGTTCGGCCCACCAGGCGCTGCCGATAACGGTTGGTAAGGTTAAGCGATGCTCCTTATAGGCTGGCCAGCTCGCCGATGCATATCTGATCACCCGGTATGGCTCGGGTTTGATACGGCGCAGCTTTGCAACCGGATGTCCCGGTGAAGTCACGGTACAAATCGTGACGCGATGTCCTTGATTAACCAGCTCCTTCCCTATGGTCTCGACAACAACTGCCACCCCATTGACCTGCGGCTCAAACGTGTCGCTATACAACGCAATATGCATGCCTAAGAGTCTACAAGATTCTCAAGATGCGTGCGCAATTCTTCTTCGTGATGTGTCACAAGGTAGTGTCCGCAGTTTGGAACTGTGATGAGTTCCGCATTCGGTAATTTTGCGGCAAGTTTTTGCGCCTCACGACCCGTAAAATAGTGATCGTGTTCGCCACGTAAGATTATGACCGAACAGGTAACCCGCGATAGTTCCGTGAGCGACAAATCTGCGTATGTGGTGAGTAACCAGATGTTGACATCCATCGGCATACTGCGCAGTCCCTCAAAAACCGAACCCCAATACCCGTGAATCTTTACCAAATCTATTTCTTTATATTTTTTGCGGCGCTCAAAGCGGGCAAGCTTGGCGCCTCCGAGAAAAATCACTCGAGCAACTGGTGTAAACCAACCGAGGTGCCAATACTTAATGGGATTCTCATGGTTTGCACCAATTAAAATGAGACGTGAGGCGTGTCCAGGGTTTACTAACTCATGCATGAGGGCAATGGTGCCTCCGGCGGAATATCCGAGCAACGTGATCGCAGAATCTGGCGTTGCTTCTTCAACTGTTTTTAAGAGCAACTTTAGGTCTAGAACAAATTCCGGGTAGCGATAATCACGACGACGCCGAATTTTTGTCGAGAGACCATGTCCGCGCAAGTCCGGTGTCACCGTGTTGATGCCGCGCTCATTAAGTTGTCGCTCGAGCGGGACAAAAGCCGTGTTGTTACCTGACCAACCATGCAACAAAACATACGTTGGCGCGGACGCGTCTATAATAGTGTGTCTGTAATACAAGCGATATTCACCGCGCTTGATGTAGCGGTCAAACGATGGCATTGCGGTGATTTGCTTGCGCTTGGAGCAGGCTTGTTGGCATTTTGGTTCGAGCTATCCTACTCTATCCGAGACTAAGCGCAATAACGTCATTTGCAGCATAGAAGTCGCAGAGTCTTGACCGAATCAGATGCTCTCTGAAATACAGGAATCAACAGGTGGTACGATGGAGTTTCGGTTTGCCAAGCACTCCTTGATTAAATATTCCTTGCCGTTCTTGTTGAAAATATACAGCCAATCGTATGCATTACTTTTTGTCTTTTTAACAACATATCCCTGTGAATTTGAGTGAATCCTCCTAAGTGCAACCTCACGAACTCCACAATATCGCACCTGCACGCGCTTTAGCTTCTTTCCGGTATCAACTATCAAATCGTAGGCAGCAGATTCCGTTAAAGGTATTGCCACATCAAAGCCCATAAAAGTAAAACGGGCAATGGCCCGTGAGACTGCAATGTCACCTTTACGCTGTGTAGTTCTCATGAGCTGATTATACAACAGTATGCTATACTGGCAAAGCCCATTTATCGAGGAGAGGTGGCAGAGCGGCCGATCGCGCGAGTTTTGAAAACTCGTGTACCTGCAAGGGTACCGTGGGTTCGAATCCCACCCTCTCCGCCAGGATGAAAATTAAATCTACATATGCAAAAAAAGCAATTTTCCATCCAAATAAATGCTTCCCAAAAAAATGTTTGGAACACGCTGTGGGATGATAGGACTTTTCGCGACTGGGCAAACATCATCGACGAAGGAATGTATATGGTCGGGGAAATAAAAGAAGGAAACAAAGTGCAATTTATTTCCTCCATATCCGGTTACGGTGTGACGAGCTTGATCGAGACGCTTGTTGCCAATGAATTTGTGTCATTCAGACAAATGGCGGACACAAAGGACAGCAGGGCGCATGCCCGGGACAAGGAATGGACTGGCGGAACGGAAAGCTATTCGCTCGAGACAAACGACGGCCTTACTACTTTGACAGTTGATATCGACGTTCCGGACGGGCAGGAAGAGACGTTTAATGTCCGATTTCCCAAAGCATTGGGGCGGATTAAATTTTTAGCGGAGAAATAAGTAAAATTGACTCAGAATAATTGACACTTTCCATGCCGAACAAAAATGAGATACAGCGATGCGCTTGGGTTGGTGAAAATCCCGTCATGATCAAGTATCACGACACGGAGTGGGGTGTCCCTGCACACGACGACCGCACCCTTTTTGAATCTCTAACGCTCAGTGGCGCGCAAGCCGGATTATCTTGGCAGATGGTGCTCAATAAGCGAGCTAACTATCGTAAGGCGTTTAACAATTTTGCTGTGAAAAAGATTGCGAAGTATGGCGCGCAGGATATAAAGCGACTTCTTGCCGACGCCGGAATCATTCGCAACCGCTTAAAGATTACAGCGACCATTAATAACGCAAAGAGATTTTTAGAGGTTCAAAAAGAATTTGGGTCGTTTGACACATATGTCTGGCAATTTGTCGGGAATAAAACTATCCAACACAAAATTCGCCTGGATAAAGATACACCGGTAAAAACTCGAGAGTCCGATGCAATGAGCGACGACTTGAGACGTCGCGACTTTAAGTTTGTGGGCTCCACAATCTGCTACGCCTTTATGCAATCCGTCGGGATGGTCAATGATCACCAAATAAATTGCTTTAGGCGTAAGCTTGGATCATGAGCACGCAGAAGAAATTTACGTACTCACTCGCAACAATTGTCATTGTCGCACTTGGTGCAGCACTGGCCTATTTTTTCTTCAATCCCCGAGCAGAGTCCCCCGTCCCAGCACGCGCAATTAAAAACTTTGAAGAGTGTGCTGCGGCTGGTTACCCTGTCGGTGAATCGTACCCGCGACAGTGTTGGACTCCTGACGGCAAACACTTTGTTGAAGAACTCAACGACACACAGCCGCAAGGACCAGAGGCGCTTACAATCAATGGCACTATTGATTGCTTACCTAAGAAAGGATCAGGGCCCCAGACTTTGGAGTGCGCGATCGGTCTGCGAGATTTAAGTGGCAAGTACTACGAACTTAGAAATCTTTCTACGTCCGATCCAGACTATAAATATTCTACAGGTGGATTAAAAGTTGAAGTAACCGGACTGTTTAGTACCGAAGAAATCAGCGCGCCTGATGCCAACAGCTACGATGTTATTGGCGTTATTGACGTAACCTCAATTAAAGAAGTCGCACAGTAACTATGCACCCGGTCGAACTGTACACTCGACGGCAAGGTTGGTACGACCGTTTTATTCGTTTGACT
>CAZCZY010000056.1:0-2647 GCA_964503525.1 uncultured Candidatus Saccharibacteria bacterium
GAAAACACTGACGAGTCAGATATCACTACGTCATACCCTGAGAGGTCAAATTGCTCAACAGCCATCGGGTGCGCTGGTAAAAACCATTTAAAGAAACGAACGCCGCCAGGCAGCCGCTGCAAAAAGGAGGTGCGAATCTCAGCTTTCTTGAAAAATAGCTTTGAAACGTGCCCATCATCAATCAACGAAAAAATCGGCGCGTGCGGAAACAGTGCATGGAAAGATCTGAGCACGTATTCCGCGCCGCCAATTTGGTTGAGGGCGTCATGTACGAGAGCAATGCGCATTCGGCGTAGGGTTTTGTGGAGAAGTGGTCCTAAGTACCCGCCATACTAGCAGTTTTTAACCAAAAAAAGCACCGCAAGTGCTATTTGCTAGACCACAAATGCGCTACAAATGCAACCCCCAAATCTACAGTCCGTTTATATTACACCGCAGCTTTACGCGCGAGTACCGCGGGAAGTGTTCGTATCAAAATCTTGAGATCAAACAATAAAGTCCAATGCTCGATGTAATACGTATCCAGGCGAACCTCTTCTTCAAAATCCAAATCTGATCGACCGGAGATTGCAGCCAGTCCAGTAATGCCTGGCTTTATTCGTAACAATTTGTAATGGTGCTGCTGGTATTTGGCAACCTCATTGGGCTCATGTGGGCGCGGCCCAACCAAACTCATTTCACCCTTGAGGACGTTTATCAGCTGGGCGAGCTCATCAATTGACGTGCGACGAATAAAACGACCGACGCGTGTGATGCGCGGATCTTGTTTCATTTTAAAAAGCGGACCGGTACGCTCATTGTATTTCATCAGTTTTTCCTTCATGAACCGTGCATCCTTAATCATCGACCTAAACTTGAACAATAAGAATTCTCCTGATGCTCCTACGCGTGCCATTTTTTCGAATACTGGGCCAACTGAATCTAGCTTGATCGCGATCGCGGTAAATAAAAATACTGGGGACAACACGACAAGCCCCGCACTTGCCCCAAAAATATCGAGCGTACGCTTACCGACCCTTCCCCAACCTTCTAGTGGTGTGGCTTTTAGCTCAACGATGGGCATTCCAGCAACCGTACTGATACCGATGTTGGTCGCCTGCGTTTCGTAGGTATTAGGCGTAAATTTGTAGCGCAGCTTGTTGATGTCAGCAAAATCCAAAATTTTCTCGGTAGTCTCCTTCGACAAGTCCTGGTCGGTTTGAATGATCTCGGCTGCACCATGCGCCGTCATGTAATTTTCTAGCGAACGTAAAATCTGTGCGGTCTCTTTTGTTGCAATCAATCCCACGACACGAACGCCTTGCTCTGGATGCGCCCTAAAGTTTTTACGCAGGCGTCGGCTTTGTTCGTTATCACCAATGATGACTACGTTATGTACACCAATACCGCGCCGCAATTGCCAACGTTCAATGATACGGATGAGAAACCGCCCCAGGCCAACGATAAGTGTGCCTAAAATCCAAGCCGCCAAGATTAAGAAACGCGACGTCTCCGACTCTTGACGCAAAAAGAGAATAACAATCAGTGCGAGCGTGCCCGTTGCGATAGCAAGTGCCACTCGAAACAGTTCGTCCAAAAAACGTAACTCGCGATGGTCCGCATACAATCGTGCGATTGCTAAAATAATCAGATAGAGCGGAACTATCCACAGCATTGCCAATAAGAAACTCTGAAAATCAAATGCAACGCCAGAAGGATCGAGACCGGGGATGTCAGTCTGAAAACGTAAGTACCAGGTCAGCGCACCCGCAAAAAATAATGCCAGTGCATCCACTGGAATTAGAAGTAAGTTAAAAAAGATTTCGCGGCGCTCGTGTTTCATTGAGACTCGTGTTTCGTATTTGGTTTACTCAAATTGCCAAGGTAAGCCTATAAGCCGAATTCTGTTCGCGCCGTCTTTGCAGACGACACGTGACGACCATCTCTCTTGGTGCGATCTCGCGACCGCACTCATGCGACCAACCAAATTGGGTCTTGCTCCGGGTAGGGTTTTCCTCTGATTACAGTTGCCTGCAACCACTGTGGGCTCTTACCCCACTCTTTTCACCCTTACCACTCCGTAGTGGCGGTTTATGTCTCTGTGGCACTATCCCTGCAGTTGATGAGAGCGCTCGAGCGAGCCCTCCGACCCCTGCGGCATCCGTTAGGTGCTACCCACTTCTTCGTTATTAAACGAAGGGAGTTCGGACTTTCCTCAAGAATTAGGCGGCTAGGCGAACCCAACCTGCCCAAATCCCGCGGTCATCCAGCTTCCCTTGGCGCGAGATACTGTACAGAATATGCCGGCCCGTGTCAACTATTCGTACCGCAAGTTCAATGAGTAAATGCACCACTTGGCGAGAAAAAAATCGGTCGGAAGTTTGCACTTCCGACCGGGTGAAGGACCAGGGGGTCCAAGTTTGTGTTAAGTGCCAAGGGACCGAGGTCCGAGGGCGTTACTTGCGGACGGCAGCGAAGCGGCGGCCGTAGCCATCCCAGCCAGCGCCGAAGTAGTAGAGGTTCAGGGCCCGATCGTCGCCATCCAGGGCGAGAGACGCGACGTCGCGGTCCGGCGAAATCGAGCCGAGGCCAGCGATCCAGTACTTGCGCTGCTCATCGGGGTGCTGGGCTCCGAGAGCGAGAAGCTCGGGCAGTGTGGCTGGACGGA
>CAZCZY010000057.1:0-10507 GCA_964503525.1 uncultured Candidatus Saccharibacteria bacterium
AACCTTGTGAAACATGCTCATCTTTTTGCACAGCCCCTCCCACCGCCTCATAAACGAACAACTAGCCCGTCTGACTGCCTCTTTCCAAAAAAAGGCTGGGCCGCGCGCACAGGTAATTAGATGGATGGCCGAGTCGGATTCGACTGCGGCGGACTTGGTGCGCCAGATTGGTGGCACCTCACTTTTTGCGACTAAGCAATTAGTGGTGGTTCGACATGCGGCGGAATTACGCACGGCCGAGTTGGCGGTTCTGGTTGAGCGTCTCAAGAAAAAAGATTTGTCCGCGGACACGAGTGTTGTATTTGTCGAGTTCGACCCACTCCCCGCCCAAACAAAAAATAAATTAATCGCGTTTTTGAAAAAGAAATCGACTTCCAAGAAAAGTGCAAAGGCGCAAGAAAGTTCGCTCATTAAGGTCATCGACGTTGCAACACCGACGGGACGTGCAGCCACGAGTGATCTGATTGCTCGAGCCAAGGAGCATGGGGTGACATTGTCTGCAACTGATGCAACGCAATTATATTCTCGACTGCAAGGTGAGTATGACCGTATTCTGTACGAACTTGATGGCCTGATCGCCTATGCACTGAGCAAAAAAAACCGAGATACTTCAAAAGATGCGACCATTACAACAGATCAAATTTCACAATCCAATCAAGCCAATCTAGAAGCGGATATTTTTGCGACGATTAGCGCGCTGAGTTCGCGAGGGTTACAAGATGCACTGCAATTATTGCATCGACACTTAGCCAATGGAGCTCATCCACTCTATCTGCTGACGATGATGCGCTATCAGTTTCGTGTGTTGATTTTGGTACAGGCTGCCCAGCAGGGTTCCACGTCACAACCGCCTGTGCGAGATGCGCGAGATATCTCAGCGCTCACTGGCCTACCATGGTTTGTCGTAAACAAAGCGCAAGGATACTTGCGGGGATTTGGCAACCGTAACCTGCGTCAAATATTTGACAAACTGGTTGATGCAGACGAGGCAATTAAAACCAGCCGCATCGATGGCGATGTGGCGTTGGATCTGCTGACGGTCGCGATCTGCGGCTAGCTGGGTCGAGGTCTGCGGCCGGCTATTTCTTGACTTCGACTTTACTATTCGCGGATTTGTTGACCAGCTTGGCTAGGCGCGACTTAATGCGCGCAACTTTAGCTTTGTTATAAAGTCCGCGCTTTACAGCCCGGTCCAATTTTGACGCTGCTGCGCGCCAGGCCGTCGCGGCCTCATCTTTTTTTCCGGCCGCCGATAATTTGCGAACTTTTCTTACGGCATCGCGCACGCCCAATTTGACCGTAACATTGCGGGTGGTGCGGATTTTTGTGTTGCGCAGAGCGCGTTTGCTGGCAGCTGTTCGTGGCATGTCTTGTAAAAACGATAATTTAAAGCCTCAAGAGACTATCAGCGCTTTAGTTTTTCGTCAAAGATCTTGGTGGATTTGATGCGATCGGTTTGGGCATCATACCGGACGAACATCAAGAGCCTGCCCTTTTCTGTCACAACTGCGATGGGAGAGGCCTGAATTGGGGATACTTGTGCCGGCGAGGACTGAGAAGGTGACTTAGTGACGAACGCCCGTACATCTGCTGGCGGAACAATCTCAAGGCCGTGCGCGAGACGTTCCAAGTCATGCGGCGGCAATACGATTTGAGACAAATCAGAAATGACTGTTTCGATCGGTTGCAGCAACTCGGGCAAGTTTTTTGCTTTGACATCAGCGATCTCGACCGCATCTTCTAAAGTAAAGGGCCCGACACGATGGCGCACCAACTCTTCTAAAAATCCCCCCGTTTTTAAATCATCGCCGACATCTCGTGCTATCGCACGAATATATGTGCCGCTACTCACACGTACCTCAATGTCGATAAAAGGATATGAGTATGCCAGCAACTTTAAATCGTAGATCGTGACTTGTCGGGGTTCGCGCTTGATGGGCAGTCCTTTGCGGGCAAGTTCGTACATGCGACGGCCAGCAACTTTGACGGCAGAATATTTTGGGGGGACTTGCTTGATTGGGCCAACGAATTTATTAAGTGCTGCTTTTACCTGTGCTTCGGTAGGTTGAGAAGCGACCGCGACAGTTTTTTTACTGCCATCAATGTCATCGGTATCGCTTGTTTGCCCGAGCCGGATTCGTCCGCGATATACTTTTTCCATCGACTGCACGATGCTGATGAGTCCAAGCGCTTCATTAAATCCAATTACCAAAACTCCCGTCGCAAATGGATCCAGCGTACCCGTGTGACCAATGTTGCGTTCGCCGGTGATAGCCCGCAATTTGGCGACGACGTCAAAAGATGTCCAGCGGGCGGGTTTATTGATAACCAAAAATCCTTGTGGTTTTGTCGGCGAATTTTGTTTTGCTACTTTTTCCATTTAACCTTGTTATAAAAGTCATATCAGTGTAGCTTTTTTGGCGCTGATACGGAGGTGGTCCTTTGGAACGAAAAACGGTACGAAAAACGCTGCCGTACAACACGAGCAGAAACCATCGACTGTGCGACATCTGTAACCAGCCAATCCTGGCTGGCAACCCATGTATCCGCAAGGATAAGTTCGATCCCAAGACAAAAAAGTGGCACTCGATCTTTTTCTGCCCCAAGTGCGTGCAGATCGGCCTGATCGAAACCAAGCAAGAAGAGACCAAGCAACTGAATCTCTTTTCTGCCGCTGAGCTCGCAAGAATTGCTTCGCCGGCAAAATAGACTCACACACTGCACACTATCAAGCTCTCGCTAATCCGGGAGCTTTTTTTATCGCTAAGCCAAGAAATAATTGTTGACGGCAAATTTAAACTGTTCAACAAAAAGTTGCTTGAAAAACAAAGCCGAGTTCTGTTCGTAAAATAGAATCATTGCTTTTTTATAATCGGACTCATTAACGCTGCGATAGGACAGTGGACAAGCATCGTGTGCTAATAAAATTGCATTGCCGAGTAAGCGGGCGGTGCGTTTGTTGCCGTCTTCAAAGGGCTGCAAATACGAAGTCATCAAAATTCCTACCAAAGCCTTGGAAAATGGATCGGCAATGCGATTGATAAGGCTGGCTGTTTTTTCTAGTCCCTCACGTATCTGATGCGGATTATCGAGGGGCACATATTGCGTACCGATTATCCGTACCGGTCGTTTTCTGATGCCATGATTTACACCGAGGCCCTCAACAATTAACCGCTGAATATTTTCTATCTTCCGCAACGTGATTTTTTTAAAGTCACTTTTCTTGTTCGCGACGTAGTCCAGCGCCTTTTTGTGGTTGATTATCATCAGCGCTTCTTCCTTATTGTGACCGGCCGCTTCTTGGTGCTGCTTAAGTAGTATTTCTGTGTCGATAAGAGAATACGTGTTGCCCTCAATGCGAGAAGATTTCCAACTCAGCTCTATGGTGAGGCGTTCAAATTCTTTTTTTATTGCCGTAGGGCTGAGTTTTTTGACATGTTGGCGATACAATGTATTTATTCGCGACAAGCTTTGTCGCTCCTCAGTCATAAAGATGGACTGCAAATACTTGAAGACGTCTGGGTTGAACTGTTGAGATTGGGCTGTGCGTTCATCAACATTTTTTTTGAAGTATGTCGCGACATCGATAAAACGGAGCAATGGCGTTGATGCTAAATCGTGGTAGGTAACTGACCGCCCCTTGCCCTTGCTGTGGATTAATTTGGCACGAACTAAATGTCCCAGATCACGCACCACGGTTACGCGCGCGACCCCACCCCCTCCTTTTGCCAGGTACTCTCTTATTGAGTGCGTACTGCTCCAGGGGTTTTGCTGTATATAACTCAGAATCTTAAGTTGTCGGGGAGTCAATTTAGGCATGAAATAATTGTATCATGATATTGGTCTAATTGTATCATTTTGATACAATTAATGAAACAATTGTATCTAAGCGCCTATCGTGTTCTAGAGATCTTTCTTCGACTTTCTAAGTATGGCGATTTGGTCTCGCAGCTTGGCGGCTTCCTCAAACTCTAAGTTACTCGCGGACATTTCCATTTTTTCCGTAAGCAATTTGATAAAGGCCTCGCGCTCCGGTGCACTCAAGTTGGCACGAACCACTGGTGCCTCTTCCTCCTTCTTGGCACCGGCCAGGCGATCCTCACGAACAGCTTTTTGGATCGACGTTGGCTTGACCTTATTTTTCTTGTTGTAGTCTTGCTGGATTTTGCGACGTTTCTCAGTGATCGCCATGGCGCGCCGCATACTACCCGTGATTTTGTCTGCATACATAATGACGTGACCGTCGATGTGGCGTGCGGCGCGCCCCATCGTTTGAGTCAAAGCGATTTCGTCACGCAAAAATCCCTCTTTATCAGCGTCCAAGATGGCAACGAGAGAAACTTCCGGCAAATCCAAACCCTCGCGCAAAAGGTTGATCCCAACCACCACGTCATACACACCGAGCCGTAGGTCGCGCAAAATTTCTAGCCGCTCCAACGTCTCAATCTCTGAGTGAATATATTGCACTTTGACACGCAGCTCTTTGAGATACTCGGTTAATTCCTCGGCGAGTCGCTTGGTCAGCGTTGTCACCAGAACGCGCTGTTTTTTTGCCGTACGTTTTTTAACTTGTTCGAGCAGGTCATCAACTTGATGAAGTGTCGGCTTGATCTCGATCGTTGGATCGAGCAAAAACGTCGGCCGAATCAATTGCTCAACGACCTGCGACGATTTTTGTTTTTCGTAGTCGCGAGGTGTCGCGGAGACGTACACAACTTGATTAATACGCCCATTAAATTCTTTAAAGTTAAGCGGTCGATTGTCCGCGGCCGCCGGCAATCTAAAGCCGTAATCCACGAGGGTTTTTTTGCGCGCAAAATCCCCGCGCTCCATCCCAGAAACTTGCGGCAACGTAATATGTGACTCATCCACGAACATCAAAAAATCTTTTGGAAAATAATCGAGCAGTACATATGGAGGTGTACCCGCCACACGACCATCAAAATAACGGGAATAGTTTTCGATCCCGTTGATATAGCCAGATTCTTTGAGCATTTCCAAATCGTACGTAACGCGTTCTTCGATACGTTGGGCTTCCACAAGCTTGCCGGCTTTCTTAAACTCGGCCACGCGAATACCCACGTCGCGTTTAATCAAGGGGAGCACCGCGTCGATGCGAGTTCGTTCTGTGGCCCAGTGACTCGCCGGAAAAATCACGGTGTGATCGAGTCGCTCCAAAATCTCGCCGGTCAACCCGTCGATCTTGGTAATTTTTTCTAGTTCGTCGCCGAGAAAAGAAAAACGTAAAACGTTGTCCTCGTAACTTGGATAAACTTCAAGCACATCACCACGCACGCGAAAACTCGCGCGACTAAAATCGATTTCGTTGCGCGCGTACTGAATATTAATGAGCGTTTTTAAGAGATCGCGGCGCGGATACTTTTTGCCGACGCGTAATTCAATTTTTCCTTTGGCATATTCCTCTGGCGAACCCAATCCATAAATACACGAAACGGACGCGACAATAATTACATCCTTGCGCGTAAGGAGAGACATGGTCGCCTGGTGTCGTAAGCGATCAATCTCGTCGTTGATGGACGAGTCCTTTGCAATGTAGGTATCGGTCCGCGGAATATACGCCTCAGGCTGATAGTAATCGTAATAGCTGACAAAATACTGGACAGCATTTTTTGGAAATAGTTCGCGAAACTCGCTGGCCAATTGAGCCGCGAGCGTCTTGTTATGGGCCAAAACTAACGTCGGCCGCTGGATTTTTTCGATCACGCTCGCCATGGTCATGGTCTTGCCGCTGCCGGTTACGCCGACCAAGGTCTGATGTTTGTCGCCACGTGCAATACCTGCCACGAGCTTCTTAATTGCTTGCGGTTGATCACCGGCCGGCTTGTATGGAGCTTCTAGGACGAACTTATTGGGCATAAACCAGGGACGTTAGCAGCTCCCCGGGGCTTTTTCAATACCGAACACACTCTACCCGCTATCGTTGACATCGGCGTAATAGACTGTTAGCAAGGGGAGTTCTGGCATACGCATTTGCCAGCGTTCGTTACAAAAAATATTTCGGTCGAAAGGGGTGAGCGGTGTGAGAGATTTCAAATTGATCGGCAGGCCATCTGGTGTACCGGTGTGGTACATGCAGACGCCGGACTGGATCGAATCAGCGGCGGTGTACTGTGTGATGTTTGTCGGATCAGCAGACGATCTGATGGTCGGCCCCGCTGGGATTTATCATTTGCTGGAACACGTTCTATTCCGGGGCACTGCCAAGTTCGCCAATAATCGCGAGATTAAGCGACCGCTTTTGCGGCATGCTGGTCGCATCAACGCTTTTACGACTCACGAGATGACTGCATCCATCAGTAATGTGCCATTATCCCTGCTTGATCAAGCGCTTGATCGCCAAGTGGACCTGTTTGGCCAACCAAAACTTCGGCAGTCAGACATGGAACACGAACGTCATGTCATTCACACTGAGCTTGTTGAGCATGCCAGCGATATGGAAAATTGGATCGGTGAGCGCGCCTGCGAACTTCAGTACGGAAAAGAACATCCGTTCTCGCATAGTCCTGGTGGGACGCACAAGAGCCTTGATCGTGTGACGTATCGGCAATTGCTCAAGGCGTACGCTGCTGGATATTCGCGCAACCGCATGATCGTTGTCGCAACGAGCAAGCTGACCCCCGGGACGCTCTTGAGAAAAATTGCTCCGCACCTCAAGCGAATTCCAGAGCGTGATTTGTCTGTTACGGACGAACGCCGACGTAATGCTTTCTACGGCGAGGCACCATCTTGGAAAACCGGTGGCGTTGAAAAGATCGTCTGGCCCTTCAGCGGCGCTCGGGTCACGGTGGCATTTCAGCTGGAATTTGGCCCATTCCGAGACGTCTGCCGGTGGAATTTTTTCATGAAGGTTCTCAACGGCAGTACGGGTTCGCCCATGCACCAGGTCCTGCGAGAAAAGCGCAAGCTGGTCTATGGCGTTGACTCGTTGCTGGGCTTCACTGCAGAGCTGAGTCGGGTTGGTGTTACCGCACAGGTCAGAGAACAAAACATTTACCCTTTGCTCAAGGCCTTCTGGGATGTGTTTGAAGATCCAAAGCTCATCACGCGTGATCGAGTTGATGTCGTGCGGGACACCATCCGCGGATCCAAGCATATGCGAACGCTAAATCCGCTCGGAGCGGTTGGTGACGCTGTCAATGAAATCGCTGTTGCAGGTCACGTGATTCCAGAAAAGGAGTACCTCGACATAATGTTGGGCTTTGATGTTGATGAGCTACGAACTATTCAGTCGCAGCTGACTCGACCCAAGGCACGGACAATTATTTTTTCGAAAGAGCACGCATAATGGTGGGTTGCTCACAACAAAAAGCCTCTCGAAAACTCGAGAGGCTTTTTTCTTAGACACCAAAGCAAAAGAGCAGGATGAGATAATCCTGCTCTTATAATGTAACTTGCGATGGTGTTCGCTTACTTCTTGGTCATGTAGAGGGGTGTTCCTCTGCGGTGGTAGCGCGGATGAAGTCTAATCTCCTCGCTTTTGCAAAGTCGATCTTTGGTAAGCAGCAACAGAAATTTACCGTACCGCTCGCGATCGATTTCCAAGACAGTTGCCTGGCATTGACTCTGCATGCGATGTTCGTCGAGGTAGATT
Organism: uncultured Candidatus Saccharibacteria bacterium; assembly: GCA_964503525.1. GTDB lineage: Bacteria > Patescibacteriota > JAUYIX01 > JAUYIX01 > JAUYIX01 > CAZCZY01. The sequence goes on from CAZCZY010000057.1 coordinate 7,613, forward strand.
TGGAAGTGCCCAACCGTCCCATCCGACGTTTCTGCAAAAACGTGTACGATGCGCTTTGCTGCCACGTCGACAAACACCATTTGTCCACCGGGTGACACATTCCATGTCGCGGATTGACTGTGTTCGCCGAGAACGATACGGGCCTCGATTAAGACAGTGACTTGCACTTTTTCCTTGAGTCCATTCTCGACAAGTAGCGAACCCACGATCTCATCCTCAGTTTTCCAAAAGGGGTGATCGCAGGGAATGTTGGTGGCGATCGCGCGCGGATCGAGTGCGTCCGCACCGACCATGAGTGAATTGACCAAAAAATTGGTGAGATCGCTTTGTACCTTGGGTTCCGTGCAAGCGTTTGGTCCTTGGCACATCTTGGTTTCTGCAATGTCTGCGTAACCGGGGCTTGCGACGAGAGTCAGAGCGATGAGCACAAGTAGTCGGTCCATGGGCCCTCCTTTGAGCGAACCGGTTTTGAACGGCAATTTCGAAAGAACAAAACAAACTCCACTGACGTACTTAGTAGCGCTCGCGCGCGCGAGCGTCAAACGTCGCCTTTTGTTTAGGACGTTTTTTAGGCTAGCATGGCGATACTATGATCAGCGGTCTTGCAGGGACCATTCTTGAAAAAAGCGAGCGGCATGTCGTCATTGACGTACAGGGCGTGCGCTATGAGGTACAAATGAGTGCGTCAGGGTTGGGACACTTGCCCATCGCAGGGCAGCCGATCGAGGTCTGGACTCGTTTGATTCCCAGCGACGATGCCTTAACGCTGTTTGGTTTTGCGACGGCGCGCGAGCGGCAAATGTTTGATTTGCTTCGCAGCGTAAACGGCGTCGGACCGCGCCTCGCGTTAAACATTTTGAGCTCCCTCTCGCTACAGGAGATTGCGCAAAACGTGTCACAAGAAAACCCCGAAGCATTCTTAAAAGTTCCGCGGCTTGGTCGCAAGACCGCTGGCAAAATAATTCTCGACCTCAAAAATAAAATTGACGAACAATTTAGCACAACGGTGGCTGGCGCAGCGGCGAGTATTAGGCATGACGCTGGCACTGACTTAGCATTGCAAGCGCTGCTCGAACTTGGCTACACAGCAGACGAAGCCAAACAAGCGCTCCAATCCGTCAAAGCAAAAGAGCCAGGTGACCAAGTGCGCGAGGCACTGCAACAGTTGGGTTCGCATACGACAGTGAGTCGCTAACCATGCAACAGGTATCAGAAAGAGAAGCGACTGCGCTCGACCGCTTTGTACAACAGGAGATGGATTCGTCCCTGTTGCAGTCCTGGATGTGGGGTGACTTTCAAAAGGCCGTTGGGAGAAAAACTTGGCGACTTGTTGTGCGTGAGCGTGCTGTGGCTCTGGTCGTAAAACATGACCTGCCATTTGGTTGGTCGTACTTGTATGTGCCGCGCGGACCGGTTGTGGTTGGACAAAAAGCAGGCTCACCTGATACCGACGCACTCAAAAAAATATGCGAACAACTACGCACGCTCGCCGTGCAAGAGCATGCGGTTTTTGTTCGCATCGATCCACCGTTACCTCTAAAAATTAATGCCGAAGAAACATCTACGTGGTTTGCACCGCTTGGGTTTAAACCGGCTGCCAATCAAATTCAACCACGGGTAACCGCGCGTCTTGATCTCTCGATCGGCCGCGACAAGTTGCTAGAAAAAATGAAAAGCAAAGCGCGCTACAACATTCGGCTCGCCACAAAAAAAGAAGTGACCGTGCGCGAGTCGCTTTTGGCGGCCGACGTAGAAACATTTTTACATCTCAACCGCGAAACAACCGAGCGCGATCAATTTATTGCACATGAGGATGTGTATTACCGTACGCAGTTTGAATTGCTCGGCAAGGCGGGGATGTTGAAGTTGTTCGTGGCGGAGTACAAAGACAAACCGTTGGCGGTTATTGCGGTTGCCTTTCATGGACAAACCGCAACGTACTTACATGGCGTCTCTAGCAATGAGGAACGCAATCGCATGCCGGCATTTGCCGTGCAGTGGGAGGCAATCAAAGCAGCGGAGCGGTTGGGAGTGCGTTGGTATGATTTTCATGGTGTGGCGCCGACGGATGATCCAAAACATCCTTGGGCGGGGATCACCCGATTTAAATTGGGATTTGGCGCGGAGCGTGTGGAGTATATGGGCGCGCTAGATTTACCGATACAGCGCGCCAAGTATTTGCTGTATAAAACGCGCGTCAAATTGCGACCGTCGGACGGACGCTAGGTTTTCAAAAAAAGCCCCTGATCGTTGATCAGGGGCGGGACTAAGGCTGGCGCCTTGGGGGCCGGTTTTTGGATGGTGTGGGCGCCATATGTGGTTCGATCTTGAGGATTTCGTCAAAACCCTCAATGAGCATTGGGTGGTTGTGCGCAAACTGGATGGCAAACTCTTTGAGTTTTTCGATGGTGAGCGTGGGCCGGATGCCCTGCATTTGCCGCTCCGTATGCCGTGCAATGCAGAGGTCGAGGGGCGTGTCCATCCAAACACAGATTGTCTTGGCGGCGATGTCGCGACCGGCCATGATGTTGTCGTGGCGGTAGCGGCGCAAGGTGTTGGTCGCATCAAAGACGACATTTCGCCCGCCCGACAACGTGGAGTTGATGATTTTGCGGGCAATGGCAAAGGCCTCCTCTGATTGGACGTGATATTCGTATCGGATCCTATCAGTGTTAACGATCCAGGCGCCTTGTCTCGCCAGCATCTTGGCGTAGGTAGATTTGCCCGAACCAGGGATTCCCACCAAGAAATAATACGTGGCCATGGGCACCTCCATTGGGACTTTTTGGTTGCAAGTTTTTTTAGGAACGAACACTGGACACTACGCTACATTTTGGTTCGTGTCAATCTTATGAGTGCGGTACGATATCTGCATGGTAACGGTAATGACATAAA
>CAZCZY010000058.1:0-9606 GCA_964503525.1 uncultured Candidatus Saccharibacteria bacterium
CTACTTCGACAATGACTGGAATGGCTACAACCGCTTCACTGCCGTCCGCAAGCATCTTCTGGCCTTCGTCCTAGTGGCGGAGGCTTTTGGCATAGTTTGCTTTACGCCAGGCACCGAGCATCCGGCCAACTTCCACGAGGGGTGCAGAAACATGGGCGTACTTTTTGTGGTCTAGCAGGTGGAGCTGCCAGGCGATTGAGAGCAAATACTTGAGCATATCTAGTTTTGCGCTCGCTTGGTCAATCGCGACACGTTTATTACCAACAGGTGCGTAGCTCGCGATGAGCAACAGTTGAATCAGGTCAAGAAACAGAGTGTCGATGCGCTGACCGATCGTGTAGCGAGAAAATTTAGCGACGTGCGGCAAGAGGCGGTGCCACGTTTGGTATGCTTGTGATGTCTTATGCAAAACCGGAATTTCACCAACGGGCCCAGGCTTGTTCAGCTGGTTGGGGGGGGGCGTTCAAAGAATTCTGCGGCGGAAAAAGCTGCTGCGACATACGCTAAATGATATTAGCTCAATTGAAAATCTTTTAGCAGCCTGGCGTGAGTTTGAGCCTGGCAAGCGCAGCAAGCGAGACGTGCAAGACTTTTCGGTTCGGCTGATAGACAATTTGTTTGAGCTGCAGGAGACACTTCGTAACGGTACATACACGCATGGCCCATATGAGCAGTTCACGGTAAACGATCCCAAGACGCGGACGATTCACAAAGCGAGTGTGCGTGACCGCATATTGCATAGAGCAATCTATCGGCTACTCTATCCGTTTTTTGATGCAACGTTTATCAGCGATAGTTATTCTTGTCGACTAAGTAAAGGGACCCATCGAGCAATCGCTAAATTTATGTGTGCGTCAAGAAAGGTAAGTCGTAATCAGACGCACACGGTTTGGGTTCTAAAGGTAGATGTCAGAAAGTTTTTTGCAAGTATCAATCACAATATTCTGCTGGATTTACTGCGAATAGAAGCGTTTGACCAAAAGCTGATGGCCTTACTGGAGGGTATTGTCAGAAGTTTTTCTGTGAGACCGGGCCAGGGCCTACCCCTTGGTAACCTTACCTCGCAACTTTTTAGTAACATATACCTCAACCAACTCGATCAATTTGTGAAGCACGGTCTCAAGGTCGAGCACTATATCCGCTATGCGGACGACTTTGTTCTGCTGTCACGTGATCTAGGCTCGCTAGAAAATCTAATCGAACCACTCAGGGCTTTTTTAAGCGATATTCTCGGTCTAGATATCCATCCTGATAAGATCTGGATCAAAAGTTTGGCCTCAGGGGCGGACTTCTTGGGCTGGGTACATTTTCCCCATCATCGCGTTTTAAGAGCCAGCACAAAACGCAGAATTGTTCGCTCGATATTAACCGCAACAAGCGAAAAATCCCTGCAATCATACTTAGGACTGCTTAAACATGGGAATGCTTTTGAACTGCAACAAAATATTATTGGATATCTTCGCGAAAGATAATCAGACAAGTTATTTTGTGCAGTGTTTTTGCGTTTTTGTTCGCCTGTGGAAAAGTATTTGTAATAACTTGACGTCTGCGTGTACATGTTACAATACAAGCATCTAATTCGTGTAACACAAAGGATTACGATGGCCAAGAAAAAGAAAGCACGCAAAGTTGCAAAGCGCCGCAAGGTAGCTAAGCGCGGTGCGAAGCGAGTGACCAAGCGCAAAGCAAAGAAGAGCAAGAAGCGTTAGGTCGATTGCGGATATAACTCCGCAATTTAAAGCAAGAGGACCACACATGTGGTCTTTTTGTTTTGTTCGTACTAATAATTTTGCACCGAGGCGGGCACTGCTATACTGCGACGCATGGAAGAAGGTATAAGAAATGTTGTTATTGTAGGATCGGGACCAGCGGGCTTAACCGCGGCGCTTTATGCTGCTCGCGCCAACCTCAAACCGCTCGTCGTTGCTGGCGAACAATGGGGCGGCCAGCTCATGATTACCAGCGATGTGGAGAATTTTCCGGGGTTTCCAAAAGGCATTCAGGGGCCGGAATTAATGCAATTGATGCGTGAGCAGGCAGAGCGCTTTGGAGCAGAAATCATCGACGCTAACGTCGAAAAAGTTGAGCTCAAGGGCCCCGTAGGACAGCCATTTAAAGTGCACATCCGCGATCGCGTTGTAGAAACCAAGAGCATTATTCTCTCGACCGGCGCGTTATCGCGTTGGCTCGATCTGCCCAACGAAAAACGTTTGATTGGTTCGGGCGTGTCGAGTTGTGCCACGTGCGACGGTTTTTTCTTTAAGGACAAAGAATTGGTAGTAGTTGGTGGTGGCGACTCCGCAATGGAAGAAGCAACTTTTTTGACAAAATTTGCGTCTAAGGTGACAGTCGTACATCGTCGCGATGCATTGCGCGCCTCAAAAATTATGCAAGAGCGTGCGCAAAAAAATCCAAAGATCAATTTTATTTTTGATACGACTGTGACGGATGTGTTGGGGAAGGATCGGGTGGAGGGCGTCAAACTCAAAAATTTGAAAACGGGCGAGGAGAGCGAGTTTAAAACCAATGGATTGTTTGTAGCGATCGGGCACAAGCCCAACACGGAATTTTTGGCGGGACAACTTGAGCTGGATAAAAACGGATACATAGTTGTACAAAATCAGACGCGAACCAATGTTGAGGGCGTTTTTGTGGCTGGGGATGTTCAGGACCATCGCTACCGACAAGCAGTTACGGCAGCCGGTCTAGGCTGTATGGCCTCAATTGACGCTGAGAAGTGGCTTGAGGAAAAAGGCTGACCAAACCAGGCAGATCGTCTATACTGGCGCCAAAGGATCAAACAAAGGATGAACTTTCTATTTGCGCCAATACCTGGCTTTAAGAAAATTGCACAACGCCCAAATCTCACCGATGCCGGCTTGGTTGTTATTAGCGTTGCGGTCGTTTTTTTAGGATATCGCACGGCGCAACTTGCCTCGGTCGAACTTCTCACGCTGGCGAATTTTGTTCGTGCATTTTTTGATGTTGTAGTAGGAATTTCAGTCGCGTGGTTTGCAATTGCAGGTGTGGCGTTGCTTTTGGGAGAAGCGGCTGGTGGTACTATCCGTTTGCGCGAACAAGGCTACGAAAAAGCACTCGCGTTAACCGGAATCGCCGCAGTTCCCATAGTCTTTGCCGGAATTATCGCCATGTTGACGGCATTATTACTCAACTCTTTTTTGCCAGCGTGTGGCGGCCAGCATTGGATTGTTTTGGCGATTTTGTGGTTGGGTGTTGTACTCGGTACGCCTGGTGTCTATTTTGCGCTGGCACTTGAGTACGGCTTAAAGATTCCGCGTAAGGCCGCGGCGGGTATCACATTGATTGTGTTTGCAGCAACCCTGATTGTAGTTACACTGCAGTATTATGTCTTTGCCTAACGTTGAGACCGCGCCCGCGACACCACTTACAAGCGCGACGTCCCAAACGACAAGCGCCCCAAAAATCTATACACGAACCGGGGACAAGGGCGACACGCATTTGATCGGCGGCCGTACTTCTAAGGCGACCGGACAAATCGAGACGATCGGCACCATCGACGAACTCAACGCAGCGCTTGGTCTGGCGCGATCTGCAGACGGGACGGAAAAAGGCTCCGCGCTCATTGCGCAAATCCAGTCCACATTATTTTCTTTAGGGTCAGAATTAGCACGGGGCGAAAAAGCCGAACAAGTGCAACTGCGTGTCATAGAAACTGTTGGCGATGGCGATATTGAACAAATGGAAAAAGAAATTGACTTTCTAACGGCCGATTTGCCGGAGTTACGAAATTTTATTTTACCGGGCGGCACTGAGCGTGCTGCTCGCATACACGTGGCACGTGCGGTTTGTCGCCGGGCAGAACGCCGGCTTGTCGCGATTAAAGGGTCTATAAGACCCGAGATTTTGCGCTACGTAAACCGCTTGGCCGATCTACTATTTACTATGGCGCGCTTTGAAAATCACGCCGCGGGTGCGGCCGAGCACATCTGGAAGTCGGGTGCCTCTGGCTCAGACAGCCACGCCTAGTGCTATTATCAAGTACATGTTTGGAATCACCAATTGGACAGGAAGTGCAGCGCCCGAGATACCTGAGCTCGCAGCCGATGCTTGGATAAATTCACCACCGCTCACGGTCAAAAGCCTACGAGGCAAAGTAATATTGTTCGATTTTTGGGAGTACAGTTGTATTAATTGTGTACGAACACTGCCATATCTTAAATCCTGGTATGAGCGCTACCACAATTATGGATTAGAAATAATTGGCGCGCATACACCGGAGTTTGAATTTGGCAAAGACAAAAAAAATGTCGAAGGGGCGATGCGCAAACTGGGCGTGGTTTGGCCGGTAGTGCTCGACAACGACTACAAAATTTGGAGTGCTTGGGAAAATTCTGTGTGGCCGCGCGAGTTTTTGATTGATCAGGCGGGCATCGTTGTGCATGACCACTCGGGTGAAGGTGGCTACCAAGAAACTGAGGAAACAATCCAAAAATTGTTGCGCAAGAATAATCCGGACGCAAAATTTCCGGCGTTGATGGAGTTGGTTCGTGACATAGACAATCCAGGTCGCGTATGTTTTAGAACGTCGCCGGAAGTCTATGCCGGGTACGAGCGAGGGACGATCGGCAATCCCGAGGGGCACAAACGTGGTGAAGTTGTCGAGTACGCAGAACCCACGACTGAGTTGGAAGAGGACGTTTTGTATGTGGCCGGAAAATGGAAAAATAATTTGCAAAGTTTGCAGCGGGCAGCGGGCAATATGGCGAACAGCCCGACAGACACGGTTTCGCACGGAGCGCCTACCAACTGGCTTGGCCTTAAATACCACGCCAAAGGCGTTTTTGCAGTGGTTAAGCCAGAAGAGAAGCCTGGTTTTAAAGTCTATATAGAACAAAACAGCAAGCCACTCGACAAAAAAGACGTGGGCGAAGATATTCAGTTTGACGGTGATGGCCGTTCGTACTTTGTGGTAGATGCGGCGCGCATGTATCGACTCGTAAATAATCGCGAATTTGGAGCGCACGTGCTCAAGCTATTTCCGACATCGGATAGTTTTGGTCTGTACACGTTTACCTTTGAAACGGCCTGCCAATAGGGCTCAACTTGTCAGGGCCGAGAGGCTCGAGTAGTCTGTTCGCATGAGAAAAGTCAAGAACACATGAATAAGGTCAAAATCCTTAGGATAATCGGCTTTGTACTTTTTGTTGTCGGCGCGACGTATGCGCTCATGCCGCACTGGGTACACCAAAAGTTGCCATTATTTTCTAGTTTCCGTCACATCACCCACGTGAGCATGGGTAGCGTCGTGGTGTTTCTCTCACTGGTGGCAATAATTTCGGCAGAAAAAATTCGTCAACGCGGCGAACTCAACAGAAAAATGCGCGCACAAGAGGTATCAAACATCTCTAATTAACGAATCACTTTTACTAAATCATATTCATATGAAAATTCCAGAAGTACATATACAAAAACTAGACGCGACGATTCATCAAAAAGATGGCGTTGTGCTCTTTGTATTTGCCGGAGAAACAGACAAACTTGATCTTGTCGGTCAGCGCGCGGTAGGCCAAGAAAATATTGACGAACTGGCAAAATTTGCCAAATCAAGGGGTTTTAAGGGTTCATTGGGCGATTCTATGTACTTACCCACACGGGAGCGGAACTTGCTTTTGCTGGTCGGTCTTGGAACCCGAAAAAAATTTGAGCTGGACACGTTGCGTAAAGCGGCCGCGGCCACGCTTGGACTACTTGAGAAAATGCGGCTGGCGCACGCCGTTTTTGTATGGCCTGCAAAACTTGGCCGGGGCGTAAACGATGTGGCCGCGGCCGAAGCCTTTGCAGAAGGAACTATGCTCGGTGCGTATGAGTTTGACCGATACATAACAAATGCAAAAGATAAATTTTCTACCAGCACTATCGCGCTCGCGGTCCGCAAAAAAAATGTGGCGATGGAAAAAGCGGTTGTTCGTGCAAAAATAATCAGTCACGTCGTTAACGAAACGCGCGATCTAGAAAATGACAACTCGGACAACGTCAACCCAGAATCTATCGCAAAATTGTGTGCAAAAACTGCACGCGACCACAAACTCAAACTCTCAATTTTGGATGGCCCAGAATTACGTCGCGAGAATTTACAATTATTGTACGCGGTTGGTCGTGCCAGCCAATGGCCTGCCAAATTAATTACACTTGAGTATCGCGGCGACAAAAGCAGCAAAAAAATTACGGCGCTTGTCGGCAAAGGCATTACGTTTGACACCGGTGGCGTCCAACTAAAGCCCTCACGTGGTGGCGAACTGGACCAAATGCATATGGACATGTCGGGTGCGGCCTGTGTGTTGGGCGTGCTCAAATTAGCGGCGCAATTAAAACTCAAAGTCAACATCACTGGCGTGCTCGCTGTTGCAGAAAATGCAATTGACGGGATTGCGTACAAACCGGGTTCGGTCCTTAAGGCGTATAACGGAAAAACGGTAGAAATTGCAAACACCGATGCGGAGGGGCGTCTCGTACTTGCTGATGCACTGGCCTACCTCGTCAAAAATAATAGACCGACCGAAATAATCGACATAGCAACGCTCACGGGTGCAGTGCTCGTTACGTTTGGTCATGAGTTTGCTGGACTCGTTTCTAATAGCGATCAAATTTCGCGCAAACTTTTGACATCTGGTGAGAGAACAGCCGAAAAACTTTGGCGCTTACCACTCACTGACTATTTTCGCGAACAAACCAAGGGAACAAAATCAGACCTGCGCAATCTCGGAAAAAATCCAAAATATGCCGACACGATTGTTGCTGCTGCATTTTTAGAGGCATTTACTGATGGCGTGCCATACGCGCACGTTGATATTGCCGGAACGTCCATGACATCAGCTCGCTCCGGGTACAATCCTGCAGGCGGAACTGGATTTGGAGTTCGGCTGCTACTGGATTACGTGAGCCGCTAAAGTTTTTCGGGTTTCCGGTCGTTTTCCGGTTTCCGTTGGCCGGCAACAAAAATAATTCCGACAATTCCGACGACCAGGCCGGTGCCTACCAACGTCCAGGTTGCCAGTTTGTTCGAGCCGAGTCCGAGGGCAAAAGGCGCCAAAATGAGCCACATCCCCGCGATTACTTGAAGCCACGCTAAATTTTTCATGTCCGCATGGTATCATTCTAAAATGCAACGACAACCCAAAGACCTAAAAATCCAAGAGCTTGACGGCATCTCGGCCGAACAACTCAAACAACACCACGACGTTTTATATGCCGGGTATGTTAAGAAACTTTCTGAGATCGAGGACGCGTTACCCAAAGCTGATAAAACCAAAGCCAACGGCACCTATTCAGAGTTTGGAGAATTATTTCGCCAACAAGCATTTGCGACCAACGGCGTCACACTGCACGAGTGGTATTTTGATAACTTGGTAAAAGGTGGTGTCGAACCCACCGCCGAGTTCAAAGCGGCCGTTGAGGGCGCGCAGGGTAGTTGGACTGCGTGGGACGAGTTTGTAGCGACGTTTAAGGCGGCAGGGCTTGCAGCACGCGGTTGGGTGGTTTTGGCCTACTCAATGTACGACGGGATGTTGCACATCTACACGCAGGATTCGCACGACAAGGGGGCTATTTGGGCCTGTGTGCCACTTCTAATCATGGATGTGTACGAACACGCCTATATGATCGATTACGGCGTTAAGCGCAAAGACTACATCGAGGCCTTTTTTAAGAATATCGATTGGGCCAAAGTTGGTGCGCGATTTGAGGCAGTTAAAAATTGGAAACTATCATGATCAAAGTTGGACATCCTGTTCCAGAATTTAAACTAGAAGGCTATCAAGGCGGTGACTTTACTTGGCACGAACTCAAGTCCTACAAAGGCAAGTGGGTAATTTTGGTTTTTTATCCACTCGATTTTACATTTGTTTGCCCAACAGAAATCAAAGGATTTAATAATGCGGCTCCAGAATTTGAAAAACTTAACACGCAATTGTTTGGCATCTCGATCGACTCTGTAAACTCGCACAAGGCTTGGGAAAAAGATCTTGGTGTATCACTTAGTTTTCCGTTGCTGTCGGATATCAAAAAAGAAGTTTGTCGGGCCTATAATGTTTTGATCGAAGAAGAAGGAATTGCGCTTCGGGGTACGTTTATTATTGACCCCGAGGGAGTGCTCAAGTACCAAGTCGTGTCATTTAATGATGCGGGTCGCTCCGTGGGCGAGACGATGCGGGCGTTACAAGCGTTACAGTCCGGCAAACTTTGCCCCGTCGAGTGGAAGCCGGGGGAGAAGACGCTCAACTAGCGCCTTGACGAGTGGCATTTCTTACTGCAGCATACACTGCTGAACTTTTAGATTCTGTAAATTTTGAAACGAGCGGGGGCAACCGTGGCTATTTCAAGACTTCCAAAGGGGTTACTGAGTGGAAAAGTTCGTAACAAACACCACGTCTACAGTCGCGAGGTGATCAGTATTATTACCTGCGCAAAGGGGATTGCTGAGGTTAATAAAGTAAAGTCAGGGCCGCTCAATAGGAAGGGTGGCAGCGTGCGCCAAGCGATGAGGATAGAAGAGATGCCAGGGGGATTGCGGGTAACTGTTCGCACCGGTACGTCTCTGCAACCGATCTATATTTACACTGAGTTTCCCCAACTTGTTCGCCAGCGACTGGAAAAGTACTGGGAACGAAGTTACGCGTAGGGCATTATCCTGCGCGTTTTTCTTTTGTGCAAGAATTGCTAAGCTAACAGGATGACAGCGGAATTACAGGATCTTGAGAAAAGATTGCTCGTTAAAACCAACGGGCGTCGTGCGCAAAAGAGTGACGTCATGAGTGACGCGGATTTTTTGGATTGGCTCTCGGTACGAACAGAAACACTTATCACCAAACCGGAGCTCCTGGCGCGCCTAAAAGAAAGTGCCAAAAGAAAAAAGCCTTTGCGGATAAAGTACGGCATTGACCCAACCCGGCCGGATATTCATGTGGGGCATGCCGTGCCGTTGTTACTGTTGCGGCGCTTTCAGCAACGCGGGCACAAAGTGGTTTTGATTTTTGGCGATTTTACCGCCACGATCGGCGATCCATCCGGACGTGTGGCGGAAAGGCCGCAACTGACGCGAGCGGAGGTTGCAGCGAATGTTCGACTATACGAAAAATATGCTGCAAAGTTTATAGATATTGGTCGTGCCGAGGTGCATTACAATAGCGATTGGTTCGATAAAATAAAGCTCGCAGAATTTTTTGAGTACTTGCGCTTACAGACGGTATCGGCAGCGGTGCAGCGGGAAGATTTTAAAAAGCGCGAGAGCATTACGCGCGCCGAGTTGCTGTATGGGTCATTGCAGGCGATTGACTCGGTCCAGATCAGCGCCGATGTTGAGCTGGGTGGAAAAGATCAGTTGCTCAATTTAATTGAGGGGCGCGAACTTATGTCGCGACTAAAACTGCGACCGCAAATTGTTTTGACCACACGATTGCTGCCGGGTCTCGAGGGCGGCGCCACAAAAATGAGCAAAACCGCCGACAACTATATTGGCGTTTCCGATACATCCGAGAATGTGTACGGCAAAGTCATGTCGATCCCGGACGAAAGTATGTGGATTTTTTATCGCCTGCTCACCGATATTTCTAGTGACGAACTCGTGGC
>CAZCZY010000059.1:0-16321 GCA_964503525.1 uncultured Candidatus Saccharibacteria bacterium
GGGATCACGCCGGCCTGGTTAACTCGCAGCGGCAAATGCGTGGACGAACCCCCCAGTGCGCGCATGCCCCTGATCTGACGCGCATACCTGATCGGAATATTGCGTTGCGACTGAGAAATAAATACCACCGACGCAATCACAAGGAGACCGATACCAAGAACGCCGAGAATTGCGCCGATATCTGATGATTCTACAGTGGCTTGTGTTTGCGTAATCTGACTAGGTATCCGTGCAACGATACCCGCAAATATGAGCAGCGAAATGCCATTGCCAATACCGTATTCAGAAATCAATTCACCCAGCCACATCATCAAAACGCTGCCCGCAGTAGCGACGATTATAATTTCTGCGATCAACACGGGGTCTAGGCTTTCAAAGACGTCCAACGGAGCTCCGGTTTGTAGCGAACCCCGGGTAAACAATATGACCATGCTATAGGCCTGAATCGCTGCCAGCGGCACCGATAAGATGCGTGTGTATTGATTGATCCGTCGCTGCCCTGCTTCCCCACCTTCTTTTTGTAGTTCGTGTAATTTTGGAATGATTTGCGTGAGCAGTTGGATGACGATCGATGCCGTGATGTAGGGGCCCACACCGAGCATAACAATCGATAGGGACGACAGTCCGCCGCCTGAGAAAATATCTAGCAGGCCAAAAAATTGATTGCCGCTAATAAATTCTGCCAGTTGTGCAGAATCGACTCCCGGCAATGGAATATGCGCAATCAATCGGTACAATACTAAAATCGCCAGCGTAAAAAATATTTTCTTCCTAATATCGCGCGCCTTAAGCGCTTGGAATATCTTTTTGAACATGGGAAGACAACGGTTTTTTGGAAGTCAAAGACTTTTTGACTTGTGCGGGTTTTTTGGCAGGTAAATGAATTTTTCCACCTGCTTTTTCAATTTTCATTTTGGCTGAGGCCGATACACTGTCCGCATACACAATAACTTTTTTTGAAATCTCCCCCTGTCCCAATACTTTTACGCCCGCGGCCGTGCTATGACAAAGTCCCTTTGCTGCGAGTGTTTTGAGTGATACGACGTCGTTGTCGGCAAAATGCACATTAATCTGCTCTACGTTTACAACGGCGAGTTTACGAAATTGACTCCGGTACCCCCGCAATTTTGGTAGCAAGCGATAGAGCGGCGTGTGACCTCCCTCAAACCGTGGGCGAACTCCCCCACCAGACCGTGAATTTTGGCCTTTGGTACCGCGTCCTGCAGTTGTGCCTAGGCCCGATCCCGTTCCACGACCAAGACGCTTTTTACTCTGTCGGTCATGATTGACCAAGGTGTGTAGTTGGAACTGCGGATCGTTTTTTTGTTGTACGGTGCTTTTTGGCATGGCTATGAGACTTTACCAACTGGTTCGGCAATGGGTACGCTCTTGCCCGGCGCGCTTTGAGCGAGCGTGCTTTTACCGTCATCGCGCAATTGAAATGTTCCCGATACCTTTACGCCTCTGCGTGCCGACAATTCCGCGGGAGTGGTCAACTCGGACAATGCTTTAATCGTTGCTTGGACATTATTCAATTTATTGGACGATCCAAGCATCTTGGAGACAATATTTTTGATACCGGCCATTTCGATCACCGGGCGAATCGCGCCTCCAGCAATAATTCCGGTACCTGGTCGAGCGGGCTTCAACAGAACTTCCGCCGCAGAAAAACGCACCTGAATTTGATGCGGGATCGTATCCTTCATAATTTTGACCGTGATCATATTTTTTTTGGCAACTCCAGTGGCTTTTTCAACGGCATTGCTGACATCCTTACCCTTAGCAATACCAACACCGACGCGACCTTTACGATCACCGATAACCACAGTCGCTCTAAATTTAAAACGCTTACCACCTGCGACAACACGCGCAACGCGTGCAAGGTCAACAAGCTTTTGATCAAATTCTGATTTTGGTCGACCAGCGCCACCTCGGCCACCCCGACCTTGACGTCCCATGCGAGGCATTAGACTTTAATCCCTCCTTCCCTAAGTCCCGTAGCCACTGCAGCAACCCGGCCGTGATATTTAAAACCACCCCGATCAAATACTACCGTGCTAATCCCTTTTTTCTTAATTAAATCGGCCATTTTTAGGCCAGCTGCTTTGGCTCGTTCAGTCTTGTTCTTGCCCACCAAGTCGCGATCAAAAACCGCAACAAGTGTTTGGCCTTTGGTGTCATCGATCAATTGTAGCACCACGCCCGTATTGCTACGGAAAACTGCTACACGTGGCCGGACAGTAGTTCCAGAAATCTTGGCACGAACTCGCCGCACGCGCGCCATGCGAGCCAAACGTCGAACCCGCGCCTGAAGTTGCACACTCATGCGGCTCCTTCTGCAGCGGCCTTCTTGCCGACCTTTAGACGGACTTGCTCGCCGATGTAGCGCACGCCCTTACCTTTATATGGCTCCGGTGGCCGAACGCGTCTCACCTTTGCCACAAAATCTCCCAATGCTTCCACGTCGGCTCCCGTAAACATGATTTGATTTTTTTGCACTTTGGCTTCAATGCCAGTTGGGATTTCAATATTCACTGGGTGGGAAAATCCAAGTTCTAGATTTAACGTCCGTCCTTGTACCGCGGCACGGTAGCCAACGCCCTGCACTTCGACGCCTTTGGTAAAGCCTTCGTGAACACCTTTTACCATGTTGCGCGCTAAGGCGTGAGCCAAGCCCCAAAGCGCGGAATCTGCTTTACCTATTTCCACTACTAAATCTTTATCTTTTTTAAAAGCAACACGTAATTTTCCAAAATCACGCGTGAGTTCGCCCTTGGGACCCTTGGCTGTGACCACTGCACCGGTAATAGTAAGGGTCGTGCCGCTCGGTATTACAATTGGTTTTTTGGCTAGTCGTGACATATTTTTACCAGATAGTGCAGATAACTTCTCCGCCGGTTCCCTTTTTACGCGCTTCTCGGTCAGTCAAAAGTCCCTGTGGTGTAGAGAGCACAGCCGTTCCTAAACCCTGTTGAATACGTGGAATTTTTTTCTTGGGTACATAAATTCGTTGGCCCGGTTTGCTCACCCGTGTAATTCCACGGATGGCCGGTACTTGTTTTTCGTCATATCGTAACTTGACCACTAGCTCAGGCTTGCTCTCGCCCACCGTGCTGGAAACGACGCCGACATAGCCCTCACGTGAGAGAACTTTTGCTAAAGCCTCTTTAACACGCGAGTGCGGCATTCTCACTTCCGGTTTGCGAACAAGACTTGCATTGCGCAAGCGCGTCAACATGTCGCCGATTGGATCAGATCCTACCATGATGCTTTCTTTATGCCCGGCAATTGGCCATCGCTCGCTAAGCGGCGAAAATCTATGCGGCACAAACCAAACTCGCGCATATAGCCACGCTTACGACCACAATACCAACAGCGCCGCACTATACGGCTAGAAAATTTCGGTGGCTTGGCTGCTGCTACAAGTAATGATTTACGTGGCATGGCTTTTTAGATTAAGTGGCGGCCTTTACGGCTGTCTTCGCTGCTTTAGCTTTGGCATGAGCGAGCAAGCTAGCACGAGCAGCGCCCTTTGTCACCTCGTCACCGAGTTCTACGTCGGCTTTTGCAAATGGCATTCCAAGGGCCGTCAGCAACGCACGCGCCTCTTTATCCGATTTGGCACTGGTCGCCACCGTAACCTGTAACCCGTGCGTTTTTTCAACTTCTTCAAAAGGGATTTCTGGAAATACGTTTTGCTCTTTTAGTCCAAACGAATAATTTCCATGTCCATCAAAACTCTTTGGACTGATCCCTCTAAAGTCACGAACCCGTGGCAGTGTTATGTTGACGAGCTTGTCAAAAAATTCTTCCATTCTGCGTCCTCGTAATGTCACGGTTAAGCCGACCGCTTGATTCTCGCGCACATGAAAAGATGAAATGGCCTTACGCGCGCGCCGGACTGATGCTTGCTGACCGGAGATGCGTCGTAAACTCTCCGCCATAATTTCTCCAAGCTTGGCGTCCTTATCCGCTTTGCCAGTTCCAATATTTAATGTCACCGTTTTTAACTGCGGGACCTCGTGAACATTGGCATACCCAAACTCTTTACGCAGCGCAGGCGCAACTTTGTCTCGATACAATTTTTTAAGCCTGGATGGTCCTGATGCACGTGCAGGCACTGATGGACGTACTGGCTCCGATGGTATTGTTTTTTGGATTTGAGTTGCCATAACTATTTCTTAGGTTCTTCTTTCTTGGCCAAGACTGGTTTTTTGCATTGCTTACACATACGAACTTTTTTTCCAGCTTGCTCCATAAAACCAACTCGTGAGGCCTTATGACAATTTGGACACATGAGCATTACATTGGCCAGTTGAATTGGCGCATTTATCTCCAAGCGCTGTCCGTGTTCACCGCGACGTTGTGCCTTGAGATGTCGAATAATTTTGTTAACGCCCTCAATCACAACTAAACCTTCCACGGGCAAAACTTGCAGGACTTTACCCTTTTTGCCGCGATCTTTTCCAGACCGCACGAGGACGGTATCGTTGCGGGCAATTTTAAGCATCATAGAACCTCCGGAGCTAGCGAAATAATTTTCTGAAATCCACGCTCACGAAGTTCCCGCGGTACCGGCCCAAAAATACGTGTACCCCGTACTTCCAAGGTGCCTTTATTGAGCAAGACAGCTGCATTGTCATCAAACTTTATATACGAACCATCACTCCGACGAAATCGATTACGTTGTCGCACAATCACGGCATGTACCACCTCTGATTTTTTTGCTGCAGCTGCCGGTAAGGCTTCCTTAATGACCGCGGTAACGGTGTCGCCAATGCCAGCATAGCGACGATGTGCCCCGCGATGAACATTAATAACCTCGAGCAAACGCGCCCCAGTATTATCCGCCACTTGCACATTAGAATAGATCTGGATCATTTGGGTGCCTCCGTGGAGACGTCAGCCCTATCGGATAGACCATTACCCAGGCGTTCAACAACTCTCCAACGCTTTAGCTTTGAGAAGGGCCTTGTTTCCACAATACGAACGCGTGCACCCTTGGCAACTGCGTCACCAGTAACATGTGCGTGAAACCGTCGAGAGACGGTGTAGCGCTTTTGGTATTTTGCGTGCTGCTTGACGTCGACCACTTCGATGATCACCGTATTTGCGCCGACCACGCTAACAACATTGCCGACTTTGCTGCGTTTATTGGTATGCCGCGTGGCTATTTTAGTTGTGACTTGAGTTTGTTCCATGATTATTTCTTATTTTTTTGTTCGCGCTGAATGGTAAGAACTTTTGCGATAGATTTTTTTAGTTGGCGTGCCCCGTGTACTTTTTTAACGTGACCTATGCGCAACTCAAACTGCATTTCGCGCATTTGTTGGTGCAATTGTCCAAGAAATTTTTCAAGCTCCAATGGCGTTTTGCGGCGAAGATCTTTTACCGTTGTGATCGTGCTAGTCATGACGCGTTACAATCTTAGTTTTTACGGGCATCTTGTGTCGTGCAAGTTCCATGGCTTGGCGTGCCTGTGCATCACTTAAGCCATCGAGCTCAAACATCACACGCCCTGGCCGAACCACGGCGACAAAGTGATCAACGGTACCCTTGCCCTTACCCATCGGCATTTCTGAACCTTTTGCCGTAATCGGCTTATCAGGAAAAATTCGGATCCACACTTTACCGCCGCGCTGCATCAAACGAGTCATGGCGCGACGTGCGGCCTCAATTTGTCGAGCGGTAATCCAGGCTGCTTCCGTAGCCTTGAGACCATAGGTGCCAAAGGCCAATTCTGTTCCACGATGTTCGGGACTTTGCCGGATAACGCCGGTGTGCCACTTACGATGTTTTACTTTCTTAGGTAATAGCATGGGGTTAAATTAAATTCGACCTCGTTGAGGAGCGGTCATTTGGCGCTGGCCAGAAACAACCGGCGCCGTTGGCTCTACCTCTCGACCAAAGCGCTGGCCTTTGTAGACCCACACCTTGATACCGATCGTGCCATATGTTGTAAAGGCGGTAGCCTTAGCAAAATCAATATCGGCGCGAAGCGTGTGTAGTGGCAAACTGCCATCAGCTAGCCATTCAGTGCGCGACATTTCGGCGCCATTGAGTCGTCCCGCAACACCGACACGAATCCCCTGTACGCCTGCCCCTCGCGCGCGCTCAATCGCCCCTTTAAGTACGCGGCGGAATGGCAACCGCTTTTCGATTTGTTCGGCCATGTTAAGTGAGATCAAGTGCGCGTCACGTTCGGGATCGCGAATTTCTTCAATATTGAGTTTTACTTGGGGTTTACCTTTGACGCGCTTGGCAATTTCTTTGCGTAGTTCTTCCGCTCCAGCTCCCCCACGACCAATGATGACGCCGGGGCGGCTCGTATGTATGGCGATCGTTATGCCGCGCGCTGAGCGCTCGATGCCAATGTGCGAAACAAATGCGCTGCGGAGTTTTTTAGTTAACCAGTCACGAATCTCAGAATCTTCTTTGATTAGCTGCCGATAGATGCGCTGATTAAACCACTTTGAGTTCCAGTCAAAGAGTGTTCCGATCCTAAAGCTAGTTGGATTTACTTTATGTCCCATGGCTATTTAATCTTTGTATCTTTAATTACCGCTTTGGCGCTCGTCGGCGTGGCTATCTTTGCTGTTATTGGCTTTGTGGTGGTTGCCTTGCTAGCAGCTGTCTTTTTCTTGGTGACATCCGTAGGTTGACTGACCGTTACGTAAATATGCGAAAATCGTTTGCGAATCTTATATGCTCGACCTTGAGCACGAGGCATAAAGCGCGGCAACGTTAAACTCTCTCCCACAGTAATTGCTTCAACCACCAGCTGGCTGCGATCCATGCCGTTGTTGTGGACTGCATTTGCGGCAGCTGAGTGAATTGCTTTCCAAATAGGCACACTCGCCCGCTTTGGCAAGTTCTCAAGCAAATGTTCTGCTTCCACTACCGGTAAGCGACGAACCAAATCAGCAACGCGCCGTACCTTTTGCGGTGCCATATGTATATATCTGATCTTTGCTTCAATTTTTGCTGATTTTTTTGAGGTGGCCATGATAATTCTAAATATTTTTTGGCACTACTTCTTAGCGGCGGGTTTACCCGCGGCCTTGCCGCCAGCTGCTGGTTTAGCACCTGCAGCAGCTCCTGCACCCGCTCCAGCCTCAGGAGTTGTCGGCGCTTTGGCGGCTTGTGCGGCCGCGGCCTCTTCTTCTTTAGCCATACGACCACCGTGGCGAACAAATTTGCGTGTCGGAGAAAACTCACCAAACTTGTGACCGATCATCTGTTCTGACACAAAGACTTGCAGGTGGTCGCGCCCGTTGTGGACGCCAAACGTAAATCCAACCATCTCCGGACTAATTACCGCATCCCGTGCCCATGTCTTAATGACCGTGCGAGAGCCGGCTTTGAGTTTTTTCACTTTTTTTAGTAGCCGTTCGTCTATAAACGGGCCTTTTTTAAGTGATCTAGACATGCGCGTGACTCTGACACTTTTGAATTAGAAAATCAAGTAGGGAATGCACGATCATTTTGGGCCTGATTTTCCTTTCCTCGTGCGTAAAATAAACCGGTTAGAGAATTTCTTGCGACGACGCGTTTTGGCCCCAAGGGCCGGTTTGCCCCATGGTGTTTTTGGATGCTTGAGACCAATGGGCGAGTGACCCTCACCTCCACCGTGTGGGTGATCGACGGGGTTCATATTTTTACCCGTCACACCTGGCCGGCGACCTTTCCAACGCGCGCGTCCTGCTTTTCCGAGACGAACATTGGCATGGTCCAAGTTAGAAACCTGTCCGATGGTTGCAGCCGATTCCTTATCAAAGAGTCGAACTTCACCAGACGGCATACGGATGTGTACCCAGTTTCCTTCTTTTGCGACCAATATCACTTGATTGCCAGCACTGCGCGCCACTTTGGCACCCTTGCCGGGTTCGATCTCAACTTGAGAAATAATAATACCAGTTGGGATGTGTTTGAGCGGCATGCGATGTCCGGGCAAGAGCTCAATACGTTTGCGGCTGGAGAGGACCGGTGCGCCAGTCTTAATACCTTCTGGCAATGGAATATACCGACGCTCACCGTCGCGATAAACGACGAGGCCAATAAAGCTGGAGCGAAACGGATCGTACTCGATATTTTCTAGGCGGCCCACGATGTCATATTTATCCTGCAAAAAGTCTACACTGCGCAGGCGACGTTTGTGTCCCCCGCCCTGATGTCGGACGGTAATTTTTCCTTGGTTGTTACGGCCAGCTTGAACACGTGTCCCTTTAGTCAGCTTTTTATTTGGCTTACCGCGGTAGATGCCAGAATAGTCCAACGAAATTAATGTTCGTCGGGCGTTTGTGGTTGGTTTGTGGGTTTTAAGTGGCATGTGCGTAGTTTCGGTTTATATCGGTACGATTATTTTTTCTCAGTGCCTTCAAACAACTCAATCGCCTCGCCTTTTTTCAGCGTGACATAGGCCTTACGTGTTGATGCACGGCGACCGAACCGTTGTGCAAATACTTTGGGCTTACCCTGCGTGTTGATGACAGCGACTTTTGTCGGGTGCACATCATAGACAGCACTGACAGCTTGAGCGATGGCAATCTTGTTGGCCATGGGTGTGACAGCAAAAATATAGGTACCAGTTTCTGCCAAGCGTGCAGCCTTTTCTGTGACAACTGGGCCAATCAAGACGCCAAATCCGGCCCCGGGTTTTGCTGCTTTTCGCGTTTTCTTGGCAGGAATTGGCGTAGCGGCAGCCGCTGTGCCTTTTTTCTTACCGCTTGGGGTCGCGGCGCTTTTAGCAGAGTCTTTTGCAACAGGGCCTTTGGTGATTCGGTTTAGCAAACCCTGCTTTTTTTCTGCGGCACGATTTTCGGCCGTTTGCTTTTCAGTTTCTTCTTTTTTCTTTTGCCAAAACCAAGCCATGACTTTATTTCGTTACGTAAATTTTGGAAACCTGCTGCAGCACAACTTTTGGTAGCACCAAGTGTCGGTATCGCATCAAATCCATAACATTTAAATTGTCGGCCAATTGCGTTTTTACGAATGCCAGATTTTTTGCCGAAGCTTCAATATTTTTGTCATGCTCAGGCAACACGAGCAGCGCCGAACGCTTCACCGGAAGTTTTTTAAACAAGCTGGCCAATTGCTTAGTTTTGATCACAGTAAGTTTAAGATCTTCTAAAATCAATACACCGTCTGGTCGCGAAGCAAGTAACGAAAGCGCCCCTAAAATAGCCTGGCGTCGTTCTTTGCGATTAATCTTGAGTTCAAAGTTTCGGTTTTTGCGAGGACCAAAAACGACACCACCCTTACGCCACTGCGGTGAGCGGATCGAACCATGGCGCGCGCGGCCAGTACCTTTTTGCTTCCACGGTTTACGGCCACCACCACGGCGTTCGCCACGAGTTTTTGTGTGGGCCAACACCGCGCGTGCGTTTGCGCGCTGTGCAACCACGGCTTTGTGAAGCAATCGGGATTTTGCGTCAATTCCAAATACTGCTGGATCAAGTTCCATCTCAGAAAGCTTTTTACCTTCCTGAGAGAATACGGATGCAATAAGCTTTTTGGCGGTGGCTCTAGCCGTCGCGCTCTTTTTTGATGTTGGGCTCATGATTTTTTCGACTCAGATTTCGTAGAGTCTTTTCCTGCCTTCGTGTCATCGCTACCAGCACCTCGTGCAGGCCGTTTTGATGTGGGATGTCGCACTGGTTTCCCCGTCGGTTTTAGTTCGAGCCAACTTTTGACGGCACCGGGGACACTCCCCTTCAAAATTACCAAGCGCTCTTCTGTCCGAACTTCAATCACTTCTAAATTTTTATGTGTCGCGCGTTCGTCACCCATGTGGCCAGCCATGCGCGTACCCTTAATGACATGCTGCGGGTGGCCGGAGCCGATTGCTCCCGGAGCGCGTAAGTTGTCCTTGTGTCCGTGACTAGCAGGACCTCCGGCAAAGTGATGTCGTTTCACCACGCCAGAAAAACCATGACCCTTAGAGGTCCCGGCTACCTGGACGGCATCACCTGCCTTAAGTACGTCAAGCGTGAGATCATCGCCAACTTTAGGAGCCGTAGCTACGTCAGCGGCGGACATGCGATATTCATACAGACGACGAGCGTTAACTTTGCTCGCTTTAAGATGTCCTCGACGCGCCAAATGTAATTTCCGCGCAGCTTTTTTTTCATCGTCAATCAGATCAGTGCCAACTTGCACAGCAGAATACCCATCAGTATCAGGAGTTTTAACCTGTGTAACGACAGCACGTGGAATACGTACGAGTGTCACGGGCAAGGCGCTCCCATCAGGAGCAAACACTTGCGTCATTCCAATTTTTTGTCCTAAAAATAGTTGCATGTTTTTTTGGCTACGCGAGCCACCACGCTCGAGGGTCCTCATTATCGGACCTCAATCCGCCTAGCACTACATGCGTTACTACATTTTGAGTTCGATATCGACTCCGGCTGGCAGTGTCAAATTCATCAATGCGTCGATCGTTTTTTGCTCTGGTTCGATAATGTCAATCAAACGCTTGTGGATCCGCATTTCAAACTGTTCGCGACTGTTTTTGTCGATAAAACTCGACTTGTTAACCGTGTAGATTTTTTTTGATGTTGGTAAGGGAATAGGCCCAGCTACCGTTGCGCCCGAACGCTGGGCCGTATCCACGATTTGTCGTGCTGATTGATCGATGACTTTATTGTCGTAGGCCTTGATCTTGATGCGGATGCGCTGCTTGGGCGCTTCTGCTTCTTGCTCAGGTTTTACAGGCGCAACAGCCATCGATGCAATACCTACTTAATGATCTTAGTCACAACGCCGGCGCCAACGGTCTTGCCACCTTCACGGATTGCAAAACGCATTTTTTCTTCCATAGCGACTGGCTTGCCGAGTTTGATCTTCAGTTTGGCAGTATCTCCTGGCATGACCATTTCTGTTCCGGCTGGGAGTTCTACCTCACCAGTCACATCCGTGGTTCGGACGTAGAATTGAGGTTTGTAGCCCTTGAAGAACGGAGTATGGCGACCACCTTCCTCCTTCTTTAGAATATACACTTCAGAATCGTATTCGGTGTGTGGCGTAATCGAACCGGGTTTGGCCAAAACTTGGCCGCGCTCGACTTCATTTTTCTTGGTGCCGCGAAGCAAAATTCCGGCATTGTCACCAGCCATACCCTTGTCGAGTTGCTTGTTGAACATTTCAACACCAGTGATAACCGTTTTGATCGTATCGCGCAGTCCAACAATCTCAACCTCGTCGTTGATATTTACTTCACCGCGCTCAATGCGACCGGTAACCACCGTACCGCGACCTTCAATTGAGAAGATGTCTTCGATCGGCATGAGGAATGGCTTGTCAGTTTCGCGCTTGGGCTCTGGGATCGTTTCGTCGAGCGCCTTCATTAGTTCAAAAATTGGCTCGCAATCTTTACAATCCTTGGCGCCCTTGTTGGCGCATTCTAATGCTTTTGTGGCCGAACCGCGGATAATCTTAACTTTGTCGCCGCCGTATTCGTACTTGTTAAGCAAATCGCGAATTTCCACCTCAACGAGATCGATCAGTTCTTTATCATCAACCATGTCAATCTTGTTCAAGAAAACAACAATTGCGGGAACACCAACCTGACGTGCAAGCAGAATGTGCTCACGAGTCTGAGGCATCGGTCCATCAGCTGCTGACACAACCAAAATCGCGCCGTCCATTTGCGCAGCACCAGTAATCATGTTTTTGATGTAATCGGCATGCCCTGGACAGTCAACGTGTGCATAGTGACGTGCGTCCGACTCGTACTCACAGTGTGAGGTTTGAATCGTAATACCGCGCTCTTTTTCCTCGGGCGCTTTGTCGATTTCTTCAAACTTCAATGGCTTTGCTAGGCCCTTTGTCGAGAGACACGAAGTAATCGCTGCCGTCAGCGTGGTCTTACCATGATCTACGTGACCGATCGTTCCGACGTTTACGTGGGGCTTTTTACGCTCAAATTTGTCTGCCATATGATTTGTGTGAAGCAGTTAAAATAATAAATGCCTGAGCATTCTATGCTAGGCGCATGACCCTGTCAAAGCCACGCTCAAGTTGGCCCTACTTTACGATGTCTTACTGTGTTTGGCAAGTGGACGACCGATGACCCGTTCGATCACGGCTAAATCACGTGCGAGCCGCCGGCGCTCCGCATCGTTACTATTGTGCACCTGACTTTCTAGCTCATGCATACGCGCAAGCAAGGCCTGAGCGTCATTTTCAAGATTAGTAGAACTGCCAGCCTTTTTAGAATGGATGGTTGCCGTGGGCATATGTTTGAACCCACGAGGCTACCCCATGCACGAACAAAAATGCAAGTAAATAGGTCCGCGACCATTATGGTCGCGGACCTATTTCTGTTTCAGCGTTCGTACCTAAATCAAACCTTCAGCGATCGCTTTGACACCATCCGAAACTGCGTTCACGCCACCATAGACATGACCCGCGCCCAGTGTCGCTGCGTTCGCAGGAAAAGACAGATAATCACGAGATTCTGGGGGCACCGATGTTGGATTAACAAGCACTATCGCATAATCAAGATATGCCGCGTGAACTCCACCCGTCAGCGCATCCGGGAAATTCAAGCCATTGGCAATCGAGACCCCGAGTGGCGAGAGCGCACCCGCTCGAAAAGCCGTATCAACAGCGGTCGCGGTGCTAAAGCGGTTTGAACCGGAGCGTCGATTTACTACATCGATTATTGCATCTATTGATGCAAACACTGAATCAGTCAATACAGTTGTGCCGCCGATCATATCTACCGTTTTGAGAGTAGCGCTCTTGCTGCGCAGATACGCATCTACGTCAGCGTCGAGTGGTGTTGTTGGGTTTAACAACACCGGTATGATTTTCTTGTTTACCGTCCGAGAGCCAGCTACGCCAGAAGCGCCTAATGCGTCGGGGAAATTCCCGGAAAACGCTACAAAGGCCTGTGACGGATCTGACCCGCGTAACGCATCTATTTTCTTTGCGACTTCGAGAGCGGTTTTGACACGGTTGGCACCTGCAACTACTTCAAAATCAATGTCAGGGTCCAGCTGAGTTATCGTAGTCTTAACGGTTGCACTGATGGCACTCAAACCTCCCAACACATAGACGTCAGTCTCAGGATCATCAACAGAATCAAAGACTCTAATAATTTCAGCCGCGGTTTCTGACGGCATACCGGTGCTGCGCGTTAGTAACAATGGTCCATCGATCAAATTAGCCAGTGGGCCACCAACTATTCCATCAGGGAAATTTTCGCCGGATGCAATCACAAGCGCATCGCGCGATCGGTCTGCAAAAAGATCCTTGCTGATTTTTGCACCGGTGTCATAGCGATTGGTGCCGCCTTCGCGATCAAAGAATCGATCATTCAGTGTAAATTTGGCCACACGCGAAAACACATCGGCACCAGGACCTGTTCGATCCGAGGAATACACAAAGTAGGCACGCCCGCGGTCATCCATGGCAATGCGAACACCTAGTGAGTCCCTACCTGCAACACTGCCGGTAGAAATTCTGATATCACTAGACTGCCACGTTGCGCCACTATCTTCGGAATAGTTATAGAAGACATTATTGTCGAACGGAGCTGTACGATCATCACTGTATGCCACGACTACGTTACCGAAACGATCTAGTGCGATGTGTGGGAAACCAAAGGGAGAAGTGCTTCCACTAAGCAAGCCGCTTGTATTAACACGTTTTTCTGCAGAAAATGTTGCTCCAAAATCAGTCGATCGCGCTATATAGGTATCTGCGGTGCCAGGACCACCAGCCTTTACATCGTGATACGCAACTACGACGAGGCCTGAAGCATCGGCAACAACGCTTGCACCTGCAGCACCAAGGCCAGAATTTGTGCCGTTGAGCTGCACAGGGCTCGACCAAGTCACCCCGCCGTCAGTGCTTCGAGAAAAAAAGATATCCAAAGTGGCAGCGATCGCACTGCCCGAACTCCAAACGATATACATGCGACCCCACTGATCCGTTCCAATGACCGGAATGCCGTCAAAGGTTCCGCCCGGGCCTGCTTGTGTGTCAACGCGGACTTCCGAACCAAAACTCAAACCATAATCGCTTGAAGTACGAACAAAAATATCGTGTTTTGAGGCAGCGGTCCGTTCGTCTTGATACGCGACCACAACTCTGCCAGATCCGTCTGCCGCTATCGTTGGGCTCAGCGTGTCAATGGCTCCCGGTGTGGCATCCGTATCCATGCGCATTGGCGAGGACCAGATCGACCCATAATCAGTGGAGCGTGTGAAAAATACATCGTCTTTAGCTGCGACTTCGTCTTGATATACCGCATAAACATTGCCCTTATGGTCACAGGTGAGTGCGGTTGATAAAATCCCAGATGAAACACTTGAGGTACTAGAACTAATCCTTGCCGCTTGAGACCAAGTCACGCCGTAATCGCGAGAAACGGTGAAAAATAAACGAGGCTCAAACTCGCGGCTATCCTGAAAAGCAACAAAAACAGCACCCTTGCCATCGGTACAGATTCGGGGAGGAGTTACTGATACCACCGCACCAGCAAGGGCTAATCCAGTTCTATCAATTCTCTGGTCAGTACCTCCAAACGTTGCGCCAAAATCAGTAGAACGATTAAAGAAGAGAGTTAACCCAGCGCGATCATCCACATACGCTATGAATACGTTGCCGTGATCATCAGAAGCTATCGCTTGTGTATAGTCCGGATTATCTTCCGCACCAGCGGCGTTTGTATCTATACGAACTTCTGCTGCGCCAAGTGCTACAGATGACGCGTCAGTCGCTGCGCGCGCTATCTTAGGGACACCTGCGTGTAGGGAGTACGGTAGCGTAATCGCGACCGCCAAAAAAAGAATGAGGAATCGGCGATTGCCCATGGAGAAACTTTGTTTGTTCATAATTAGAATTTATACCAGAGGGATTAGCTCTCCACAACCATCGCTGGAGAAGAGACGCCGGCAATGCTCAGTCCGGACGCACCAGATACAAAGGCGACAAAAAGTGGATGGGGCGACATTGGGCGTGATTGAAATTCTGGGTGAAACTGCGTCGCAACAAAAAATGCGTGATCAGGCAGTTCGATAATCTCTACAAGGCCGGATTCTGGATTAATTCCGGCCACCGTGAGCCCTTTTTTTTCAAGTTGGTCGACGTACTCGGGATTAACTTCATAGCGGTGGCGATGGCGCTCGGTGATTTGAGCGTGTCCGTACGCTTCGCGGCTTTTAGTGGACTCGCTGAGTTCGCACCGATATACGCCGAGTCGCATCGAACCTCCCACGCGACCAAGTTTTAGGTTTTGAATCTGATCCGTCATCGTTGTGATGACGGGATGCGGTGTTGCGGGATCAATCTCGGTGGTGTGCGCACCAGTTAGTCCCATAACGTTTCTGGCAAATTCCACCACCGCAAGTTGCAATCCGTAGCACAAGCCCAAAAAGGGAATGTTATTTTTGCGCAAATAGCCGATCACGTTGATTTTTCCTTCTATCCCGCGCGAACCAAAGCCGCCTGGAACCACAATGCCGTCGTATGCACTCAAGTCAGCGAGTGCTGTCGTTTGTTGGTATTTTTCCGCGTCTAGCCACTCAAGCGTTACATCGCGATCGACGCTCCAGGCCGCGTGTCGCAGTGCCTCCAGCACAGAAATATAGGAGTCGCGTAAGACGTACTCTCCTGAGCCAAAATATTTACCCACGATGCCGATGCGGACCGTAGGTTTTTTCTCGTGAATCGTCGCAGATAACTTTTGCCACTGCTCAAGCCCGGCGGGCGTCCGCGGCAGCGCCAATTTTTCTAAAATTCTGTCGACAACTTTTTCCTTAGAAAATTGCAGCGGGACATCATAAATCGATTTGAGATCCGGCGCCGAAATAATATCTTGCGGGCTGACGTTGCAAAACACCGATACTTTTTTCTTTCGCACGTCGTCCAACGCCACGCTAGCCCGACCAACAATCAAATCAGGCTGAATTCCGACACCATTGAGCGCCCGTACCGCATTTTGGGTCGGCTTGGTTTTCATTTCACCCAGAGCCTGCGGAATAGGAAAGTAACTGACCAGCACAAATAAAATCCGACCGGGCCATTTTAGCTTTAGGATACGCGCAGTTTCTAAGTAGACCGAGTTCTGATATTCGCCTACGGTGCCACCGACTTCTACCAGCAAGAAATCCGGTCTTTGTTCGTCTAGTACACGGTTGATGCGCTGCTCAATCTCGTCAGTGATGTGCGGCACAACTTCGACACAGGAACCGCCGTAATCAAGGCGTCGTTCTCGCTGAATTACCGACCGATAGACCATCCCCGTGGTCATGTAATTGGTGCGCGGAATATCTTGATCCAAAAATCGCTCGTAGTGACCGAGATCTTGGTC
>CAZCZY010000060.1:0-9679 GCA_964503525.1 uncultured Candidatus Saccharibacteria bacterium
T
Source organism: uncultured Candidatus Saccharibacteria bacterium (assembly GCA_964503525.1). Classification (GTDB taxonomy): domain Bacteria; phylum Patescibacteriota; class JAUYIX01; order JAUYIX01; family JAUYIX01; genus CAZCZY01. The sequence continues at coordinate 2 of CAZCZY010000060.1, forward strand.
ACTGCCACACTCCAACTCGCTTCTTATGGCACGACACTCACAACTATACGGAAGATTTGCACCAGGGTCGCTTAGTAAAAAAATTATTGCTCGGTGTTTTGACCAGGCTGCGTATCTGGGACCAACTTGCAGCTCAACGCGTTGATAAATTTATTGCAAACTCCGAGGAAACTGCAAAGCGCATCAACAAGTATTATCACCGCGATGCGGCAGTTATCTACCCACCTGTTCGGTGGAGTGATTTTTACATCGCCACGGCACCCCGCGATTACTATTTAATGGTCGGTAGGCTGCGACCCTACAAAAAATTTGATCTGGCGATCCGGGCTTTTAACCAGTTGGGGTTGCCCCTGGTCATAGTTGGCAGCGGCGAGGAATACAAAAGATTAAAGCGACTGGCTAAACCAAACATTTCGTTTTTACAAAATATTTCCGACGAACAAAAAGCCTGGCTTTTAGCGCATTGTCAGGCCTTTATTCACCCGCAAGAGGAGGATTTTGGAATTGCTGCAGTTGAGGCCATGGCATCGGGACGTCCGGTGCTTGCGTATAACCGCGGAGGAGCCTTGGAGACGATTATTCCAGGAATCACGGGTGCTTTTTTTGCCGAACAATCCGTCGACGCGATAATCGATGCCGTACGCGTTTTTGAGCCGCGCGATTATAATCCCGAGGCTATTCGTGCGCATGCCAAAAAATTTGATGTCGCGCGGTTTGAAAAAGAAATCTGGGAATTTTTACTCCAAGTTCGGCGCGAACGGTCACAACTAGCGCTTCCACTGCGTAACTCGAGTTGGCTCGGGCGACCGCGTATAGAAAGCGCCGTAATAAAAAGGCAAGCATGAAAATCGGTATAGACATCCGACCATTGATTGAGGCACAGCCCACTGGAGTGGGGGAGTACACACGACAAATCGTGCATCAATTGTTGGATATTGCGCCCGACCATGAATTTGTTTTGTTTGCCAGTGGAGCAGCTCCTCGTTCGCTACGGGATCTAGGAATATCAGAGCGGCCGGGCCTGACCCTCAAGTGGCTGGCACGACCAAACAAGGTCACATCAGTTTCTACGACTCTTGCTAGGCGGCCAATCGTCGATCGCATGCTCGGTACGATCGATGTCTTTTTCTCACCCAATTTTAATTTTTCTGCGCTCTCGCCCAATTGCCCGCACGTTATTACCGTACACGACTTGTCCTTTGTTACGTTTCCAAAATTCTTAACGCTTAAGCGGCGAGTGTGGCATCAAGCGGTGCATGCCGTGGATGTGGTCCGAGCCGCGGCTCATGTGATTTGCGATTCTGAATCTACTAAACGCGATGTGCATGTGGAGTGCGGGGTTCGGCGCGAACATATCAGCGTCATACCATTGGGTGTCGGTTCGGAGTTTATACCTGATCTGGACGCCCAAAATAAAATGGCGCAGAAATACTCGCTCAAGCACCCCTACATACTTTCTATTGGGACGCGCGAGCCGAGAAAAAATTTGGCGGCCTTAATCGAAGCGTATTCGCAATTAAGAAAAAAAATAAGTTCGCCCGTGGATTTAGTGTTAGCAGGGCCACGAGGGTGGAAGAATGCCGATGTGTCGAGGGCTTTATCGGGTAGTCAGTACAAAGACAGTATCCATGTCCTGGGTTACGTCGCGCCAGCCGATAGAGCGACGTTGATTGCAGGTGCGCGTGTGCTGGCGATGGTTTCGTCGCACGAGGGTTTTGGGTTGCCGCTCGTCGAGGCGATGCGAAGTGGCGTCCCCGTTCTAACGGCCCAAGTTTCATCCTTGCCAGAGGTGTGTGGTTCGGCCGGTATCATTGTGGATCCAGAGAGGCCCCAACAAATTTCATTGGCGCTACAACAAATACTTGAGGATGAAGATTTACGGAACGACTTAATCACGCGCGGACTTACACGAGCAAAGTATTTTAGTTGGGAAATAACGGCCGCGGCTACGTTAAAAGTATTAGAAAGTGTTGCTGATAATAAAACGGCTCCCTTGCAGGGACAGTTTTTACCAGTGGTGGAGGTGGTATGAGAATCGCGATGGATGCGCGCATGGCCCGCGTAACAGGAATCGGTCGGTACATTGAATGTCTTTCGCGGGAACTGCGCGAGTCCGGTGATGTCATCACGATGTTAACCAGTCCATCTGACCGTACCTGGTGGCGCGCCAATTATCCGACCGCGCTGTGTCTAGAAATTCCGGATGCGTATTATTCTTGGTCCGAACAACTGCTCATGCCCTCGCGATTACAGCGCGCGTCATTTGATTTGGTGCATTTTACAAATTTTAACGTGCCGTTATCAATCCGCGTACCTTATGTTGTGACGGTGCATGATTTAACGCCGCTCAATTTTGGCGGCGAACGCCGCCGCAGTTGGCTCAGTCAGCGCGCGTATCAGCAAGTTCTGGCAAAAGGCCTTAACCGCGCACAGCACATCATCGTGCCCAGTCAAATGATTAAACGGCAGTTACTCGCCTGGGCAACACCAGAAAAAATATCTGTTATTCCACACGGTATCGGTCACGAATTTACGACACCTCGATCAACACTAGCCACGCAACAGCACGTGCTCAAAAAGTTTGGTATCAGCGGTCCGTTTGTTTTGTATGTTGGCAACATGCGCTCTCATAAAAATATTCCGACGCTGCTCACTGCGTTTGCGGGTCTACATGCGGCATTTAAGACCTCGCGACTCGTCTTAGTCGGGCCGAGCACTGCCGGTCAGGTCAAAGCAGTCAAGAGTCTCATACACACTCTTGCAATTGCAGACCAAGTTGTGTTGACGGGTTCGCTCAATAATACTGAGCTGTTGGCACTCTATGATGCAGCCCAAATATTTGTACTTCCAAGTTTTGCGGAAGGGTTTGGACTCGTCGCATTGGAAGCCGCGGCACGTGGTGTCCCTGTTGTCGTTTCAGAAACAACTCCCGTGCGAGAATTCTTGGGTCGTGCCGTTTTGTCTTTTAATCCACGCAAAGCCGACGCGCTTGCTGATCTACTGGTGATGCTGTGGAGTAACCCGACCCTGCGAGAGCGCCGATCGTCTATGGCTCAATCGCTTGCCCTGGCACGAACCTGGCGCAACGTGGCAAATGATACTACCGCCGTGTATCAGCGCGCGCTCGTTTCTAAAGTTTCCACAGAATGATTGTCACGTCGACATGACGGTTACACTAAAAGCTCGACGCGTAGATGGATTGCGTCGCATTGCACCGAAGCGCGCGCAGCAAACTAAACCAATAGCCCGGCGGGCTTCGTCGGTCAGCATCGAATATCCTGATTTAACTACTTGGCATACGCCGGCACCAGTGATGCGTCCGGCCGCACAGCCACGAGTGGCAGCGAGTACTGCGGTGGCGCCAACTACGGCGTTGGCGCCAAGGGTTGCTCTATCACCCGCACGTGCTGTATCGCTACGTCCGGTCCTTCGCACCATCAGGCATAGTGTTGTTCGCTCCGGGTTTTCTTGGTTTTTGTTGTTGGCAATTATTTCATCAAGTATTGTTGGAGTATTTGCGCTCACGCAACAAGGTCTTGCAACAAAAACTGCGCTCGAACAACAGGCCGGTGCCGCACAACAGCAATTAACAGCAGGCGCACAGGCGCTGCAGACTCAGGATATCGCGGCGGCAGCGTCTGCATTTGGGTTGGCCGCAAAATCCTTTGATGAAATTCAAAAAGAACTTGCTGACGTCCAGGGCAGCCTTCGTACCATTGCTGAGCTTCTACCAAGCCAGCCGCTTGAATCCGCTCAAAAACTTTCTAGCATCGGTGTTCATCTCGCTAATGCTGGAACTAAATTTACCGAGGTACTGGGCATTTTTGGAAACGTCGACCCTCGTGGGTTGGCTCCGCCAGAAATTCAAGCGCTCAATCCGCAAGAGACCCCTCAGGCGGAAACCAGCGACACACAGACGTTGACGCAAGCCTTATCTGTGGCTGATCCAAGTTTTACACTCGCCATGGCAGAAATAGATGCGGCACTTTCGGAATTACAACTCGTATCGCCCGATCAATTGCCGCAAGAAATAAAAAGCATTGTGTTGCCCCTTAAAGATCAGATTCCGACATTGCAACAAGATGTTCGACTTTTGCAGGGATTGTTTGGCGTTCTCGCGCAAATAGCTGGCGCCACGAGCGCCAAGACGTACCTTGTTACATTACAAAATCCGAATGAGCTGCGACCGACTGGAGGATTTATGGGACAGTTTGCGATCTTAAAAATACAACATGGCATCGTTGAACAGCTTGCAATCAAAAGTATTTACGACGCCGATGGTCAAGTACAAACAAAAACAGCGGCTCCCGAGGGACTTAATGTCATCAGCGAAAATTTTAGCTTACGTGATGCCAATTGGTCAGCGGATTTTGCAACCTCGGCAACGACATTGCTCGATTTTTTCCAGGAAACGGGGGATCCGCGCTTTGATGGCGTAGTAGCACTCACTCCTGCGCTGGTCACTGAAATTTTGGCGGTAACCGGTCCGATAGACGTTGGCGGTGTTGGTGACGAGAGCATCACGGTGACCGAAGATAATTTTGTAGAAGAAGCGCAGTACGAGGTGACCGAAAAAGATGAGGAACGTGAAAAAAACTTTTTTCCAAATTTCTCACAAAGTTTATTTGAGCGACTGTTTGCTCTGCAAAGTCCCGCCTGGCCAAAAGTCTTGCAAGCGTTGACGACTGGCGTAATTCACAAAGATCTCCAAGTGTATTTTACGGATCCCGCGCATCAGCAATTTTCGAAAAATCTAGCGAGTGCCGGCGAGCTCCCGCACGGCCCGGGTGACCGGCTTTCCGTCGTATCCGCAAATATTGGTGGCGGTAAAACGGACTCATTTATACAAGAAGAGCGGGAGCTCGCCCTCACCGTGACGGAATCGGTCGTTCGTCACGAATTAACGATAACTCGGAAAGACTCTCGCGATGTGCAATTTAAAGAGAGAGATAACCGACAGTTTATCCGGGTATATGTGCCGGACGGGGCACGACTCGTTTCCGCCGAGGGATTTGATCGTGACTACAAAGAATTGCTGGCCTATCCATGCACCGATTGTCTGGGCGCGGAAACTACGCCGGCGGAGTGGGAGTCGGATTCCAATACACGGATCACTCACGAGCAGGACTCGACCGTTTTCGCAAACTGGCTCACGCTAAAAGCCGGTGAGGAAAAAAGTATTCGGGTTGTGTATGAGATACCACGCACACAATCAATTGCTCCCGACAATACCCTGACGCTCTCGCTGTGGCGTCAACCGGGGAGTCAAGATATTACAACTGATATTTCTGTTCGAACCGAAAAAACTGGAGAGCGAGTGCTACATATTACCGATGGTCAGATCGCCAATGGGCAGGGGATTGCGCGTGTTGTCCTGGACCGCGATCGTGTGATAGGAGCATTGGTAGAGTGACGCGTCAAAAAGCCATCGGAACTGTTTTATCGTCGGCGGGATTAATCGCCTTTTTTTCGCTTGTGTCGCGGATATTGGGATTATTACGTGATCGATTGTTGGCGGGCGAGTTTGGTGCGGACGTAACCCTGGATGCCTACTACGCGGCCTTTAAGATCCCAGATTTCCTATACAACTTACTTGTACTTGGGGCCCTTACGGCCGCGTTTGTCCCGGTAGTCGCAAATTTCCTAGCAAAAAATAAACCGCAAGAAGCCAATCGCGTTACGAGTGCGGTCATGACCATATTGGGCGTTTCGATGGCTGGCCTTTCGCTTATCGCATTGTTTGCGCTGCCCTGGTTAATCACGCTGACAGCACCGGGATTTGATGGGGAAACGCGCGAACTCACACTCAATATAACCAGAATAATGTTGCTGTCGCCCATTATTTTTGGAATATCGAGTGTTATTTCTTCTTTCTTAAATACAACCAGACATTTTTTGGCTTATGCGCTGGCTCCCGTTTTTTATAATATCGGAATCATCGCGGGCGTCTTGTTTCTAGTACCAAAAGTTGGCCCATCCGGTTTGGCCTGGGGCGTGGTTGTAGGTGCCGGCCTACATTTGTTGGTGCAGTTGCCGGCGTTGTTTAAGGCTGGCTTTCGTTTTTCTGTATCGGCATCTTGGCTGCACCCCGGTGTTCGCCGAATAATTGTGTTGGCCGGTCCGCGCGTTCTCAGTATTGCCGCCCTGCAAATAAATGTCGTGGTAATCACAGCAATTGCGTCAACGCTCCCGACTGGAAGTGTGTCTACGTACAATCTGGCATTTAATTTGCAAAGTTTGCCGCTCGGACTCGTCGGTATCTCGATTGCTACAGCCGTTTTCCCCGTCTTGGCCGAACTCGCCTCACGTAATGAAGCACAAAAATTTGTTCATCAAATAACGGAGACTTTTAGGCACATGATGTTTTTGATAGTACCGCTCAGTGTCGCGTTATTAGTACTGCGCGTGCCGATCGTACGTATTGCCCTTGGGAGCGGCGCGTTTAATTTTGAGGATACCTATGCCACAGCGGCCGCGTTGGCTCTTTTTTCTTTATCATTGTTTGCTCAGACAATCGTTCCGCTGCTCACGCGCGCTTTTTACGCCCTGGAGGACACAAAAACAACGGTAGTAATTAGTGTCATTTCCGTCGGTTTCAATATCATCGCTGGAATTTACCTTGGTCGACAATTTGGGCTATTGGGATTGGTTGTCGCTTTTTCTGCAGCAGCAATACTGGATTTTTTGCTGCACCTTTTGATTTTGCGTAATCGATTGGGCCAGTTTGATGATCGCGTTGTAGTTGTGTCCGTGGTTAAAACAGTGTTTGCGGCGGCAATTGGAGGGGCCGGTGCTCTGGTGGTTCGCGAAGTACTAGTACGAACAACAGAGCTCGACACATTTATATCGGTGTTGCTCCTTGTACTGGCGTCAAGTATCGTTGGGGCAATGCTGTATCTGGGAGCGCATACACTCATGCGCAGCCCAGAAGTCGGCGACATTCTTGCCGTAATACGTCCCCGCAAGAAAATAACTAATCTAACAGATAGCGCATCATGAGTTTTCTCGATTTACTGGGTCAAGCGTTTTCAGATTTCACTATCATCGTAGTAGAAAAAACACCAAACTATTTGGCGGCGATTGTTGTTTTTGGATTATTTTGGTTGATCGGAATTATTATCGGTCATATATTGCAAGGCCCAAAAGAGCATCGTTCGCGTCGGCGTCAATTGTATGCGCGTCTGGCTCAGACAACATTTCTATTAATCGGTATATTTATCGCCTTTGGAATACTGGGTGCCAATTTGGCAGGACTAATTACCGGTCTTGGGCTAGTTACGGTCGGCTTGTCCTTTTCTTTACAGGATGTCATCGTCAATTTTATCGCCGGCCTCGAACTGCTGAGTCAGGCACCTTTTGAAATCGGCGATGTTATTGATGTCGACGACTACCACGGCATCGTCAAAGAAATTGGAACGCGCACAACCGTTCTTCTCGCCGACGATGGCACACGCGTATTTATTCCCAACCGCGATATGTTGGGAAAACCAGTTCGCGCCGAACCAATGGCACGACAAGAGCATCTGCATATCTCGTTTGAGTTGCCTTCTACCACCAGCGTCGATGAATTTGCACAAAATGCGGCGCAGGCCATTGACGAAATATCGGGCGTCATTAAGGGCTCGAGCAAGTTTGCCGTTACCCGGATTGCTAGTAAAACGCTTACGTGCACCATCCGCTGCTTGTTAACAAAACGACACCCACCGCTCGCAGAACTCCATAGCGAAGGCCTGCGCCGCGTTGCCAAGCTTGTGCAGCTTTCTGGGTAAGCCTGATACCGCATCTTGTGCCCCCCGTTCCACTAAAAAATATACGCAATTTTGCAATCATTGCACATGTCGATCATGGAAAATCGACGCTTGCTGATCGTTTGTTGGAGATGACGCAAACGGTTCCGACGCGGAGTCTACGCGAGCAACATCTCGATATGCTCGATCTTGAGCGCGAGCGCGGTATCACTATTAAATTGCAGCCGGTCCAGATGCGATATCGCCATGAGGGCGAAGACTTTGTGCTAAATCTAATCGATACACCGGGTCATGTTGATTTTAGTTACGAAGTCAATCGCACACTAGCCGCCGTTGAGGGAGTGCTGCTACTGGTGGACGCATCACAAGGGATTGAAGCGCAGACACTGGCACATACAGAAGTTGCCATGGCCAATAATTTGACACTGGTTCCAGTCATAAACAAAATAGACCTGCCAAATGCGGATCCAGATCGCGTCTCGGCAGAAATGGTTAAATTACTGGGCGTCAGCGAGCAAGAAATTTTGCGTGTATCGGGCAAAGTTGGTACCGGCGTCCGTGAGTTGCTTACAGAAATTATAAAAAAGATTCCGGCGCCGAGTGGTGATCCGGCGGCACCTGCGAGAGCGTTGGTATTCGATTCAATTTTTGATCCGTATCGGGGTGTGGTGGCGTATGTTCGCGTCGTAGATGGATCCTTTAAACTGCATGACAAAGTAAAATTATTGGCGAGTGGCGCGGTTACACTTCTTGGTCATGTCGGTATTTTTATGCCGGCACGAACAGCAGCCCCAGAATTAACCACGGGTTTGACCGGATATCTAGAAACAGGCCTCAAAGAAATCAAACAAGTGCGAGTTGGTGACACTATTGCGACGACAGCAGCCGAAGTTACGCCGCTGCCCGGCTATGCCCCGTCGGAGCCCAAAGTGTATGCCGCCATTTTTCCGGTCGATCCGGATAAGTTTGTGCAGCTCAAAGAATCATTGGCGCGCCTGGTATTAAATGATGCCGCCCTGCAGTACGAGGCTGTTACTTCACAGGCGCTCGGCGCTGGTTTTAGAGTGGGATTTTTAGGTTTATTGCACTTGGAGATCGTGCAAGAACGACTGCTTAGAGAATTTAATGTTGAAATTATTAGTACCACTCCAAGTGTTCCGTATCGTGTTCGTGAAGGGGGGATTACACGAACACTCCAAAGCCCGACGGAGCTGCCGGTCGGAGCCCTTCGCGCTGGAGGCGCCGTTGTGGTTGAAGAACCCTGGGCGCGTGTAGAAATCGTCGCTCCAACTAAATATGTGGGACCGATATTACAAATTGTAGCGGCACGGCGCGGTCTGCTCACCGGTCAAGAATATCTCGATCCCACCCGGGTAATTGTTCGTGCCGAAATGCCATTGGCGGACGTGATCGTTGGATTTTTTGATCGCCTCAAGTCGGTATCGCGCGGCTATGCTTCTTTGCACTACGAACTAGCGGACTATCGCGACGGTGATGTGGTTCGACTCGACATATTAATTGCGGGCGACCCAGTAGAAGCGCTCACTATGGTAGTGCCAACTGCGCGCGCAGAGCGAGTGGGCCGAGCGGTCGTAAAAGCATTAAAAGAACTTGTGCCCGAACAACAATTTGCAGTGCCGGTGCAGGCGTTGGTAGGCGGAAAAATTATTGCGCGCGAAACTGTTCGCGCGCAGCGCAAGGACGTTACTGCAAAATTGTACGGGGGTGACGTTACGCGTAAACGCAAATTGTTGGAGAAGCAAAAGAAAGGAAAAAAACGTATGGCGACATCTGGCCGAGTTGTCCTACCACCGGGTGCGTTTATCAAACTCATGAAGCAAGATTTTTATGACTAAACACGCCGCGCGTGCAGTGGGTTTCGATTTACTAAGTCTGAAATCGCGAACCGTAGCGGCACATCATGTCATCA
>CAZCZY010000061.1:0-5537 GCA_964503525.1 uncultured Candidatus Saccharibacteria bacterium
CCAAGCGAGACGCGATCGGGACCGGTAATGTTGATAGCAACATTCTCGGCAATACTCCCCTGCCCGGCCCGCTGAACCATCAAAACGACAACAACAATTACGAGCAGGCCCGTGAGGATGCCGCCGATCCACAGCCATTTGCGTCTCCCAAAAGTGGCGAGCATGCTTGGTTTTCCGCCCACTTTTGGATACGTGCGCGGGCCCAGGGGTGTTTCCTCAGGCGCGTATTCGCCAGTTTTAATTGAACCGTTGCCGGCCCCATTGCCGCGATTCGTTTTTCCCCCAAAAAGTTTCATGGAAAGTACTACTATTAGACCAAACGACGGGCATTTAGGCAAGCACAGTCGCGGACTTGAGACGCTTGTCAGCGTGCCACTCTATAAACGCATACACGGGACGAACCAACTGTTGCGTTAGGTCTGCTGACAAAGTTGGGAGTTTTGTAAGCGTCCCTTGGTGGAGGTGCTGTAAAAAATCAACGGCGCTTGCGTCGAGAGAGAAAACTCCTGCACCGGTAGGTTTGCCGTGAGCATGGGTGAGGCCGCCGCGGGCAACGTCAAAAAATATTTGCGACTGAGGTTGGGTCGCGGCGGCCTTTGGCATTGGTGAAATTTGTTCGTGACAAATGGAACAGCGTTGCACTTCCATACGATAGCCCAACAATGAGAGCGCCTTGATGGCAAAAATTCCGGTGATGAGTTGGCGCATCGGTTGATACTCGGATTCGCTGAGGCCATCCATTGCATGTGAAGCAATATTTTTTTGCTTGGATAACATTTGAACTAAGACATCGTACAAGCGACTCTCGCGTTGCCCATCGTCGAGCAAGACGTGCACAATCTCGAGCATCTGCATAATGTCCTGCAATTCTGCGAGCGATTGATCTTGCGGAATAAAATTGGTAATTGTCTCGGCTTGGGTGACGAGCGGCCAGGCGCGACGCTCAACGAGCAACATTTTGGATTGTCGCCCGGGTTCGAGATGTGGCGCCATGCGACTGGTAGTGCGCCTAACACCTTTAGCAATCACGCGCATTTTCCCCATCGAGCGCGAAAATATCGTCAGCAGGCGATCGGCTTCGCCTACTTCTTTGCGTGTAAGAATGACGGCTTCAATCGAAAAACTGGCCATGGCCGTGAGTGTACACTATCGCCTTTTTACGCTTTTGTGACGCTAATTTGTGCTTTATAATCGTCCAGAACAAAGTCGGAAATTTTATCCGCGGTACCCTCTTTGGTTTCAATTGTAGTAGCAAGTGTTTCAGTTTTAAGCTGTTGGCCAAATTTTTTCAGCGCTGATGTGACTAATGTGTCAGCAGAAACAACGCGAACAATAATTCTATCCGTAACGTCATAGCCTGCCTCCTTGCGAAGATCTTGGATAGCGCGAATTATTTCGCGGATTAAACCTTCTTGTTCGAGCTCAGGCGTGAGTGCCGTATCGAGTGCGACCAAAATTTCTCGCTCGCCCGCAACTGAAAAACCTTTTTTCCCAGTGTAGTGCACAAGAATGTCATCTTTTGCGAGAGCGGTTTCTCCAACTTTGGCACCCGATACTTTGACGCCAGATTCCGTTAGTTTGAAATTGCCGGTTGCCAACATTTTTTGAAGCTCTTTAACTTTAGCGCCATATTTTTTCCCCGCAACCGCAAAGTTTAGTTTTACTTCTGGTTTACCGAGTTCTTCGGCCTTGGCTGCATATTCTATGGTACGAACATTAACTTCATCCTTAATCAGCTCTTCAAGTGTTACCGAAAATTTCTTTTTACCAGGCAATGCAACCAATAGCCGCGCCAGCGGCTGTCGCACGCGAATTTTTGCATCTTGGCGGGCCGCGCGCGCCAGTGAAGACACGAGGCGCGCGCGGCGCATGTCCTCGAGTGCGCTTTGCGCGGACGCATCGGGTTTGGCAGAAAGTTTTTTTGTTCGTGACGTGGGCCAATCCTCCAGATGAACCGACTCGCGACCAAACTCGTCCGCATACAATCCCCCGCCCGTTAAGTTGCGATACATTTCCTCGCTAATAAACGGCACCATCGGCGCGAGTAATTTAGAAAGCGTTACCAGTACGTAGTACAAAGTAGCCTCGGCGGTTTTTTTGTCGCCGTCGTTTTCTGATTTCCAAAAACGGCGACGACTGCGACGAACATACCAATTGGATAACCCATCGACGAAAAGTTCCACTGCGCCGACGGCCGGCGTGATGTCGTATCTTTCCAGATTGCTCGTGACGGCTGTGACGAGCTCATCGAGTTCGTCCAAAATCCATTGATCGAGGATGTGTTCAGATTTTGGGGGCGCAAGTTGCACCGACGCGCCATTTTTTCCTTGTGTCGAAGGGCGTGTGACGAGTGTCGCCGGATCAAACTTATCGATATTGGCGTACGTGACAAAAAAACTGTAGACGTTCCAAAGCGGACGCAGCAGCGCGCTCGTCGACTCTACGATCGGTCCCTCACCAAAACGCTTGGGCAACCACGGATCCGTGCGGAAAAAAGTCCAGCGCACCGCGTCGGCTCCAAATTTGTCCATGACTTCGATCGGCTCGACGACATTACCGACTGACTTGGACATCTTGCGCCCTTTTTCGTCGAGGATAAGATCCGTGCAAATTACATTCTTGTACGAACTCTCCCCCGTGAGCATAGTCGACAGCGCGAGCATGACATAAAACCAGCCGCGCGTTTGGTCGACTCCCTCGCATATAAAATCCGCGGGGTATTGGGATTTGTAGAGTTCGCGCGAGCCGGCTTTGTGCGGATAACCCCACTGGCCCCATGGCATCACGCCGGCGTTAAACCAACAATCGAGCACGTCCGGCTCGCGCTTCATCGGTCCATCACAATGCGGACACTTGAGTTTAACGTCATCGATAAAAGGCTTATGCAAGTCGATTTTGTCGTCTGACGGCAGTTTATCTACGGCGAGTTTTCGCAACTCATCGAGATTTTCTACAACAGTTATTTTTTCGCATTTTACGCAGACCCACACCGGCAAGGGCGAACCCCAATAGCGCGCCCGGCTGATCGCCCAATCAACATTGTCCTCAAGCCATTTCCCAAAGCGTCCATCTTTTAGGTGTGGCGGCTGCCAATTAATTTTTTTGTTCGCCGCGATCATTTGGTCACGAATTGCAGTCGTCTTAATAAACCAACTCGATTGCGCGTTGTAAATCAGAGGTGTCGAACAGCGCCAACAAAAAGGATAATTGTGCGTGTGTGGCTGGGCCTTAAACAACGCGCCGCTCTCCTTGAGCTCGCGCACAACATCCTTGTCAACCTCTTTAAAAGACTTGCCCTGCCATTTTGCCACCGCGGGTTTGAGTTTTCCATCCAGATCGAGGTGTTGAATCAACGGCAGCTTATATTTTTTGATCACTCGAAAATCATCCTCGCCGTATGCGGCCATGTGGACCAAGCCAGAACCATCCTCAGTGGTAACAAAATCTTCCGCCACGATATAAAAAGCGTCTTCTTCAGGTGTAAAAAAATTAAACGGTGGCGCGTAATGTTTGCCGGCCAGCGCATGACCGTCAAATTGTTCTTCGATTTCGACTTTTTCACCTACATCTGTCACTGAGGCCGCCATCTCTTGGTCCCCAAAGACTTTGCTCACCAATTCCTTAGCTAAAATAATTCGTTCGCCATTTTCTCGCCGAACCCGAACATATTTGATTTCTGACCCTACTGCAACGGCAACATTTGCTATCAACGTCCACGGCGTAGTCGTCCAGATGAGAAGCCAGGTGTTGGGTTCGTCCTTGAGTTTGAATTTTACAAAGACGGATGTGTCGGTAACTTCTTTGTAGCCCTGGGCGACTTCGTGACTAGAAAGGCCCGTCCCGCAGCGTGCGCAGTACGGCAAAATTTTAAAGTCCTTGTAGAGCAACCCTTTTTCATGCGCTTGCTTGATGACCCACCAATCCGACTGAATAAAATCGTTGGTCAACGTTGCGTAGGCGTCAGAGGTATCGAGAAATCGTCCGATGCGTGCGATCGCTTTCTCCCACTCCTTGAGATAGCGAAAAACGGTGTCGCGACAATAGCCCATATATTTTACGAGGCCGTACGCATGGATGTCGCGTTTGGAATCGAGTCCAAGTTCTTTTTCTGCTTGTAACTCGACGGGCAAACCGTGAGTGTCCCAACCGGCTTTTCGCAAAACCCTAAAGCCCTGCATGGTTTTGAACCGTGGCCAGACATCCTTAAGGGACGATTGAAGCATGTGCCCAATGTGTGGCTTGCCGTTGGTGCCAGGCGGGCCATCAAAGAAGACCCAGTCGCCTTTTGACTCAGTGGGGCCTTGTGCACCGGTTTTTCCACTCTCCCGCTGATCGATCGTTTTTTGGAAAATATTTCGCTTCGACCAAAATTCCAAAACCTCTTTGTCCAGTTTTGCGAACTCGATTTGTGTTTTTACGGGCTTAAATGGCATGTACACGCGATAATAACAGCGTGGCGCGAACCGAACAACTTAGCAATCAAAGATTCTGCTTGGTGGTCGTTGTTATTTTTTGTGACCTACAATTTCAATGTTAAAAGGAATCTCCATGCCATTGACATTCAGCGGCGAATAAAATTTCGGTGCTTCATCAATTTCTAAGCCATTGTCAGTAAAACTTGATAAAAAAAACTCCTGTCCGTGTTTGTAGAATACGACATCTCTTAAAAAGAGGCCTGGCGATGCCTGAAAATCACCCTTACAGAATTCATCCGTCAGCTGAACATTTTTCATGAGCGCTGGAAGATGCGGAAAAAATCCAGGATTGGGTGATATTACGATGAATGTGGCGCCTTTTTTTAATATGCGGTGCAGCTCTTTAGCCGCTCGCATAAGATCTGGCAGTAGTAGCCAGGTTCCAATCGAAAAACAGCCGTCAGCAGCTCCATCTGGCAACGTAGTATTCTCAAGTCTAGCGCAAACTAAATGGCGCCCAGGTCCCCCGTATCGTTCGTGTGCAAGTGCCACAAGAGTCGGAGAAGAATCTATCCCGACGTACTCAATATCTTCCGAACAAAGTGGGGCAGATATCCCCGTCCCACAACCGAGATCTACAACTTTGCCATGATGTACCTTCTGAAGCCACGCGGAGACATGGTCATCAATAATCGATCGTACCAATTTATTGCCCTGTAAGCCTTCAACTGACTCAATCCAATCGTTAGCAGTTGTTTCTTGCTCAAATGTATTGAATTTCATGGCTATGCTTTGCCTATCCCGTTATGTGAAAATATTGTGGCACTTAGAAAAGATCTTTGTTCGTCATCCTAGTAGTATTCATTTGTTAATCAACTAACCTAAATAAGGTATGTTTCCACAAACAGGCGTACCCATAGCAGCACCTCCCGGTGGCGGTGGCGGAAAAGAACCACCTCCAGGCGGCGAATCAGAGTAAACAAAAAAAGCCCGCAAATTGCGGGCTTTTTGTTATGCACACGTTCGTGCAAAAAATGTGGTGGGCGTGATACAATCGGCCCAATTAACCCGCCTAGCCACAAATAAATGGAGAACGCACCCGCCCCACAACAACAAGCTCAA
>CAZCZY010000062.1:0-8799 GCA_964503525.1 uncultured Candidatus Saccharibacteria bacterium
CTAAGTGTAAACCCGTTCTAGGGCCATAAAAAAAAGGGGGGAGTTCGTGATCGAACTCCCCAAACGTGTTACTTGAGCAGCAAACGCATAAGACCTGGAGTCTCAAACGCTTCTGGTGGTTGCCCGGGCGAACCAGTTGTAACGTACAGGCATTCAGCGAGAGGGCCGGATCGTCGTGCTAGGAGCAAGCTGAGTAAAACGCTGCGCTCCGTTTTCGTTGGCAGATCTTCTACCGCTTTGGCAATGGCAGCACTGCGCTCCGATAAACCGTGTGACGTCGAAATCAGGATGTGTTCCAGTCGAGAAATGGCCAGTGGAAACGCGCCGGTGACAAGACGTTGATCGATTGATGCTCGTCCCTCGTCCTCCCTGAAGCGCTCGCGCTCCCATTTGGCAAGGACGGTTGAAATCGTGGCTGCCATGTCGTGACCGCCACCGTTACGCAAATGCTCTTCAAGAACCACGCCTCGCCCGAGAGGGTGGCCTGCGTCGCAGAGTTTTTGAAACATCTCAGGCAAATTCATAATGAACCTCCCTCTCGAACAGTGTCGAGGCAGAAAAATTGGCTCCAGTCCCGAAGGCCTTGCTCAACATACTCTGTCTTGCCGGACGTCTCAAGGGCCCGTAGCATGTGGACAATGCTGCATATCAATCCCTCGATCTTTAAGGCCTACGATATTCGTGGAAAATATCCGGATCACCTCAACGAGGGCTCGGCGTACTTGATTGCGCGTGCTTTTGCGCAATTTCTTAAGGCCCGAAAAATCGTGGTCGGGTACGACATTCGGCCCTCATCAGAATCCTTGTTTAAAAGTTTTGTAAAAGGGCTCGTCGAGGAGGGCGTTGAAGTGCACGTAATCGGCCTGGCTAGTACACCCTACTTATATTTTTGCGCGAACCAAGCTGACTATGATGGTGCGGCGGTTGTTTCGGCGTCACACCTACCGCCGGATGAGAACGGTTTTAAGTTGACGGGTGCGCGGGCCGCGGCCCTTTCCGTCGAGTCTGGCTTAAAGGAGATACAGGCATTGGTTCGTGCAGGGATGCCCGATAGAAAAGCAGTCCCCGGCCTCGTAGTCCAAAAGGACTACTCGGCCGTCTATTTAGATGCGATTACCCGCAACCGTGTGATCGGTAATTTCAAAGTAGCGCTCGACACCGGCAATGGAATGGCGGGCTTAACGGCACCCGCGGTCTTGGCGCGCTTTCCACAAATCGAAGTGGTGCCACTCTTTACAGACCTAGACGGACGGTTTCCCAATCACCAGCCAAATCCGCACAATCCCGAAACGCTGATCACACTTAAATCCACAATCAAGCAGCAAAAGTGCGCCTTAGGTATAGCCTTTGATGGCGATGGTGACCGCGTTGGGTTTGTGACCGCAACGGGGGATACCGTGCGCGGTGATTTAGTGACGGCGTTGATTGCGCAGCGACAGTTGCTCAAGCATCCGGGCGAAACGGTTTTGTATGATGTTCGTTCCTCATGGGTAGTACCGGAGGAAATAAAAAAAGCGGGCGGTCGACCAGTCGAGACACGTGTGGGACACTCGTTTGTAAAACAGGCCATGCGAAAAGAGCGCGCAGTTTTTGGCGGCGAACAATCCATGCACTATTATTTTAAGGATTTCTATAGCGTCGATGACGGCAACTTTGCCATGTTAGAAATGTTGGAGCTGCTTACAGAAGCAAAACTCCCGTTGCACCAACTTCTCGAGCCGCTCAAAAAATATCATCAGTCAGGTGAGATCAATTTAGATGTGACCGATAAGACTGGGTTGCTCGCGGCCGTCGAGGAACATTTCAAGGGAGCAGACCTCTCGCATCTGGATGGCTTGTCGGTAAATTTCTCGGATTGGCACATGAATTTGCGCCCGTCTAACACCGAGAACGTAATACGACTTAATCTCGAGGCCAAGTCGAGCGATATTCTAAGTACGCGCCGAAATGAGTTGGCCGAGTTGATTGCACCGTTTAGGGCTTGACCAGAGTTGCGCAATTTGCAACACAGTTTGTTGCTCGTAGAGACGTGTGCAATAGTGTTTTGACCCACATGGGACAAGTTTGATTAGTTAGTTCGTTAACAACGTAAGCCTCTAACAAGGGGCTTGAAGGGAGCATAGCCATGCATGCGCCAGATTTTCCTATTCGCTGTCTTATGGTTTACCCAAAGTTCCCCGCTACTTTTTGGGGCTTTGAATTTAGTCGCCGGATCGTCGGACGACCCGGCATGTATCCGCCACTTGGACTTCTCACGGTGGCAGCGCTCTTGCCCAAGCATTGGGAAGTGCGACTGGTTGACTTAAACATCGAGCCACTGGGAGAAAAAGATCTCAAGTGGTGCACGGTTGTCATGCTAACCGCCATGCGAATCCAGCGTAAATCGTTTGACGAGATTGTGCAGCAGGTACATACCGCCGGGAAGCGAGTGATTGCGGGCGGACCGTTTGTCAGCTCCGATCCAGAGGCTGCACCGGATGTGGACTTCATCATTGCTGGTGAGGTCGAGAACTACATGGCGGAATTCTGCATGCTGTTTGAGCAAGGCCACGCACCGCGGCGAACACAGATCGACACACGTCCCGAAATGGAACGTGCCGTCGTACCGCGCTTTGACCTACTCAAGAAAAACGGCTACTTCAACATGAGCGTGCAGTTCTCACGAGGCTGTCCGTTCAAGTGTGAGTTTTGCGACATCATCGAGTTGTACGGGCGTAAGCCCAGAATCAAGTCAGCACAACAGATGGTCGCCGAACTCGACGCCATTTACGCAACAGGTTTTAGGGGCAGCCTTTTTTTGGTCGATGACAACTTCATTGGCAACAAAAAAGCGGCCTTAGAAATGTTGCATGTGATTGCGGACTGGCAGGTGGGGCACAGGTACCCATTCAACTGCTACACCGAGGCGTCGGTCAATCTGGCCGACGAACCGCTGCTTTTGGAAGCATTACCAAAGGCAGGTTTTACTGCTGTTTTTCTTGGCATCGAGACTCCATCGAGGGAATCACTGATTGAGACGCAGAAATTTCAGAATCTTCGCACCGAGTTGGACGTCTCAGTTGAGCGCATCACGGCTGCGGGGTTAGAGGTTTTGGCCGGGTTCATCGTTGGATTTGATTCGGATGACGAGACCATTTTTCAACGTCAGGCCGAGTTCATCCAGAGAAGTCCGATCAGCGTGGCAATGGTGGGAATCCTCGGCGCCTTGCCGGGTACACAATTGTGGCGTCGGTTGGAGAAGGAAGGACGTCTGTTCAAGAAGTACGATGGGGACATGGTGGACAATCCACCAAACTTCGTCACCAAGATGCCACTGGAGCAATTGAACGAGGGCTACCTCTGGTTGGTTCGCCAATTGTACGAACCACGGGCGTACTTTGACCGAAGTTTCACTATGCTCATGCGGGTTGGCGTTGCGCGCGATGTGCGTCGTCCCTGGCGGCTCAGCCTGGTTGGCGTTGCGTTGCGCTCGATGACTGTGCAGGGTCTGTTTCGTTCATACAGAAAGGAGTACTGGCAATTTCTGTTTAAAGCGTTTCGCAGTAACTGGCGGCTGATGCCCCGCGCATTTGCCAAGGCCGTTATAGCCGAACACTTTATCCGGTACACGCGTGATGAACTGACGTCCAGTTTTCGCACGTCACCGGCTGTGGGAGTGCTACAGGCCGACATGGCGGTCGCGGGCTAACGTTAGTCAAAGGCAAACTCAACTGTTTGCCTTTTTTTTATCCGGATGAAAATTTTTTTACGCCGATTCAGTTTGAGATTTTCCAAAAACCCGCGTTTCTAGGCCGCCGATGCGGCGCTCGTGGCGGTTGTACTTTGCGCCGACCGCGGCAAGTTCGGCTTCTTGTTTTTTATAGTGCCCGATGTTGCGGTCGATTCGATTAGAATTATCGTCAATCTTTTTCTCAAGGTTAGCAAAATTTTTATCGAACTTTGTCTCAAGGCCGTCAAAACGAGTCTCAAGGCCGTCAAAACGCGTATCTTGTTTTGTAAACCTCTTTTCGAGGTCTGCAACAGCTCGGGCCACGACATCTAAGGTACCGGCGATCCATTTTAAGGTGGGTTGGGGTTTCATCGATTTGAGATTAACATATTAACCCGCCAATAATGGAATAGACGTGATTAAAAAAAGCTTAAATCTAGTTGGCTTGCCTGTGGATATGTCCGACAGAGTGTTCCTTAGCGCAACCCGACTTTTTTACGAACAACTTCCATCGTTCGCTCAGCACGCGAGCGAGCTTGTTCCGCATTGGAGGTGAGCAATCGCATCAGCCAATCGTCGCCGCGCGAGACAATTTCTTTGTAGCGCGTTTGCAACGGCTGCAAAAAACCAGAAAAATTCTTGGCAACTAACTCTTTGTATGGTTCGCAATTACGATTCTCCA
Source organism: uncultured Candidatus Saccharibacteria bacterium (assembly GCA_964503525.1). GTDB lineage: Bacteria > Patescibacteriota > JAUYIX01 > JAUYIX01 > JAUYIX01 > CAZCZY01. Next base: position 4,392 of record CAZCZY010000062.1, read on the forward strand.
ATCGACATTGCTGCGAGAGTGTTTTTGTCGTCACTGAAGGAAACATTTGGTCGTGCAATTCAAAAATGGTAATTGGCTTTTTTCCTTCGTACTCAGTGGGGGCCGGCGGGTTCGCGACTGCTTTTCGAATTTTTTTACGAATCGTTTCTGTGTTATCTAATAAATCAATCGTATTGCCAATCGATTTAGACATTTTTTGTCGGCCGTCAGTGCCAATGACGCGAGCACTCTCGGTTACCAAAACTTCTGGTACAACAAAGGTCTTACCAAACTGGGTATTAAATTTACGAGCAGCATGTCGCGTCAGCTCAACGTGCTGCGCCTGATCTTGTCCCACGGGTACGACATCAGCGCCGTACAATAAAATGTCGGCAGCCATTAACACCGGATAGCTAAATAAACCAACGTTGACCGATTTATGCTGTTCGGACTTTTCTTTGTACTGCGTCATACGTTCTAGCTCGGCAATTGGCAGCAAGGTGCTCAAAATCCAGGCGAGCTCCGTGTGTTGTGGAACATGTGACTGTACAAAAATCAAACAACGTTCGGGATCGACTCCAGCTGCTAGGTAAATCCGCACTAAATCTTTTACGCGCTCACGCAAGGCCGCTGCCTCATAGGGGACGGTCATCGCATGTAAATCCGCCACAAACAACACGCACTCGTACTTTTTTTGAAGTTCGAGCACTTGCTGTATGGAGCTTACGTAATTGCCGATGTGTAAGCTTCCGGTTGGTTGCAATCCTGTTATCGCAGTTTTTACGGTCGCTGATTTTTCTAGCATGGCCACTATGCTAGCAGGTGGCGCGATGTTGGCGCCACCGTTGCTTTTAATGCCTCTTTAGGCACGAACTATAATCGGCAAAATCATGGGCCGACGCTCGGTCTTGCCCCAAATCAGTTCGCCCAGCGTGTTACGAATTTGTTGGTTTAAGAAGTCGACATTTACCTCAGATTTACTCGATTGTTGCGCCAATATTTCTTTGACCTTGATCACACAATCTTTTTGCAATTGCGGAGCGTGTTCGAGCGCGACAAAACCACGGCTGATAATTTCTGGCTCACGTACAGCTTGACCGCGATCGTCAGTCGCTACCAAAACAACGAGAATTCCCTCGGCGGCTAATTCTTTGCGATCGCGCAGAACGACCTGACTGATGTCGCCTTCGCCGAGCCCATCGACCAAAACATTCCCGGCAGGAACTTTGTGTTTGCCGAGCAAGGCCTGTCCGGTCGGATCAAATTCAACGATGTCACCGTTCTCAATGACAAAACTATTTTGGAATGGAATGCCGACTTCGACACCCAACTCAGCACACTTTTTGCGGCGCGCGTAGTTTGAGTGCATCGGTAGCAAATATTTTGGACGCGTCAGATTCATCATAAGTTTTAGATCCTCATTTTTTCCGTGGCCACCCGCATGCACGTCCATAATCGAACGTTCAATTACGTCGGCACCCTGGCGCGTCAATGAGTCTTGGAGCGCTTCGATGCCACGTTCGTTACCGGGGATAACTGACGAAGAAAATAAAACCGTATCGCCTGGTCTAATCTTTAGATGTTGATGCTCACCGTTTGCAACGCGCATGAGCATGGCGTACTCCTCAGCCTGTGCACCGGTACCGATGATTAATATTTTGCTATCGGGGTAGTCGCGCATGGCACGGGCTTCGATCACTGAGCCTGGTTTTATACGGAGTAGCTTAAGTTTGTGGGCGATATCGATGTGCGCCTTCATGCCGCGGCCTTCAATAATAATTTTGCGGCCATATTTTTCTGCGAGGTCGATTAACATTTGCGCGCGCATCAGCAGCGAGGCAAAGGTAACCGCGATCAGGCGTCCTTTGACGTTGCGGAAAATTTCGTCGAGCGATTTTTTGACATCGGCTTCAGAAATTTGATGGCCGGGGTAGCCTGCATCGGTCGAATCAACCATCAGCGCCATCACGCCCTTATCTCCGATTTGCGAAATGTGACCGACATCAGCTGGTTTTCCAAACGTCGGCGACAAATCAAACTTAAAATCACCGGAGTGCACAATAGTTCCGACGGGCGTATGGATCGCAAACCCGACGGCCTCAGGAATATTGTGGTTAATGTGGAAAATTTCGATGCGAAATTTTCCGAGCTGCAAAATATCTCGCGGCACAAAAGTAGTAATTTTGAATTTTGCAGCATTACCAAATTCTTCCTGTCGTTTTTCGATCAGGGCTTTGGTCAGCGGCGTTGAGTAGACCGGTGGAAAGTCGAGCAGTGGTGCTATGTGTGGCAGGCCGCCGATATGATCCAAGTGTCCGTGACAAAACAACATCCCGCGGATGCGTTTTTTATTTTCTTGTAAATATTTTGAGTTGGGAATGACGTAGTCGATACCCGGCAAGACTTCTGCATCCGCAAACCACGAGCCGCAATCGATCGTAATGATGTCGTCACCATATTCGAGCACGGCCATGTTGCGCTCTCCGGGAGTTTCTAGTCCACCCAAGAAAAATAGGCGCAAGCGGCCCGCGGCTACCGGCGGTACTTCCAGTGTCTCCTGCTCGGTAGAAATTTCCATGCGGTAGCGTGGTCCAGCTGGTTTGCCAGCGCGACGAACAAATTTGTCCCGCGGTCGGCCGCTTCCGCCGCCGTGGCCACTTCCGCCACGCTGTCCACCGCGGCTGCCACCGCCTCCAGTTCTGGCTCCTCCAGCACCTGCGCTGTGCGCACCGCCACCTCCGCTACCAAAACGGCGTTTTTGTTGAGGGCGACCTTGGCCAGGTCGGCTGCTAGGACTTGCGCCTGGCCGACCACCGCCGCGACCGTCGCTGGGACGGCTATCGTGTGGTCGGTTAGTTCGCGCCGGACGAGCCTGATGAGGTTGTTCTGCGCGGTCGCCCGCGCGTGGCGCACCGGCGTATGCGTCGCCTGTAATTTTAGCAATCATAATAAGTAGTGTAACTCCTTTATAAATAAATTAACTGTGGGTAAAAGCCTACTGTGTAGGCGGTGTAGGTACGCGCTTTGTGCTGACGTACCACTGTTGGATCTGGTTAAAGCGATCCGATGGTAAATTAATATTTTTTAAATCAATCCCTTTGATATTGCCGTCTGCGGCCATTAAATAGTTGGGGCTGTATAAAAAGATAGCATGCAGTTCTCGGGCAAGCAGTTGGCTAATTTCTGTCTGCTTAGCGGTTCGTTGCGCAACGTCAACGGTCTGACGCGCGACTTCGAGCATTTTATCCAAATCGTCGTTTGAAAATGAGGTCAAGTTTAATCCGGGGTCGGCAATTTGTGTCGAATGCCAAAAAGGATATAAATCTGGATCAGCGCCAATTACTTCGCCAAACACGAGCGTTTGATATTTGCGTTCGCGGATATACGTTTGTTGTAACTCTGCGACAGGGGCGCTGATCACTTCTGTTTCGATGCCAATCGCTTCCCAAAATCCTTTGATGAGGGTTGCAAGCTGGACATTCTCTGGTGTATCGGCGGTGACAATTTGCAAGGCCAATTTATCTGCGCCCTTAAACCAATGTCCGCCTTCTTTTTGTTCAAATCCTTCGGTTTTCAAAAGCTCCGTCGCCTTGGCAACGTCATATCCGTAGACCTGCACGTCCGCCGTAAAACCCATTGAGCCGGGAATCAGCGGTGAATTTACGACTTGTCCGTTACCAAGCAAGACTTTATCGACTAAATCACTTTTTTTGATGGCGTGTGAGAGCGCTTGTCGAACAGGCGCCGGTCGCACCAAACCGTTGTTGTTGGCATTAATAAAAATTGCGTCGTAGCGGGGGAGTGCGAGACTCAGAAGTTGCGTGCCGGTACCTTCGACCTTTGATTTATCAGCAAAGGGGACGCCACTAATCACATCGATGTCATTGTCGCGGTACGCTTGCACAAGATCGGTCGGTTGTTCGTAAAAGGTGACGTTGAGGTCGCTGATAAACACCGGACCATTGTGATACTCCGCGTTGGCTTGAAGATTATATTTCTTGATAACGCCGCTACGATCCTTGGTGAGCTCGTTAAATTTATATGGTCCGGATCCAATCGGCTTGGAGTTTAGCTCAGCTAATGTCGCGTTGGTGCCTTGTACCTGTGCCCAAAGATGTTCGGGTAAGATTCCAAAGGTGAGTGTGGATTGAAATGGCGCATACACTTCTTGCAAGGTAAAAGTCACCGTACGGTCGTCGACTTTTGCGACTGCAATTCCTTTAAAGCCGAGATTGAGCGGCGAGTTCCAATTGGGATCTTGGATTGATTTGATCGTAAAGAGGACATCACTTGCGGTGAGTGCAACACCATCATGCCACTTGAGGTTTTGCTTAAGGACAATGGTGTAGATCTTTTGGTCGGGGCTAACGGTGACAGATTCGGCCAGGTCAGGTTTTAGTACAAAATCTTTATCGAGCTTAAACAGGCT